>NZ_JAPUEW010000017.1:72368-111492 GCF_027492335.1 Klebsiella sp. | reverse complement strand
CGCGCAGGCTCTCATCCCAGGCAATTGCGATACCCGTTTCCTGTGCAAAAGCACGTGAGTCGTCGCGAGTTTTGCAGGGTTCTTCAAGGAAGGCGATACGCACACGATATTGCGGATCGACGTATTTGGCGAACTGCTGGGCTTTCAGCGGCGTCCAGGCACGGTTGGCGTCAAGACGCAATGTCAAATCAGGGATCGCTTCCAGCAGCAGGTTCACTACCATGCCATCGCGCACCGCCTCATACAGGCCAACTTTGACCTTCGCGACTTTCTCGCCAGGCATCAGCGAAAGCTTCGCAAACAGCTCGTCCGGGTCGCCGGAACAGAGCGGTGCCACACGATAGTCCGCCGCCTGCGGCAGCTCGTCATCCAGTTCCGCCAGCGCGCAGCTCACGCCGAAAGCCGCTGAAGGCAGCGTCGGCAGCGCGGCGTCTTCACCATCGCGCCAGGCTTGCGCCCAGGCAAGCAGCGCCGCCTGCGCTTCGTCCAGCGTTTCAAGGCTGAATCCCGGCAGGGGAGATATTTCTCCCCAACCTTCGCGCTCGCCGTCGCGCAAACACAGGAGCAAGCCATCGCGGTTTTTTAACCGCCGTTCACGCAGCACCACCCCCGCGTCCATCGGTAGCTGCCAGCGGTAAACTTGCGCCTGTCGCATTATGGATTCCGTTTAAATTTGCTGAAGTCCGGCTGACGCTTCTGGTTGAACGCGTTACGCCCTTCCTGACCCTCTTCGGTCATGTAAAACAGCATAGTGGCGTTACCTGCCAGCTCCTGCAGCCCCGCCTGACCATCGCAGTCAGCGTTCAGCGCCGCCTTCAGGCAGCGCAGCGCCATCGGGCTGTTTTGCAGCATTTCGCGACACCAGCGCACAGTCTCTTTTTCCAGGTCCGCCAGCGGAACCACGGTGTTGACCAGGCCCATATCCAGCGCGGCTTTCGCGTCGTATTGACGGCACAGGAACCAGATTTCGCGAGCTTTTTTCTGCCCAACGATGCGCGCCATATAGGATGCGCCCCAGCCGCCGTCGAAGGAACCGACTTTCGGGCCGGTCTGGCCGAAGATGGCGTTTTCCGCCGCGATGGTCAGATCGCACATCATATGCAGTACGTGACCGCCGCCGATGGAGTAGCCCGCGACCATCGCCACCACCGGTTTCGGGCAGGTGCGAATTTGACGCTGGAAATCGAGCACGTTGAGGTGGTGAACGCCGGAGTCATCCTGGTATCCGCCGTAGTCGCCGCGAACTTTCTGATCGCCACCGGCACAGAACGCCTTGTCGCCTTCGCCGGTCAGGACGATAACGCCGATATTGTCGTCATAGCGGGCATCCGCCAGCGCCTGAATCATCTCTTTAACGGTCAGCGGGCGAAAGGCGTTGCGGACCTGCGGGCGGTTAATGGTGATTTTAGCAATCCCATCCGCCGACTTTTGATAACGAATGTCGGTGTAGCCTTCAGAACAGTCCTGCCATTCAACCGGGGCGTAAAGCATTGCTTCATCAAGAGAGATCATAAAGTGTCCTTCAGTTAACTCGCTAAAAACTGCGCCAGACAAGCAACTACCGCGGCAGGATTTTCCCGATGCGCGTTGTGTCCAGCATGATTAATCACGTGCGTGGTTGCGGATAGCTCATCTGCGATGGCGCGAAACTTGCCATCTCTTTCGCCGCAAAGGTAATGAAATGGGAAATCACGAGTGCGTAATGCCCCACGGAGATCGGGCTGTTGACCAAGTGAGGTCGCCAGCAACATCGCCGCTAAAGTCGTACCGTTGTTACGGCTGCGCAGCGCAACCAGCGCCGCGCGCTGGGGCTCATCAAGGGAGGCAAAGACCAGCTGCTGATACCAGTCGGCGAAAACCTGCGCCAATGGCTCACAGCGAAAGCGTTCAGCCCATGCTGCATCGCTTCGTAGGCGCAGCAGACGCTGGCTGTCATCCTGCAAGCCCGGATGCCCGCCTTCGACGACCAGCCCGCATAGACCTTTACGCGGCTGGCTGGCATAGGCCATCGCCACCCGTCCGCCAAGGGAGTACCCCACTAGCCAGTACTTTAGTATGTTGTAACTATTCAGCGTATTCTTAAGGAGCTGGCAGACATCAGCAAAGTCTCTTGCTTCGATATTCGCCGATCCGCCGTGGCCCGGTAGATCAATATACAAACACGGATATGCGCTGAACGCCTGCCCCACCGTCCGCCATTCGTGGCTGTCGCCGGAAAAGCCGTGCAAAAAGACCAGCCAGGGATAGCCGGACTGCCCGCGTTCAACCACCGCGTGCAGCGTCATAATTGGCTCACCTGCGCCAGTAACTGCTGTAAAGTTTGTGCGCCGTCGGTTTCATTGACCACCATTTCGATCAGCGTTGCGCCAGGCCCTCGCCAGGCAACCTCCAACGCATTCTCCAGTTCATCCCATCCCGCCGGGCGATGGTACGTCAGATTGAACATCGCCGCCGCATGCTCGAAGTGGATATTCTGCGGCATCAGATAAAACTGGCTGCGCTGGTCCTGCGGCGTCGGCAGCAGAGAAAAAATCTGCCCGCCGTTATTGTTGACGACAATCAGTACCAGCGGCGCTGAAGCTTGACGCATCAGCGCCAGCGAGTTGAGATCGTAGAGCGCAGACAGATCGCCAACAATAGCCAGCGTTGGGCGAGCGCTGGCGCGCTGCACTCCGGTAGCCGTCGCCAACAGGCCGTCGATTCCGCTGGCACCGCGATTACTGTAAACCGGGTAGCCTGCCGGTAGCTGCGACAGCGCGTCAATTAAGCGCACCGCCAGGCTGTTGCCGACAAACAGCTGGCCCTGATCCGGTAGATAGCGGTGAATGCGCTGCGCCAGCTGCGCCTCACCGAATTCCTTGCTGCTGGCAACCGCCGCCTGCCATGCCCGGCGCGCCAACTCAGGAATCACGACGGCCCACGGCTGGCGCTTCTCCGCCGGGTGTAGATCCAGCCAACGATCGATGGAACAGACGAGACGACGCCCCCGATGCTGCGCCGGGTCAAGCCGCCCCGGCAGGTTATCCACCAGCCAGTACTCTTCAGGCTCACAGGTCGCCTGCCACTGCAAAACGCGTTTGCCGGTCAGGCTGCTGCCCAACTGGACAATGATTTGCGCCTGCGCCAGTTCGCTGACCGCTTTTGCGTTTCCGAGCCACAGGTCAGCGCACGGTAACGGCTGTCCGGTTTGCGAGAGCACGTCGCCAATCAGCGGCCAGCCGAGCGTTTTCGCCCATTCGGCCACTTTCTTGCCTTCTTCGGCGCTCATGCGCCCGGCAACGATCACGCCGCGTTTTTGTCGCCAGAAAAACCAGTCGCGCTGCTTATCACTTGAAAGATGCAGAGACTGGCGCAGCCACGGTTTTTCACTCTGCCACCAGTCACCTAGCTGCTGCTGCCACTGGATGCCGGTATCGTCCATATCGCCGTACAACGGTTCGGCAAACGGACAGTTGATATGCACGCCGCCGGAATGCAGCGCGCCAAGCGCCTGATCGAGGGTCGAGACCAGCCAGCGGGCAGGAATATCCTGCGACGGTCGCGGCAGCGATATCGTCTGCGATGGATGCGAGGCAAACATACCCGGCTGGCGAATGGCTTGATTGGCACCGCAGTCGATCAGCTCTGGTGGCCGGTCAGCGGTAAGCAAAATGAGTTTCTCGCCAGTCAATCCGGCCTCTATCAGCGCTGGATAGAGGTTGGCCGTGGCGGTACCGGACGTAACAATTACCGCCACCGGCTGGCCGCTGGCTTTCGCCAGGCCCAGCGCCAGATGGCCGAGACCGCGTTCGTCAAAATGGGTATGATGGATAAAAGCGCGGTTTTCCGCCGCCGCCAGGGTTAAGGGCGTTGAGCGCGAGCCGGGCGCAATGCAGATATGCTGCACGCCGTGGCGCGTTAAAGCTTCAAGGATCACCGCCGCCCAGCGTCGGTTAAATGCGCTTACTGACATGAATTTGTCCGGTATCAAATATTGAGGCTAAGTATAGATAATACAAAGTGATCGAGCTTTGATATGCATCGTTTTATCTAGGTTTCTGCAAGCAGTAACGAGCGCAATCCCGCCGCTTTATTGTCAATTTCCAGCCACTCTTGTTCAGGGTCCGAACCGCTGACGATTCCTGCCCCGGCGTACAATCTGAGCTTGTTTTGCTCTACTTGCGCCGAACGTAGGGACACGCAGAATTCACTTTGCGCCAGCGACAGATAGCCAGCGGAACCGGCATACCAGTCGCGGGTAAAAGGTTCGTGGCGGGTGATAAAATCCAGCGCCGTCTGTCGTGGTAAACCGGCAACCGCCGCCGTGGGCTGGAGTCGGTGCAGGCAGCGGGCGTCATCAGGTTTATCCAGCTCGGCCCAGATGCAGCGCCGCAGATGCTGTACTTTACGCAGGCGGACGATCTGCGGCGGCAGTACCTCCAGCGCACGAGTCTCCCCCTGCATTCGCTGACAAATATCTTCCACCACCAGCATATTTTCGCGCTGGTTTTTATCATCGCTCATCAGCCAGTCTGCCAGCTTTTGTGCCTGACGATCGTCCTCATGGCTGGCAGCAGTCCCCGCCAGCGCCTCGGTCCGCAACAGCACGCCGCGCCGACGCCACAGCCGCTCCGGGGTTGCGCCGAAGAAGGCCTGCTGCGAATTAAAAGCCATCAGGAAATGGAAGCAGTTGAGGTTAATACGGCGACTGGCGGCGACGATCGCGCCCGCATTTAACGGGGCAGAAAAATGTAAATCAGTGGCGCGGGCCAATACCACTTTGTCCATTTCCCCTGCCGCTATCGCCTGAGTGGCCTGCATAATCAACTCTCGCCACTGTGGATACGCCGGAAAATGCTGTTCGCTATGCAGATAAGGTATCGCCGTAGTTTGCGCTTGCTCCGTCGTTAACAAACGAAGGAATTCCCGCGCCGCGCGGGCATCGTCGCAGAGCGAAGTATCGCTGCACAGCACCAGACGTAGCGTGGCGTTACCGCCCAGGCGACGCCACTCCAGCCTCGGCAGTATCAGCATGCCCCGCTGCGGATCAAAGGCGTTAAGGCCGCAAATCCGCAGGTCGTCGCGCCCCTGTCGCTGCAAAAAAGCGTGCGCCTGGCTCAGAGAAGAAAAGGTTTTTACCGCCCCTAGCGCAGCCAGCTCTTCATCACCGTTGCGCTGCTGCCAGTAGAATTGCGGCCAATGCGGCTGATGGCAGCACCACAACAGAGGATCAAAAGCGTCATTCAGCACAAAGGGGATATCGAAAATTCGCGTGCCGGGCGATGGCGGGAAATCTTCAGCCAGACAGCCGGACAGGCTTTCCAGCGCGGTGGAAACAGACAGCACGCAAACCTCCACGGAGTAAAAACCCCATATTATACGGGGTACTGCGATGAAATAGCAGTACCCACGATGAGGGAGCGGCTTTAACCAACACGATGGTTAGTGGGTGGCAATTTCGCGCGCCATGCCGATATGATCGATGCCGTCCTCGTCATAAACCTCGGTGACCGGCACAAAGCCGAAGCTGGCATAAAATTTTTGCAGATGTGCCTGAGCGCCAAGATAGATAGCCTTTTGCGGCCAGTGCTGACGACAGCTGGCCAGCGCCTGCTCCATCAGTTGGTAGCCTAGCTTCTCGCCGCGCACCGCCGGGCTGACTATGACCCGCCCAATCACCACCGGCTCAAACTCATCATCGCTCTTGAGAATACGCGCGTAGGCCACCAGTTCATCGCCGCGCCAGCCGAGAAGATGACGGTTTTCGCCCACCAGATCGTCGCCGTCAACGTCCTGATAGGCGCAGGTTTGTTCGACAACGAACACCGCGCAGCGTAACTTGAGTACAGCATAGAGCTGTGGGACGGTCAGTTCGGCGTGGTGAAGATCCTGCCATGTAATCATCTGCTGTTCCTTAATTGGTATACTTAGAGCCTATCCCAGTAGGCGTTATTGGCGCAGCCAGTTTGGGCACGGACAGCGCGGAGAAACCGGAGCGTACACGTAGTACGTGAGGATTTCGAGCACTGCCCAGGTCCAAAATGGCAAGTGAAATAGTCCTAATGGGATAGGCTCTCAATCTTTGACTTACGCCCTAAGGACACTGGACGATGGAATTACTATTTTTGGGGACATCCGCTGGCGTGCCCACCCGTACGCGTAATATGACGTCGATAGTGTTGAATTTGCAACAGCCAACAACGGCTGAGATGTGGTTGTTCGACTGCGGGGAGGGAACCCAGCATCAGTTTCTGCAAACCCCTTATCACCCCGGCAAACTGAATAAGATTTTTATCACCCATTTACATGGCGATCATCTGTTCGGCCTTCCCGGTCTGCTATGCAGTCGCTCGATGCAGGGTAATTCGCTGCCGCTGACGCTGTATGGGCCAAAAGGGCTTAAGGAGTTCGTAGAAACCGCGCTGCGCCTTAGTGGTTCCTGGACCGATTATCCGCTAACCATCGTCGAGGTCGGGCCTGGTTTGGTGTTTGATGAACAGGGCTATCGGGTTAGTGCATATCCGTTAAATCATCCGGTTGAGTGTTATGGCTATCGAATCGAGCAGCACGATAAACCAGGTGCTCTTGATGCCGCCCGGCTTATCGCTGACGGCGTCCCCTCCGGTCCGTTGTTCCACCGTTTAAAGCAAGGATTAACGGTTGAGCTGGAAGATGGGCGGATAATTGACGGTAGCCGCTATCTTGGTCCGGCGACACCGGGGAAAAAGCTGGCTATTTTCGGCGATACGGCACCCTGCCCGGAGGCGCTGGAACTGGCACGCGACGTGGATGTCATGGTCCACGAGGTCACTCTGGAGCAGGTGATGGCGGAAAAAGCCAATAGCCGCGGGCATTCAGTCAGTCAACAGACGGCCGCGCTGGCGCGCGATGCAGGCGTCGGTACGCTTATCGCCACTCATTTTAGCTCACGCTATGATGTTAAGGGCTGTCAGCGCCTTCTTGCTGAATGTCAGGAGGTTTTTCCGTCAACTTTGTTAGCGGAAGATTTTCTGGCCTATACCCTGGACTAAAAGCGGGCGTCGCGCGGTGAATAACGGCCGCCGCGTTTACGCCCGTAAATTACTCTTCAACATAACCGTTATAACGCAGGATAGATTTTAAATTCCGATAGCCAAGGTAATCCTGAATAGAGTCGTCATCAATGCCTTTCTTACCCAGTTCATAGCCACAGGCATGACGCAGCATTCGTGGGTGAACATTCTGCTTTAGCTTCGCTAGTTCACAGCATTCGCGAATAATTTGATAGAAACGCTGTCGGGTCATCTTATTTCCCCTTGAGGAGAGAAAAAGAAGATCGCTATGGGCCGGGTAACATTCCCGAGCCAGCAGCCAGCGCTGCAACGAAATAACCTCTTTCGGCTGCAAAGGGTGATAACCTGATACACCGTGGCGAGCCCGGCGAATATAGACCCGCTTACCGGGCAAGTCGACATCACTCAATGTTAATGCCGTGATTTCATTAATTCGACAACCGTGCAGAAAGCACATTTGAATCATGCAGCTATTTCTTTCCGGGTGAGCACAATAATGTGCAGCAAGAACCAGACGCTCAACGTCTTTCTCGCTAAGATATTCCGTTTCATCCTGCATACGACATTCCTTTTCATCCATTTAACTCATAAAATTACTGATAGGTAAAAGTCAGTTGCACCACTGATTCGAATTTCCCGACCGTTACCCCGCCTTGGGTTGAATATAAGCGAGCAGCCAGCGGAAATTCACCCTTGCCGGTACTGCTGTTAATAGCAATGGTCATTTGATCCTGATTTTTATATGTTATTGAATGATCGGTACTGGTTATCTGCAGCGCGATATTCTGCGCCGCATCACTGGCAGCCATATTGGCGAAATGCGTAGCGTCATCGCCATCGGTGACACCATCAAACTTCACCGTCGCTTTGGTGGTTCCTGCCGGGCAGTTTTCTATATTTAAGCTAAAGGTTTTCCACCCTGAAACGTCACCAGCCGATTGAAAATCAATATTCAGGAGCGTACCAAAATTCACCTCCTGATATTTTGTATCGGTGCTTACGTCACAGGGAAGATAATAAATATTACCTTTAACATTCAGAGGAATTCCGCCCCAGGATGAAAAAACAGGCAGCAACAATACCAACCACAGTGCCTTTTTCATTATTCTCTCCTGTTATTCAATTTCTGCCTGAATAGTTGCCGTAGCCGTAAATCCACCGCCATCAGGTAAATTACCTGTAGTATTAATCGGATAGATTTTCATGGTCGTATTCCCGGTCTGGGTCGAATAATTCAGATTGACCGGCAGAAGCCCAGAGATGACCGGAATTTTGACACCGGTAATATTTTCAATCCGTACCGCAATATCGCTATTGGTGGTCACCAGCGCAGTATTGTCATGGCTATCCTGTGTTCCCTGGAATGAAAGGGAGATTTTGACCCCAGCGGAAATATTGGTGCAGGCCACGGTCATATTTACCGTATGCGGGGTAAATCCCGTCGGCATTTGGTTTGCCGTCTTAAAATTATTGGCGGCAATATCGCCAAAATCAACATTAATCGGCTGACCGGTATTTATCTCACAGGATTGCGGTACCGTAACCGAACCGCTCATTGTTATCTGCGTCATCGGAATGGAGCTGTAGCTCCCCGATCTCCTTGTTCCATAGACATTAAGTATTATCGTCGGAGGAATTGTCACCTGTCCAACAAATGGCCTGGTAAAGTAGAGTGAAATATACCCAAGCGAGCCAGTATCGAAAGATGAACCGCCAACATTGCAGACAAAGGAGTTGTTATTCAAATTACTTGCATCCTGGACCGGTGTCGGAACGTATTTGTTCAGTTTGCCCGCAATAAACAATTCACTAGCAATTTCCAGATACTGATTAAGCCGGTAGTAGTTCAGTCCGCTGCGGGTTTGCGTTGCAATCAGTCCAGGAACCGTCGCTTTATACAGAATGGGTACACCACTGACCGTTTGGCAATCACATTTAGCCTGATAAGTTCCCCCGGTATTCCAATTGTATAGACGGAGAAACTCCATCCCAGCCTGGTTTTGCATGGGATTCGTAAAGGTTTCAATAAATGAAAAATGGTCCTGAAAAGGGGTTTTGGTTATGGTTTCACACCATTCGGTGGCCGCCATCGCCTGCGGTGATATCGCCAACGCCGTCAGGCCTGCTAACATTCCCCATGAAAATCGTTTCATTGTTTCTGCATCCTTTCGATTAGCGGCATAGCCCCTGGGCTACAATAATACCGGTGAGGGTTTTACCTGACGGCAGCGCATACTGGATCCGGCAGCGATCTTGCGTGCCAGAGCCCCATTTCACGTTGAGTACACCGTTAGACTCCAGACCGGTCAGGTAGACTTGTCCGCCCTCGCCAACGATAAACGCCTGCTCTGACGCCGCAGCTCCAGGTACGCTGACCATGGCACCGAAAGGTACAGGCTGGCCATTCGCCCGGCGCACCGTCATCAGCACCCGGTTCCCCACGCTGGTGGTATAGCTTGCGCGAACTACCGCCCCACGGGTTGGCACCACCGTCTGAGTGGTTAGCTCAAGATCGACATCGTCTGGCATCGTGCTAGTGTCAAGGGTCAATATATTCTTACGATACGGCGAGGTATAAGGCACCACGGCATAGCCTCGCCAGTCGGTCCTGACGCCGGTCTGGTTGTTGACACCAACGCCTGAGGCACCTGGCGCTTTAACTAAAGCCAGGGTTTCACCAAAAGGCTGCCCCAACGTCAGGCCATTTTCATGCGCCAGCACCCCGCCGCGTAGGGCGTAGTTCAGGCGATGGCTGTATTTATCATGGCTGTAGCCGCCAGTGAGCTCAGCATAGGTCGCACGCCAGTCGGCATTGATGTTGCCGCTCTCCCCTCTTCCCTGGCTGGTATAGCCTTCCTGTACGCTCCAGCTCAGGTTATTACGCTCCAGTAAGGTGCCGGAGAGGCCCAGATTATTGCTGGTAGAGCCATTTTTACTGCTATTCAGGGAGTAGTTGGCATAAACCGGCTTCGGTAGCCATTCGCCCAGAGGAATGCTAATGCTCAGCGCGAACAAGTGATCTTCGTCATTACGCTTACCGGTGCTATGGTCAGTGGTATTGCGGTTATAGCTGTAGTTCATGCTATAACTGATGCCGCGCCAGCTGTTGTTGTAGCCGACGCCGACGGACTCCATCGTGCGCCCGGTATTCCAGTAATCTTCGCGGATATAGCTTAACGACATCGACCCCATTTCTTCGCCCAGGCTCTGGCTCAGAGTAACTTCTCCCCGGTTGCGCCGCCGTTCGATTGAAGAGGTATAATTGTCATCCCGGTAGGTATCCAGCACTTCCTGCATATCCCAGTAGCCACTGGTCGCATAGCGATATCCTGCCAGAGAGACGTTGGTGCCCAGTCCCGGGAGATCTTTGCTGTAACGGATGCGTACGGACTGCCCACTCTCTTTGTCTTTATCCTGGCGGTTCGACCAGGCTTGAGTGACGTCCGTTGATACGGCGCCAAGCTCACCGAGGTTTTTCCCCATCCCCAACGCCAGCGACTGATATTTGCTGCTAAACTGGCCGCCGCCGTAAAGGGTTACCCCCCACGGCAAGCCGTAAATAGCCGTCGCTTGTGTGAGCGGTGTTTCATCAATGCTATTGTCGTAGGCTCGGTATACGCCGGAGGTCACGCTATATTTGAGGCGGCCCTCACGCTGCAGAACAGGCAGGGAAGCATATGGCACTATCAGGTTCTGCTCGCTGCCATCGGATTCTTTGATAGTGACCGATAAATCGCCCGATCCGCCAGTTGGATACATATCGGTGATTTCAAAGGCTCCGGGAGAGACATAGGTCTGATAAATCTCATAACCGTTCTGACGAATAATGACCTGAGCATTCGTACGCGCAATCCCCCGGACGACCGGCGCATAGCCGCGCAGGCTTTCCGGTAGCATATCGTCATCGGAAGCCAGCATCGCCCCGCGGAAGGGAATACCTTCAAAAACGTCAGCATCGGTGCTGCTGTCGCCCAGCGTCATCACCCCTTGCAGGGCATTAATATTGCGCTGAGCATAGGTATAAACCGTATCCCAACTGTTACTGGACTCTCCGCCGCTGCTGCTGCGATTCCAGGTCGTGTAGTTGCGTAAACGCCACGGCCCGATGTTAATACCGGGACGCAGGTTGACGTATTGATTATCGCTGTTCGGTGTATCGTTCTTGCGCGACCAATTATTTGCCCCGCTTACGGAGTAGTTCAGCAGAAGAGCCGTAACACCATCATCCCACTGTTTCGGGTCTACCCAGCCCCGCGCCGCGCTGGAAACCGCCGCCTGAGGGAAGCTTAATAGCAGGCGCTGCTGGCTAAAACGGAAATCAGCCTTTGCCTGGGGTATAACCTCCAGATCCGCACAGTCCGCCGATTTACGACCTAATTCAGGAAATTGCTTGACTCGCACGCCCCATTCGGCAAGCTCTTCAACTTTCAGACAGGGCTGCAGTGCCGCTTCACCCGGTACTCGGCTTTGCTGAAAGATGACATCCCGGGTCTCCATAAAGATATTGTTGAGGTAAATATCGACCCGATAGGTTCCCGGCTGCTGCCCTCCGGCCTGTTCGTAAGCCGATAAATCCCTTACGCCCATCTGCGGGCCATCCATTTCCAATAATGCAGGGTTAAACACATCCCGCGCCAGCGCATCATCACACCACGGTATCAAGGCAACGGCCAGAGCTCCGGCTATCCGGTTAAGCCGCCATTTGTTATGGTTATTTTTCATTCTCTCTGGAACTCCCTGGCCCGATAGCCTTTACAAATTAGCGTTATGCTGTGCGCCAATACCGCCGTAATCATTAATCAGTTTCCACCGCAAAGAGCCCGTGCTACCGCGCGGTAAGTCAAAGCTTGCCGTCGCGCCAGGCGCCACCCAGTTGGCTTCTTTAACTTCTGCGCCACCGATTTTTACCTCAGCGAAATTCATATAAAACGCAGTGGGATTAGTGACCTGCAGCGTATTGCCACTGCGCGTCCAGCGAAGCTGCTCCGTCACTGTTTCCGGCGTTCCCGCAACGGATTTCGGCCGATAAATTAATTTGATACGGGTTTTAATGGCGATTTGTAATGTGTTGGCGCCAGCCTTAGCCTGTGAGGATGGAATCGCTTTGATATTCATCCAGAACATACTTTCTTTGTTTTCCGGCAATCCACCGCTATAAATCACTCGCAGGCGGGTTTGCTGCTCACCATCCAGGCGAAATAAAGGCGGCGTTAACAGAAAAGGGGCGGTCCCTTTATCGGTCTCGACCCAGCTTTGGATAAGATAGGGTGTAGCGTCATTGTTGGTTACGCTCAGAGAGGACTCTTTTTTGCCACCGGGATAAATCAGGCGAGTACCGCCAGTGACAACGCCCGCATGTGCCACAGCGCCCACCAACAGCCATCCAGCCATCAGCACTTTCAGGTATCGTTTCATCTACCAGCTCCCTGGAAAAGCGAGCCAATTACGGCTCGCTAGCACGGTCAAATAGACGGAGAATCAGTTGTAGCTGATTGTGAAGTTAGCGGTACCGTTAGCTTTACCAGCAACAACAGTAGTGTCAGTCTGGATATAACGAACGCGGAATGGCAGATCGATATTGCCAGTAGACGGGATGGTCAGGCTGGTAGAACGGGTGAACAACGGCAGGGTATTGTTGTTGCTACCATCAACCAACTGCAGAGCTACGCCTGTAGCGACACTAGGTTCTGCGGTCAGTTGCAGTTTGTCATTGTCGCCGCCAACGTTAGTGCCGGAGAACAGCACCGATGCTTTAGTCACAGTAGTCGGGCAGTTTTCCAGTTTGATATCGAAACCTTGCTCAGCCGCAGTAGAACCGGGACCGGTAAACGCTGTCTTGGCGATCTGTCCCATTTGGACTTCCAGCGGGTTAGACAGGTCGTTGACCACGTCGCAGCCGGCATCAATGATTTCGCCAAGAAACTTCACCTGACCATCATCTGCCAGCGCAGCACCAGAGAACGTCGCGCAGCCGGCAACAACAGCAGCAAGTAATGTTTTTTTCATGATTAATCCTTTTCAATGCAGTCAATGCATTAACTTAAAAGCGCAATACCGTGCGCATCCTTTTATTTACGTTTGATATTAATAACGCACCAAAACATTGACCCATGAAATGGATATAATATTTTGAAGTGGTCATTTTGTATCAATTTGACCACTTCAATTAATTGGAATATAAATTGCCAGGGAAGGCATTTTTGATCTTATATTTACAAGGATAAACCCTAATAAACATGATAAAAAACTAACAGCTGGAGCGAGATACGATTCATACGCACTACAAATTTATTTCAATTAACAAATAGACATATTATATGGTTAATGTAATAACATGAAAAATATAATAAAAAAAATTGTTAGACACAAATTGACATTGTTAATAACCATAGATAGCATAGGAGTCAGTTTGATACAAAATGACTATTTCATTTACCAAACCTCCCTAAACCTCGCATCATTACTTGCAGTATAAATAACCGTATGTTGAATATTCCGATGTCCGAGAAAGTCCTGAATTAATCGCGTATCCACACCGTTATTCGCCAGCGCAAAGCCGCACGCATGGCGCAGCATATGCGGATGGGCGTTGATTTCAAGTTGAGCTTCAAGACTGAGGTTCTTCATCATCTGATATATTCTCTGCCGCGATAAAGGCTGACCATTACGTGATAAAAAAAGCCAACCTGAGTTATTCCCCGGATAATCCTTGCGCACATTTAACCATTCACTGAGAATCTTCTCTTCTCGTTTATAAATAGGATGGGTTGTTGAAAAACCATTCTTCAGCCGCCGAATATAAATAACCCCACTTTGAATATCGATATCAGATAACTTCCAGTGACGAATTTCACTCACTCGGCACCCATGATTAAAACACATCCACAATAAACAGACATCACGCTCCGGATTTGCCCCTCGCCTTGCCGCATCAACCAGACGCTCAACTTCCCCGATGGTTAAATGCTTACGCCTTGTTTTCATTCACTTTCTCCATCAACAACGCACAACAGTGTGCGTAGTAATAATAGTACGGAAAATAAGAGGATGAGGGGAAACGTAAAGTGAGGCTAATATGACAAACCGCATGACAAATACGAATATTAAAGAAAATACACATCCATTTTTCACCGATAAAAAAAGGACCGCCGAAGCGATCCTTTTTCTCAGATAGTTGTCAGGTTACATCAGCGGCATCGCCAGCTGCACGATGCTAATCAACGGCTGCGGCCATACGCCAAGCACCAGCACCAGCAGCGCGGAGATCAGCACTACGATGCCCCCGGCGCTGTACTGCCAGTTAGACGGCGCATCGCGATTGAGTTTCTCCGGTGCGCTCAGATACAGGCTTACCGCAACGCGCAGGTAGTAGTAGAGACCAATTGCCGAACCAACGACCACTGCCCCTACCAGCCACCACAAGTGCGCATGTACACCGACCGCCAGCACGTAGAACTTACCGATAAAGCCCAGCGTCATCGGAATACCGGCGAGGGATAGCATCATCACCGTCATCACAGCCGACAGAATCGGGCGATGCCAGAACAGGCCTCGATATGAATAGAGCGAATCCGCATCCGGCCCGCGATACGGGCTGGACATCAGGCTCACCACGCCAAACGCGCCGAGACTGCTGAACAGATAACCGGCCAGATAGACGCCCACCGCTTCCATCGACATCTCGCCGCTCTGCAGAGCAATCAGCGCCACCAGTAAATAGCCAAGATGAGAAATGGAAGAGTAGCCAAGCAGACGTTTGATATTGGTCTGGCTCAACGCCATCAGGTTACCGAAGATAATCGACGCGAAAGCGATAAGGCCCAGCACCACGCGTACGGCCTCGCTGTTGCCGACTGGCACATACAGGAACAGACGCATCACCACGCCAAAGATAGCAATCTTGCTGGCGGTCGCCAGGAAGGTTGATACTGGCGCAGGCGCGCCCTGGTAGACATCCGGCGTCCACAGATGAAACGGCACCAGCGACAGCTTGAAGCCCAGACCGACAATCATCAAGCCCACACCAGCCAGCAGCAACGGTTCATGTAGCGTGCTGTCAGCCAGGTTCTTACCCAGGGCGAGGAAGGACAGGTTACCGGAGTTCGCATACACCAGCGCGATACCGAACAGCAGGAAAGAAGAAGCGACGGCAGACAGAATGGTGTATTTGATACTGGCTTCCAGCGAGCGTTTCTGACGGAAGGCGTAACCCACCAGACCAAACAGCGGCAGAGAGATAAGCTCAATACCGAGGAACAACGCCGCCAGATGGTTAGCGCCCGCCAGCAGAATACCACCCAACGCGGCGATCAGCACCAGCAGGTAGAACTCTTCTTTATTGTCCTTGTAACCCTCAAGCCACGGATAAGCAAAGGTACAGGTCGCCAGACTCGCGAGCAGCACCAGCCCGGTATAGAGCATGGAATAGCCGTCAACGCGAATCAGCGGCGTCACGTCCATCGCCCCATTCTGCCCCACGAACCAAAGTGAGACTAGCGCGACGTTGAGGCCGAGAACCGATAGCGTGGCATTGAGGAAATGATTGCGTCGCCACGCAATGGAGAGCATCACAACCACCACCGTCAAGCCGACGATCAGCAGCGGTAGCAGTGCGATCAGTTGTTGTGGAGTTATTGTCATGGCGAATTACGGCCTTGTAGTAGAAACAGAATTAACAAACCACTGCTGAATATTGCTCATCGCAGAGTGCGAGGTGTCCAGAATCGGCTGCGGGAAGAAGCCCAGCAGCACCAGCAGAACAACCAACAGCAGAACGATAGACAATTCACGCAGGGACATTCCCGGCAATTCTTTTGCAGCAATTTCGCTCTTTGCTTTACCAAAGTACGCGCGATGCAGCATCGACAGCGAGTAAACGGAAGCGAACACCAGACCAAAGGTGGAAATAATGGTAATCACCGGTACGGTTTTATAGCTGCCGAACAGAATCATAAATTCGCCGACGAAGTTACCGGTACCCGGCATCCCCAAAGTCGCAACGGCAAAGAACATTGACAGTGCCGGAAGCCACTTAATTTTGCTCCACAGGCCGCCCATCTGGCGCATATCGCGCGTATGCAGACGTTCATACAGCTGGCCGCACAGAATGAACAGACCGGCTGCGGACAGACCGTGCGCAATCATCTGAATCACCGCTCCCTGATAAGCCAACTGGCTGCCGGTGTAGATAGCAATCAGCACAAAGCCCATATGGGAAACAGAAGTGTAAGCAATCAGGCGTTTGATGTCGTACTGGCTGAAAGCCATCCACGCGCCATAGAAAATGCCGATAACGCCCAGCCACATGGCAATAGGTGCAAATTCAGCGGAAGCGTTGGGGAACAGCGGCAGCGCGAAGCGCAGCAGACCGTAGGCCGCGGTTTTCAGCAAGATCCCCGCGAGGTCAACGGAACCCGCGGTCGGCGCCTGCGAGTGCGCATCCGGCAGCCAGCCGTGCAGCGGAACTACCGGCATTTTCACCGCAAAAGCGATAAAGAAGCCCAGCATCAGCATGTATTCCACACCATGCGACATCGGCGTCTTCAGCAGCTCTTCATAGTTGAAGGTCCACACGCCGGTGGCGTTGAAGTGAACAAACGCCAGCGCCAGAATGGCAATCAGCATCACCAGACCGCTCGCCTGGGTATAAATGAAGAACTTGGTTGCCGCCGTGATACGCGTTTTCCCGTCGGAAGCCTTATGACCCCAGAGTGCTATCAGGAAATACATCGGCACCAGCATCATTTCCCAGAAGAAGAAGAACAGGAACAGGTCGATAGCCAGGAACACGCCAATCACGCCGCCCAGGATCCACATCAGGTTAAGATGGAAAAAGCCCTGATACTTCTCGATTTCGCGCCATGAACAGAGCACCGCCAGCACGCCGAGCAGCCCGGTCAGCACCACCATCAGCAGCGACAAACCGTCGATCGCCAGATGAATGCTAATGCCGAAGCGCGGGATCCACGGCATCACGAATTCTGACTGCCACTGCGGAATACCGCTAGATTGCGTGAGAGAGTAGCCACCCTGCATCCACAGTTGCAGGCCAAGCACAAACGTCAATCCCATGGTGATCAGCGCGATCCAGCGCGGCATCTTCACGCCGAAGCGTTCAGTCTGCCAGCACAGGAAGCCGCCGATAAAGGGGATTAATATCAACCAAGGTAATAACATGGTGATCTTTGTTCCTTGTTTAAGTCCTGTTCAGGCTATCTCACTCGTCATAGCGAACCCCGGCTGTGCTCGCAATCCTCACGTACTCCAGTACGCTCCGGTTGCTGCACGCAGGCGGTGTCCACTCTGACTTCGCCGATAACGCCTGTCCTTTTAGACTTGATTTTCAACGAATTTTAAAAAATTCTCTTCGGGTTTGTAGGCCCGGCAAGCGCAGCGCCACCGGGCAAAACACTCCCAATCCTCACACTCAATGCAATACCATCAGCAGCGCCAGCACCACGACCGCACCGATGCTCATGGAAGCCACATACCAGCGCAAATAGCCGTTCTCGCTTACCACCAGGCCTTTGCCTGCGAAGCGGGAAAGGATCGCCGGGATGTTCATCAGCGCATTCAGCGGATCGCTTTTCAGCAGCCACGCCACGCCGAGGAACGGCTTCACGAACACTTTGTCGTATAGCCAGTCAAAGCCCCAGGCGTTATACCACCAGGTACCGAGCAGACGGCCCGGTGCGCTGTTGGCAATCGACGTCACCAGCGTGCGTTTACCCAGCCACAGCCATGCAGCAATCAGAATACCTGCTATCGCCACAACGCCAGAGGTAATCTCCAGGGTCATGACGCGACCATGCTCAAGCTCAGTGGTTGACGGCAATACACCATGCAGCGGCGGCACAATCAGCGCGCCAACGAAGGTGGACAGCACCATCAGCACAATCAGCGGCAGATGATGGGTAATCCCCTTCCCTGCGTGCGCGTGAATTTGCTCTTTGCCGTGGAACACGATGAAAATCATGCGGAAGGTATACAGGGAGGTCATAAACGCTCCGACCAGACCGGCAACCATCAGATTGAGATGACCGTTAGCCATCGCACCAGCCAGAATCTCATCCTTACTGAAGAAGCCTGCGGTAATCAGCGGCAGTGCGGACAGCGCCGCGCCCCCCACCAGGAAGCAGACATACACCAGCGGAATAGACTTACGCAGGCCACCCATCTTGAAGATGTTCTGTTCGTGATGGCAGGCCAGAATCACCGAGCCGGACGACAGGAACAGCAGCGCTTTAAAGAAGGCATGCGTCATCAGGTGGAAAATCGCCGCATCCCACGCCTGTACGCCGAGCGCGAGGAACATGTAGCCAATCTGGCTCATGGTGGAATAAGCGAGTACGCGTTTGATATCGGTCTGCACCAGCGCGGCGAAACCCGCCAGCACCAGCGTCACCGCACCGACGATCCCCACCAGATGCAGAATTTCCGGGGTCATCAGGAACAGACCATGTGTGCGGGCAATCAGGTACACACCCGCGGTCACCATGGTTGCAGCGTGGATCAGCGCAGAGACAGGCGTCGGGCCTGCCATCGCGTCAGCAAGCCAGGTCTGCAACGGCAGCTGTGCGGATTTACCCACCGCGCCGCCCAGCAGCATCAGGGTCGCCCACGTCAGCATATTGTTGCCGGCTTCAAAATGCGCAGGCGCCAGTTCGACCATTTCGCGGAAGTTCAGGGTGCCCAGTTCGTTGTAGAGAATGAACAGCGCAAACGCGAGGAACACATCGCCAACGCGGGTCACCACAAACGCTTTCATCGCCGCAGCGCCGTTCTTCGGATCGGTATAGTAGAAACCGATCAGCAGATAGGAGCACAGACCCACACCTTCCCAGCCGAGGTACATCAGCAGCAGGTTATCAGCAAGAACCAGAACCACCATGCTGGCGATAAACAGGTTGGTATAGGCGAAGAAACGGGAGTAGCCCTCTTCACCGCGCATATACCAGGAGGCGAACATGTGGATCAGGAAGCCGACACCGGTGACTACGGAAAGCATGGTCAGCGACAGACCGTCCAGCACCAGGTTGAAGCCGACGTTGAAATCGCCCACCGACATCCAGGTCCACAGCGGAACGCTGACCGCCTGCCTGCCGTTAGCAAAGAAGTCGATGCCAACAAACGCCGTCACCAGCGCCGCCAGGCCAACCGAGCCCATCCCGATGGTGGCGGACAGATTCTCCGACCAGCGCCCGCGAGAGAAGGCCAGCAGAACAAAGCCAATCAATGGCAAAAGAATGGTTAAGGCAAGCATGTTCATCCGCGCAACTCACTTACTGAATCGATGTTCAGGTTCTGGCGACGACGATGGAGCTGCAGCAGCAGCGCCAGGCCGATACTCGCTTCTGCGGCGGCAAGGGTGATGGCGAGGATATACATTATCTGACCATCAGCCTGGCCCCAATAACTCCCGGCAACCACGAAAGCCAGCGCGGAGGCGTTGATCATGATCTCCAGGCTAATCAGCATAAACAGCAGATTACGACGGATTATCAGCCCCGTCAGGCCAAGGACAAACAGGACGGCGGCGAGGATCAGTCCATGTGTTAAGGGGATCATGCGTGTTCCTCCGTTTTTCTTTTGTCGCTGTCGTTCTGACGGTTGCTCAGCACTTCCCCGACGCGCTCTTCGCGGCCGATATGGAAGGCGACAACCAGGCCCGCCAGCAGCAGCATGGAAGCCAGTTCCACCGCCAGTACGTACGGACCAAACAGCGCAATACCCACTTCTTTGGCATTAATCGCCGCACCGTCGATCCCCTGCTCGTTAAGACCGAGTATGGCGTAAACGATAACCACCAGCAGCACAGCGGAAAGGATGGCCGGGCCAATCCAGATCCCCGGTTTCAGCCATTGACGTTCCTGCTCGATTTCGCTGCCGCCCAAGTTGAGCATCATCACCACGAAAACGAACAGCACCATAATGGCCCCGGCGTAAACGATAATTTCCAGCGCACCGGCGAAGTAAGCGCCCAGCGAGAAGAACACCCCGGCAATCGCCAACAGCGAAATAATCAGGTACAGCAGCGCATGCACCGGATTGGTGTGGGTGATCACCCGCAGGGTGGCGAGGATGGCTATCAGGCCACAGATATAAAAAGCGAATTCCATTGCCCTCTCCTTACGGTAACAGGCTCTTGACGTCGATAGGCTTGGCTTCGTTCTCTGCTTCGCCCTTATCTTTGCCGTCGATTGCCATACCCGCCATCCGGTAGAAGTTATATTCCGGGTATTTGCCCGGACCGGAAATCAGCAGATCCTCTTTTTCGTACACCAGGTCCTGACGTTTGTATTCGCCCAGTTCAAAGTCCGGGGTCAACTGGATCGCCGTGGTCGGGCACGCTTCTTCGCACAGGCCGCAGAAAATGCAGCGTGAGAAGTTGATGCGGAAAAACTCCGGGTACCAGCGACCGTCTTTGGTCTCCGCTTTTTGCAGAGAGATACAGCCCACCGGACACGCTACCGCACACAGGTTACAGGCAACGCAGCGCTCCTCGCCGTCCGGATCGCGGGTCAGCACGATACGACCACGGTAGCGCGGCGGTAGATATACCGGCTCTTCCGGGTACATCTGAGTTTCACGTTTGGCAAAGGCGTGCATCCCGATCATGCAGATACTGCGGACCTGGGTGCCAAACCCTACCAATAATTCTTTTAAGGTCATGGTCTAAAGCCCCTTATGGCTGCTGCCAGAGAATGACAGCAGCCGTTACCAACAAGTTGACGAGCGTCAGCGGCAGACACACTTTCCAGCCGAAGGACATTACCTGGTCATAACGCGGACGCGGTAAGGACGCACGAATCAAAATGAACATCATCATGAAAAACGCCGTTTTTAGCGCAAACCAGATGAATGGTGGTAAGAACGGACCTTGCCAGCCACCGAAGAACAGCGTCACGATCAGCGCTGATACGGTAACAATCCCGATATATTCGCCAACGAAGAACAGACCGAACTTCATGCCGGAATATTCAATGTGGTAACCATCTGCCAGTTCCTGTTCCGCTTCCGGTTGGTCAAACGGGTGACGGTGACAAACCGCCACACCTGCAATCGCAAAGGTCACGAAGCCAAAAAACTGCGGAATAACGTTCCACAGATGTTCCTGGTTATTGACGATGTCGGTCATATTGAATGAACCGGCCTGCGCCACCACGCCCATCAGGGACAGCCCGAGGAACACTTCGTAGCTCAGGGTTTGCGCAGAAGCACGCATTGCACCCAGCAGAGAGTATTTGTTGTTGCTCGACCAACCGGCAAACAGCACCGCGTACACCGCGAGGCCTGCCATCATCAGGAAGAACAGGATCCCGATGTTAAGATCGGCAACCACCCAGCTTGGGCTGACCGGCACAATGGCGAAGGCCAGCAGCAGCGAGGTGAAGGCGATAACCGGTGCCAGGGTAAAGATCATACGGTCCGAGAATTTCGGTACCCAGTCCTCTTTAAAGAACATTTTGATCATGTCGGCAACGAGCTGTAGCGAACCGCCCCAGCCCACGCGGTTAGGTCCGTAGCGGTTCTGGAACAGGCCGAGCAGACGACGTTCGCCAAAGCTCATGAACGCGCCGCAGGTCACCACCACCAGCAGAATCACCACCGCCTTGAGGATGCCTAACAGAATGTCGATGAGATCGGGAGTTAACCAACTCATGCTTTCGCCTCCTGCAAAGTATCAATACGCGCGCCGGTCAGTACTGGTGCGATGCCCGGCATGCCCATCGGTAAGCCAACCTGCCCTGCCGTCAGCCCCGCCGAAATCACCAGCGGCAGACTAAGGGTCTGACCTTCAACGCTGAAGGAGACCATCGCGCCGTTATTTACGCCCAGCTTCGCGGCATCTGCCGGGTTAAGCTTAACGTACGGCTGCGGCATGCGGCTCTGGAATACCGGAGAACGCTGCGACATTTCGTCGCTGCCGAACAGATGGTAGTAAGGCGCAATACGCCATTTCCCTTCTTCAGCTTCGAAGCTTGCCGGTACCACGGTAAAGTACTCCAGACCGCTGGCGGAAGCTTCAATCAGACGCACGCCCGGATCGCCATGGCGCAGTTTCCCGCCCACCTCATCCTGGAACTTGTTCCACGCCTGCGGGGAGTTCCAGCCCGGCGCCCAGGCGAACGGAATCTGCGAACGCGGAGCGGATGGCTGGTTGTTCCCTTCCATGGAGAAGGCGAACATGGTGTCTTTATCCTGCGGCTGACGCGGTTCATGCACGCTAATGTTAGCGCGCATCGCCGTACGGCCGCTGTAGCGATGCGGTTCACGAGCCAGTTTCTGGCCGCGAATGCGGAAGGTCGCATCCGGCGCGGCGTCTTTGATACCGGCCAGTTGCGGCAGTGCGGCAATCGCAGCGTCAATAACGTGATCCAGCTGCGTCCAGTCGACCTGACGGTTGTTGACGGTGCTGTGCAACGAGTGCAGCCAACGCCAGCTTTCCAGCATCACGGTTTTCGCATCGTAGTAGGCCGGATCGTAAACCTGGAAGAAGCGCTGGGCGCGACCTTCGTTATTCACCACCGTGCCATCGCTTTCCGCAAAGCTTGCCGCGGAGAGCACCAGATGCGCTTTATCCATAATCGCCGTACGCTGATGGTCGACCACCATCACCAGCGGCGCTTTCGCCAGCGCCGCATCAACGCGGGCGGCAGAAGCATGGCGGTGCAGGTCGTTTTCCAGCACGATAACCGCATCGGCGGCACCGGTTTCCAGTTCGCTCAGCGCCTCTTCAAGAGAGCCGCCGCCGATCATGCCGAGGCCAACACTGTTCACCGCGCGGGCAACCATCGTTACGCCAACGTCAGCACCGCGGCCTTTAAGGGCTTTCGCCACGTTGGCCGCAGCCTGAATGACCTCAATGCTGCCAGCATTGGTTCCGGAGACAATCAACGGTTTTTTCGCTCCGGCCAATGCCTGAACGATCACATCGATTTTACCTTTTAGCTCGCCGCTCAGACCTTCTACCGCCGGAGCGCTGTCATCCAGCGCGTGGGCGATAGCGAAACCGAGGCGCGCCTGATCTTCTACCGGCGCGCGGTAGGTCCACGCGGCGATATCGTCAAGGCGCGTATCATCAATATTGGTCACAAACAGCGGATGCTTCGCGCGCTGGCCAATGTTAAGGATCGCGGCGATCTGCCAGTCGGCGACTTTCTGTGCCGCCGCCATTTCACGCGCTTTGCCTTTCACCGCCTGACGCACCGCCAGCGCAATACGCGCGCCGGTCTGGGTGATGTCCTCACCGAGGATCAACACCGCATCGTAGGATTCAATTTCGCGCAGCGCCGGGGTATGAATACCGCCATCGCGCAGCACTTTCAGCATCATCTGCAGGCGTTCTTGTTCACCTTTAGCAATGCCGGTATAGAAGTTATCGGCGCCGACCAAATCGCGCAGCGCGAAGTTGCTTTCGATGCTGGCGCGCGGGGAGCCGATACCAATGACTTTCTTCGACTGGCGCAAAATATCCGCCGCGCCCTGCATCGCCTGTTCGGCGTTGAGGGTGATGAAGTCATCGCCACGGCGCTGAACCGGCTGACGCGGACGGTCTTTCAGGTTCACATAGCCATACCCGAAACGACCGCGGTCGCAGAGGAAGTAGCGGTTAACGGTACCGTTGTAACGGTTTTCGATACGGCGCAGTTCACCGTAACGCTCACCGGGGCTGATGTTGCAGCCAATGGAACACTGCTGGCAGATGCTAGGCGCAAACTGCATGTCCCATTTACGGTTATAGCGCTCGGAGTGCGTTTTATCAGTGAAGACGCCGGTCGGGCAAACTTCAACCAGGTTGCCGGAGAACTCGCTTTCCAGCACGCCGTCTTCCGGGCGACCGAAGTAGACGTTGTCGTGCGCGCCATAAACGCCCAGGTCGGTACCGTCAGCATAATCTTTATAGTAACGAACGCAGCGATAGCAGGCGATGCAGCGGTTCATTTCGTGCGAGATGAACGGCCCCAGGTCCTGGTTACGATGGGTACGCTTGGTAAAGCGGTAGCGACGGAAGCTATGACCGGTCATCACGGTCATATCCTGTAAGTGGCAGTTACCACCTTCTTCGCAGACCGGGCAGTCGTGTGGGTGGTTGGTCATCAACCACTCAACGACGCTCTCGCGGAACTGTTTCGCTTCGGTGTCGTCGATAGAAATAAAAGTGCCGTCGGATGCCGGTGTCATACAGGACATCACCAGGCGGCCACGCGTGTCTTCCGCGTTTTGATATTGCTTCACCGCACACTGGCGGCAAGCACCAACGCTTCCCAGCGCCGGATGCCAGCAAAAGTATGGAATATCAAGACCAAGAGAGAGACAAGCCTCTAGCAGGTTGTCCGCTCCATCGACCTCGTATTCTTTGCCGTCTACATGAATCGTAGCCATTAGCGTGCTTCCAAAATAAATAATTCTTTAGATTACCAGCGCGTCTTAAGCAGGTTCGGCTGAATACCGTTGATTGCATGGGTATTGCTGAACTGCTGCTTGATGCCTGCCTCGAATTCTTCGCGGAAATATTTAATCGCGCTCTGCAGCGGCTCAACGGCGCCCGGCGCGTGCGCACAGAAGGTTTTACCCGGCCCGAGGAATCGACACAGTTGCTCAAGTGTTTCGATATCCCCCGGCTGACCTTCGCCGCGCTCAAGGGCGCGCAGAATTTTCACGCTCCACGGCAGCCCGTCGCGGCAAGGTGTACACCAGCCGCAAGACTCACGGGCGAAAAACTCTTCCAGGTTGCGCACCAGCGATACCATGTTGATTTCGTGGTCAACGGCCATCGCCAGCGAAGTGCCCAGGCGGCTCCCCGCTTTACCAATGCTTTCGAATTCCATCGGCAGGTCAAGATGCGCTTCGGTCAGGAAGTCGGTTCCCGCACCGCCCGGCTGCCAGGCTTTAAACTTCAGGCCATCGCGCATGCCGCCCGCATAATCTTCGAGGATCTCGCGCGCGGTAGTGCCGAAAGGCAGCTCCCAGACGCCCGGATTTTTCACCCGACCGGAGAAGCCCATCAGCTTGGTGCCGGCATCTTTACTGGTGGAAATGTTCTGATACCACTCAACGCCGTTAGCCAAAATCGCCGGGACGTTGCACAGGGTTTCGACGTTGTTAACGCAGGTCGGTTTACCCCATACACCGGAGCTTGCCGGGAACGGCGGCTTGGAGCGCGGGTTCGCGCGGCGGCCTTCGAGAGAGTTAATCAACGCGGTTTCTTCGCCGCAGATGTAGCGCCCTGCCCCGGTGTGGACAATCAGTTCGAAGTCAAAACCGCTACCAAGAATGTTTTTTCCCAGCAGACCCGCTTCGTTCGCTTCGGCAATCGCCCGGCGCAGATGCTGAGCCGCTTCAATATATTCGCCGCGCAGGAAGATGTAGCCGCGATACGCTTTCAGCGCAAACGCGGAGATCAGCATGCCTTCCACCAACAGGTGCGGCAGTTGTTCCATCAACAGGCGGTCTTTATAGGTGCCCGGCTCCATTTCATCGGCGTTACATAGCAGGTAACGGATGTTCATGGATTCGTCTTTTGGCATCAGGCTCCACTTCAAGCCGGTGGAGAAGCCCGCGCCGCCGCGCCCTTTCAGGCCAGCGTCTTTTACCTGATTAACGATTTCGTCCGGTGCCATCCCACAAAGCGCTTTACGCGCCCCGGCATAACCGTTTTTACTCTGGTATTCATCCAGCCAGACCGGCTGTTTGTCGTCACGCAGACGCCAGGTTAACGGATGGGTTTCGGCAGTACGAATAATGGTTTTCATTTATACCGCTCCAGGAGGTCAGGAATCGCTTCCGGCGTCAGATAACTGTGAGTATCCTCATCAATCATCATCGTCGGCCCCTTGTCGCAGTTGCCCAGACAACAGGTCGGCAGCAGAGTGAAACGGCCATCAAAAGTGGTTTGACCCGGTTTGATGTCCAGCTTCTTCTCGATAGCCGACTGAATGCCCTGGAAACCAGTGATATGGCACACCACGCTGTCGCAATAGCGAATCACGTGACGGCCTACTGGCTGGCGGAAAATCTGACTGTAGAACGTTGCCACTCCTTCTACGTCGCTGGCCGGGATCCCCAGCACATCGGCGATAGCGTAGATTGCGCCGTCCGGCACCCAGCCGCGCTGCTTCTGAACGATCTTCAGCGCTTCAATGGACGCCGCACGCGGGTCTTCGTAGTGGTGCTTTTCGTGCTCAATCGCCTCACGCTCTGCCGCACTCAGCTCAAAAGCCTCGGTTTGTGGTTGTTGATTCTCGTGCATAATTAGCGGTCCACGTCTGACATAACAAAATCGATACTACCCAGATAGACGATCAGGTCTGATACCAGGCTGCCGCGAATCGCCGACGGGATCTGCTGCAGGTGCGCATAGCTCGGCGTGCGGATACGGGTGCGGTAGCTCATGGTGCTGCCGTCGCTGGTCAGGTAGTAACTGTTAATACCCTTCGTCGCTTCAACCATCTGGAAGGATTCATTGGCCGGCATGACCGGGCCCCAGGAAACCTGCAGGAAGTGCGTAATCAGGGTTTCGATATGCTGCAGCGTGCGCTCTTTCGGCGGCGGCGTGGTCAGCGGGTGATCCGCTTTGAACGGGCCTTCCGGCATGTTATCGAGGCACTGCTGAAGAATGCGCAGGCTCTGGCGCAGCTCTTCCACTTTTAGCATCACGCGGGTGTAGCAGTCGGAAACACCGCCGCCGGTCGGGATTTCAAAGTCGAAGTTTTCATAGCCAGAATAGGGACGCCATTTACGAACGTCGAAACCAATACCGGTGGCGCGCAGACCTGCTCCAGTAGTGCCCCACTCCAGCGCCTCTTTCGCGCCATAAGCAGCCACCCCTTTTGAACGGCCAATAAGGATGGTGTTACGCAACGCGGCTTTCTCGTAGGAGTCCAGACGCTTTGGCATCCACTCAAGGAATTCACGCAGCAGACGATCCCAACCGCGCGGCAGGTCGTGGGCGACGCCGCCGATGCGGAACCAGGCCGGGTGCATACGGAAGCCGGTAATCGCTTCAACCAGATCGTAGATTTTCTGACGGTCGGTAAAGGCGAAGAAGACCGGCGTCATCGCACCGACGTCCTGAATAAAGGTCGAAATATAGAGCAGGTGGCTGTTAATGCGGAACAGCTCGGAGAGCATCACGCGGATCACGTTGACGCGATCCGGCACGGTGATCCCGGCTAGTTTTTCCACTGCCAACACGTACGGCATCTCGTTAACGCAGCCGCCGAGGTATTCAATACGGTCAGTGTATGGGATGTAGCTGTGCCATGACTGGCGCTCGCCCATCTTTTCAGCGCCGCGGTGGTGGTAGCCGATGTCTGGTACGCAGTCGACAATCTCCTCGCCATCAAGCTGCAGAATAATACGGAACGCACCGTGTGCAGATGGGTGGTTCGGACCGAGGTTGAGGAACATG
The DNA here is from genome assembly GCF_027492335.1 of Klebsiella sp. Classification (NCBI taxonomy): domain Bacteria; kingdom Pseudomonadati; phylum Pseudomonadota; class Gammaproteobacteria; order Enterobacterales; family Enterobacteriaceae; genus Klebsiella; species Klebsiella sp. Next base: position 84,048 of record NZ_JAPUEW010000017.1, on the reverse strand, counting down.
AAGTCCTCGTTTTCAGTCCCGCGCTTCATACCCCACTCTTCCGGTTTGAAGGTCAGCGCTTCCATTTCCAAATCCTGTTTGGCTTTGGTCAGCTCAAACGGATCGAATTCGGTGGCGCGGGCCGGATAGTCTTTGCGCAGCGGGTGGCCTTCCCAGGTTGACGGCATCATGATGCGACGCAGATTCGGGTGACCATCGAAGGTGACGCCAAACATCTCCCAGGTTTCACGCTCATACCAGTTGGCGTTGGGGTACAGTTTGGTAAAGGTCGGCAGGTGCAGATCGTTTTCCGAAAGCGCAACCTTGAGCATGATGTCGCGATTGCGGTCTACTGAAATCAGGTGATAGAAAACGGAAAAATCCGCGGCGGGTAAACCGTCGCGGTGCGTGCGCAGACGTTCATCCATGCCGTGCAGGTCAAACAGCATTACGTAAGGCTTTGGTAATCTCTTCAGGAAATCACCCACCTCAAGCAGCTGTTCGCGCTTCACCCAAACCACCGGAACGCCGGTGCGGGTTGGCTGAACGGTAAAGGCATCCGGCCCAAAACGGTTGCGCAGTTCGCCGATCACCGGGTCATCAAGGTGATCGCGGGTTTGCCAGGCTGGTGCGGCATCATGCGCAGTTAAATCGGTCATATTGTTCACCATTGCAAAAGGTCCGTGGTGACTGCCGGGCGAGGCTTCGCTGCTTTAGTAGATTGATTTGCGAAGTCTTTTTCCCGCCCGCAGGCGCAAGTTAAATCTCGTCCGGAGTCCGCAGATTGGTCACTGCAATACGTTCGCCGCGTTTACGCTCGCGTTCCGACTGCATGTTGGCGCGATACACGCCCTGATCGCCAACCACCCACGAAAGCGGACGACGTTCTTTACCAATGGATTCCTGCAGTAGCATCAGCGCCTGCATATAAGCTTCCGGACGCGGCGGGCAGCCCGGGATGTAAACATCAACCGGAATGAACTTATCCACACCCTGTACGACAGAGTAAATATCGTACATACCGCCGGAGTTAGCGCATGCGCCCATGGAGATAACCCACTTTGGCTCCAGCATCTGGTCATAAAGACGCTGAATAACCGGGGCCATTTTGGTGAAGCAGGTGCCCGCTACTACCATCAGGTCCGCCTGACGCGGGGAAGCACGCAGCACTTCGGCGCCAAAACGCGCAACATCGTGCACCGCGGTAAAGGACGTCACCATTTCCACATAGCAGCAAGAAAGGCCGAAGTTATAAGGCCAGATTGAGTTCTTACGGCCCCAGTTCACCATGTCATGCAACGCGTGTTCGAGTTTCCCCATATACACGCTTTTGTTGACTTCTTGCTCAAGGGGGTCAGTTACGATCTCCTGTTTTTGCAGGGGGTAACGGTCGTTCTCACCGTTAGGATCGATGCGGGTGAGCGTATAATCCATCTTATTGCCTCGCTTTTACTGCGTATGACGGTTAGTGGGACTGTCTGTTTCCGGGTTAACCAGCGTGCGACGGGAGCGCGCAGGCGTCCAGTCCAGTGCGCCGATACGAACGAGGTAAACCAGACCAGCCAGTAACACTAAAATGAAAATTGCGGCTTCCACAAAGCCGACCCAGCCGCTTTCACGGATAGAAGTCGACCATGCGTAGAGATACAGGGCTTCCACGTCGAAGATAACGAAGAACATGGCAACCAGATAAAACTTCGCAGAAAGGCGTAAGCGAGCTGAACCAACGGAGTCGATCCCGGATTCAAATGGCGTGTTCTTGCTACGCGCGCGCGCGCGTCCGCCGAGGTACCAGCCGCCGACAAGCATCAGGCAGCACAGACCGATAGCGATGATGAGAAATATAGCGAATGCCCAATGATGAGCGATGACTTCAGTGGATGTTGACATACGCATTGCTTAACCAAAAAAGTGTAGCGCTAAAACCCTCTGCTCTTACTGGCAGATGAACGCCACAGCGTTTCACGGGGAGGAATAAAAAAATAGCCGTGCAAAAAAGCGTCCCTGGTTGATGCGGAAGGCCAGTTGCGGTGGCTTTTTACTCCTTTCATTAACCTTTTGTCAACTTCAACAAAAGTTTTAACAACATTAATTTACATTGGATTTTTTTCATTAACATTAAATGCCCTTTGATGCGGAATAACCTTGCATACCATTCGGATTTAATGCTGTTGAATCGTGTCCGTTTCCATCGTAAATCAAAATTACCCGGCTATTTTGACAGGATTTAGCCACGATTCCTCCCCCTAAGGAGGGGTATTTTCTTGATCTGTGACACGCTTTTGTTAATTGAACCCCAAAAACAGCAACAAACCATCCGGTTTTTTAACATTAGCAGGAAGTATTGAAAGTGCCGAGAAAAGTACAGAAGTGGGATGAAGCGCAAAACTAACTCACTGATTTTAATAAAAACAAATCAATAATATATTCAATTCCTCAATAAAATTTGAAAAAAAAGAACCACAGTGCCCATTTCAGCTTTCTGTGGTTCTTTTTTACACTTACATTTTGTTACCAGTTTTTGTGACGTTTGTTAGCTTTTTGCCCTTCAGGAAACCAGGGAATTATCTCCCCCTTCAGGGGTATAAACATGCTCTGTCAACAACAGTTCGCGATCCGCACTTAGAGACTGGAAAATGGTGCGAGCTAACTCACTGGCCTTCTGTTGATCGCAGAGCAACACATAGTGTGTATCCGGCAACACAGGTAAGCCATCGCTCCTGCCTGGCACCCGGAGCGCCGGGTTCATCATTTCAACGGGTTGTGCGGTCACGCCAAGCCCAGCCTTCACCGCGGCCTTAACGCCCGCCAGTGAGGATGCCGCATGGGCCAGATGCCAGGGCAACTGGGCCGTATTAAGTACCGAAATGATATCCTCCCGGAACGGACCCGGCGCATCCAGTAAGATAAGCGGTATAGATTCGCCTTGTGGAAGGTCATAATCTGCTGCGCAGTACCACAGCGTCGGCGAACGACGTAACGTCAACGTCTCGAAGTTGTCCGTTTGACGGGTTGTCAGCGCGAGTTCAATCCCCCCATTCTTTAGCATCTCTACTACATCAACATGGCTGAGAACTTTGATTTCCAGCGTCAATTTGGGATAAAAACTTCCGATTCGATTCAATAAGAACGGTAAAATTGTATCTGCCGTCTCATCGGATGCACCGATGGTTAGCGTTCCCTGTAGGCTGCCGAACATTAACGACATGCAGGCTTCGTCATTGAAGCGCAGAATTTTCCGCGCATACCCCAGTAGCTGAATACCCTGTTCCGTGAGTAATTTATTGCGCCCGTGGCGAGCAAAAAGTTCTTTTCCAACCAGTTGCTCCAGTCGTTGCATCTGCTGGCTTACCGCTGACTGTGTGCGACACACCGCCACGGCGGCAGCGGCAAACGTATTGAGATCGGCGACGGCAACAAAGGTTCTCAGTAAATCGAGGTCTAAATTTAGTATCGGGCGATTTTCATTTATCATAGTTGCTTCACTTACAGGCGACTGATTCTTGCCTTGTTGATGCTGTGTCCAGCTTCCGGCTATTCCTTAAGCCTCGTGTTATCCGCAATGGATGAACAACTGGAAGAACGTTATTGCATTTGAAAGCACTCGTTCGCAGCAAATGTGCGAAATTTTTGAGTAATATTTTGTTCGTAGACCTAAGCACTTTTAATTAGGACATTCCCGCTTTATGTGATGTAACGCAAAAAAAATAGCTATCAACGACCATTAACCGCGCTCTACAAGCAAGTAAAGCTTGTTGCAGCAATCGGGAAGGCAAACAAAAAAAACCTGCAATAACAATGTATTAATAAAAAAACGCTGCCTGACATAGCGGCATATCACTATTAACGGCGATATTCTAACCGAAAACCGCAATATTTATAAGTGTTATTCAGTATTATCTCAGATAATTTTAAACATTTTTCAGCACTTTAATTAAATTAACAAATCTAAGAATATTCCTTTCAAAAAATAAGATTCATTAATTTATTAAATGTTTTCCATTAAAAAATGACTGCCACGTTTGTTACAAACTTCAGCGTATTGTGAGTTAAATTTTATCAAAAATGAATAACGTGTTTTATGCGCAAAAAACCAGCGTCCGTCGCCTTCCTTAAGTACAAACCAGATAAACTTTCATAAAAAATCATGCATACACAATATAAAACCACGACATTAAGAATATAAGGTATATTGTATAAACTGACCGACCATTCCGCAGACAAATTGATTACACTAAAAAAACATTAATGGCAAAATCTTCTCCTGTTAACCCTTCAAAACAGCGGGGATGCGGAGTACATTATTCCGTGCTGACTTCCACGGCAGGGAGTGGCGATAACAGCTAAAAGGTCAAAGGTTCATGTCCCCCATCGAAAAATCCAGCAAGTTAGATAACGTCTGTTACGATATCCGCGGCCCGGTTCTGAAAGAGGCTAAACGCCTTGAAGAAGAAGGCAATAAAGTCCTGAAGCTGAACATCGGCAACCCGGCGCCGTTTGGCTTTGACGCACCTGATGAAATTCTCGTCGACGTCATCCGAAATCTCCCGACAGCCCAGGGCTACTGTGACTCTAAGGGCCTCTATTCCGCCCGCAAAGCCATTATGCAGCACTACCAGGCCCGCGGCATGCGCGATGTCACGGTCGAAGATATCTATATCGGTAACGGGGTTTCTGAGCTTATCGTGCAGGCCATGCAGGCGCTGCTTAATAGCGGCGATGAGATGCTGGTACCCGCGCCCGATTATCCTTTATGGACCGCCGCAGTGTCTCTTTCCAGCGGAAAAGCGGTGCACTACCTGTGTGATGAGTCTTCCGACTGGTTCCCGGACCTCGATGATATCCGCGCTAAAATCACTCCACGTACCCGCGGCATTGTGATTATCAACCCGAATAACCCAACGGGTGCGGTGTATTCAAAAGAGCTGCTGATGGAGATCGTCGAGATCGCCCGTCAGCATAATCTGATTATTTTCGCTGATGAGATCTACGACAAGATCCTCTACGATCACGCACAGCACCACTCTATCGCGCCGCTGGCGCCAGACCTGCTCACCATTACCTTTAACGGCCTGTCAAAAACATACCGCGTTGCAGGCTTCCGTCAGGGCTGGATGGTGCTTAATGGGCCGAAGAAGCACGCGAAGGGCTATATTGAAGGCCTGGAAATGCTGGCCTCTATGCGCCTGTGCGCCAACGTCCCGGCTCAGCATGCGATTCAAACGGCGCTTGGCGGCTATCAGAGCATCAGCGAATTTATCGTTCCCGGTGGGCGTTTATACGAACAGCGTAATCGCGCGTGGGAGCTCATTAACGAAATTCCAGGCGTATCCTGCACCAAGCCGAAAGGCGCGCTGTATATGTTCCCGAAAATCGACGCCAAACGTTTCAATATTCACGATGATCAGAAGATGGTTCTCGATTTTCTGCTGCAGGAAAAGGTCCTGCTGGTTCAGGGCACTGCCTTTAACTGGCCGTGGCCGGATCACGTGCGTATCGTGACCCTTCCGCGCGAGGACGATCTGGAAATGGCCATTACCCGCTTTGGGCGCTTCCTTTCCGGTTATCACCAGCTCTGATTTAACGCCTCCTGCCGCCGGAATTTGCATCCGGCGGCAATCCCTGCGCACAATGACACCCGACGTCGTAACTGATTAAGGGTCCCTAATGAGTCAGAGTCACTTCTTTGCCCATCTCTCCCGTTTGAAACTGATCAACCGCTGGCCGCTGATGCGCAATGTGCGCACCGAAAACGTATCTGAACACAGTTTGCAGGTGGCGATGGTTGCCCATGCGCTGGCAGCCATTAAAAATCGTAAATTTGGCGGCCAGGTCAATGCCGAACGGATTGCATTGTTAGCGATGTACCATGATGCTTCGGAAGTCCTGACCGGCGATCTTCCTACTCCAGTGAAGTATTTCAACTCGCAGATTGCGCAAGAATACAAAGCCATCGAGAAAATCGCTCAGCAGAAGCTGATCGATATGGTTCCTGATGAATTACACGATATTTTTGAGCCGCTGATTGACGAGCATCACTATAGCGATGAGGAGAAATCCCTCGTTAAACAGGCTGATGCGCTATGCGCCTATCTTAAGTGCCTGGAAGAACTGTCGGCGGGCAACAACGAGTTTCTGCTGGCCAAAGGTCGTCTTGAGAAAACGCTGGAATCACGCCGCAGCGAGGAGATGGACTATTTTATGCAGGTATTTGTGCCGAGCTTCCATCTTTCGCTGGATGAAATTAGCCAGGACTCACCTTTATAAACAGGCTTATCCCCGGTCAGCAGATGCATGACCGGGGCGATTACTCTGCGGAATCAGAACGGAAACAGCACCGGGATCAGCAGTACGCACACCACCATGACCATCACGGTAAACGGTACGCCAATCTTTACGAAATCGCTGAATGAATACTTACCCGGCCCAAGCACCAGAGTATTCACCGGCGACGATACAGGCGTCATAAACGCCGCTGAAGCCGCCATTGCCACCACCATCGCAAAGGGGTAAGGCGATACTCCCATCGACTTCGCCGCCGCCAGCGCAATGGGCGCCATCAGCACCGCGGTGGCGGTATTTGAGATAAACAGGCCAATCGCTGCACACATCACGAACAGGCAGCCAAGCATCAGATATGGTCCTCTACTGCCCGCTACGTCCATCAAACCTTTAACCACCAGATCCACACCGCCGGTTTTTTGCAACGCCAGGGCAAAAGGCATCATCCCGACAATCAAAATAATACTCGGCCAGTGAATCGCTTTGTATGCGCTCTCGGCGTTAATACAACGGAATTTGCCCATCAGCAAACAGGCGATAATCGCCGCTATCGGGTTGGGAATTTCGTCAGTCAGCATTAGCGCCACCATCAGCACCAGGCAGAAAATGGCGTGCGGTGCCTGACTGTGCGCAGGTGAGGCATCGTTGACTTCAATTGGCATATTCAGCACCACAAAGTCGCGGCCCCGCTTAGCCAACAGGGCAATTTGCCGCCAGTTACCAACCACCAGCATGATATCGCCAAGTTGCAAAGACTCATCGGTCACCGCGCCATCAAGGGCTTTACCATCCCGCTTTAGCCCCACGATGTTTAGATCGAAACGAGTACGGAAAGCGATTTCGCGCACCGTTTTGCCTATCAGCTCAGAATCGGGGATCAGCGAGACCTCCGCCATCCCAACGTCCAGAGCCTGGTCGGAAAAATACTCGCCGCGCAGGATCATAGGTTCGAGCATTTGCTCGCCGCAGAACTGGCGTAAATCCACATCCGAGGCGGACATATCGATCAGCAAAACGTCACGGGCGCGAAATTCGGATACCCCGTTGACGTTAACAATAACCCGCCGAAAGCGCCTCCAGCGCTCAACGCCAATAACGTTGGCTCCGTAGCGCTCGCGAAGTTTTAGATCGTCCAGACGCTGGCCAATCATTGGCGATCCGGGACGAATTGCCAGACGGCGCGCTCTCCCCGTCAGATGGTAATCTTTAATTAAATCGCGGAAGGTGCTTCTTTTGCGCCCATCGCGCACCAGCTCACCTTCCTCACCCTTAAGCATAAAGCGCATCACCAGCATATAGAAAACGCCCAGCACCAGTACAACGAGCCCTATTGGCGTGACGCTAAAAAAGCTGAATCCCTGTAACCCTTCTCGCAAAAGCTCGCTGTTGACGACCAGGTTGGGAGGCGTGGCGACCAGGGTCATCATCCCACTGATCAGTCCGGCGAAACTGAGCGGCATCATCAGGCGCGAGGGCGACGTATTCATGCGCATTGAAACGCTAAGCACCACAGGAATAAAAATAGCCACCACGCCCGTTGAGCTCATAAAAGCGCCCAGTCCGGCAACGGTCAGCATTAAAAAGACCAGCATTTTGGTTTCGCTGTTACCGGCAACCTTCACCAGCCAGGACCCCATTTTGGTAGCGACTCCGGTACGCACCAGACCATCGCCAATAATAAATAGCGCGGCGATAAGAATGACGTTGGGATCGCTAAAACCTGAGAAAGCTTCGCTGAGGGTCAGCGTATCGCTAAGGACAAAAGCAACAATGACTAACAGTGCGATAGCGTCCATGCGCACTTTTCCGGTGGCAAAGAGCACGACGGCTACGGCAAGAAGAGATAACACCCAAATCAATTCACCGTTCACAACTTATCCTTGTCAGAAGATGGAGTTGGAAGTTTGGCATAAAAAAGCCCCGCCAGTGCGGGGCTAAATCATGAGATTAGTCTTTAAGGCTAACATTCACATTGCCGTCGGCCAGACGCTCAACCTTCAGGCTCTCAAGCGTCGTTAACACAAAATCTGCTTCATCAAGCCGCGGCGCATCCGCAGGCACATTTACTGCGATAGTCCGGCAGCCAGCAGTCAGCCCGGAGAGCAGTCCGGCTGGGGCATCCTCCACGACAGCGCAATCTTTCGGCTCCAGACCCAACAGTTCAGCCCCCAGCAGATAAGCGTCCGGAGCGGGCTTTCCATGTTTCACGCGCTCGGCGGTGACGAAAACATTGGTGTCAGGCAAACCCGCCGCACGGTGACGCGCATGGGCGACAGGTATCGAGCCCGACGTCACGATCGCCCAGGGAATGCCGGCTTCGTCGAGAGTGTTGAGTAACGCAACAGCCCCAGGCAGCGCCGTTATGCCATCCGTATCCGTCGCCTCTACCGTTTCCAGCCGGGTGAACTCGGCCTGAATCTCTTCTTCGCTGCGGTCGGGTAGAAAATGACGCAACGAGGTTATCGCCTGTTTGCCATGAATGAAGTTCAATACTTCATCGTGCGGGATACCGAACCGATCCGCCCATTTGCACCACGAACGCTCCACTACCGGTAACGAATCGACCAATGTCCCGTCAAGATCAAACAGGAAACCTTTACACTGCACGGGAACCTCCATCAAGCATTGATAATTTGATTAATTTCGTTGCTGCTTAAATGATACTGACGCGGGCAAGAGTGCCAGGCGTTAAGCATACGCTGGTATTTTTCCCACATCGGGGTTTGAGAATTGAAGCCGTGGGTCCCGGCGTCGAAATGGCTGTAACGCCCTTCAATGTTAACGATAAAGCGAACATATCCGAGGTAGCGGGCTTCAGTCGCCACGTCAAAGCCAAGGAAAGTCACCCGACGCTCGTCGATTCCGCTGGAATCCTTGAGGTTAGTCCAGGAGACATGCAATGCGTGATACATCTCCATGATATCAATGACGGTACGGCAGGTTTCCTCTGTCAACTGGCCAAATTCGCGGTCCAGCTCGCGCATCTGCAACCCATATCCACGCTCAATGATGGTCTGTAGACGACGGTAACGTTCAGCGTTGTCCGGGTCGAGCATCGTCATCATCTTGTACTGATTCGACAGAATCAGACGCTGCGCATTGGTCATTTCCATTTTTTGACTCCTGTAGCACTTTTTGGCGTGAAAAAAGAAGGCGCATGAATCATGCGCCTTCTTTTATATGCGTTTTCCTGATGCAATTACAAATCATCCAGGAAAGTTTTATCCAGTTGTTTGAAGGCGCGCTTAAGCGTGTCAGCTAAAGCCTGATAATCGGGCTTGCCGTCAACCGGCGCCAGCGCCTGCCCCGCCTCCTGCAGTTTACCGCGAACTTCATAAAACCAATTCAGCACCGATGGCGGCAGTGGCGTGACTGAACGTTTCCCCAACCACCATAAACCTTGCATCGGCAGGCTTAGCGCAAACAGTGCCGTGGCGACAGCTGGACCTAATTGCCCGCCAAGGGCGATTTGCCAGCACAGTGTGAAGATAGCGACTGGCGGCATAATGCGAATCGCATAGCGGGTTGCGCGAATAATGCGGTTTTCGATAAATACCGGAGCGAGACGTTTATCCAGAGGCCAGGTCTTTGCGTAATGCTGCCCATGGCGAAACAAGCCAAAAAAGCTAACGGGGCGATTCTCGGGACTGGACATGGCTTTACCTCAACTTTACATATAAAACTTAAAAAATTCGTGCAAAACACCAACTGTGCATGACAACGTTCAAAAGATTTTGGCAATGGTTACGCAATCAGGTATTCTGTGCCGACCTGAAGGGCAATTAGACCCTTTTACCAGATTAGTCAAATTATCGCATATTCTGCCATTAGCTGAAAATTAGGCAAAATGGCATAAAATCAAATGTACTTCTCCCATCATGCCCAAAAATGTTCAAGGCATGATGTTAATCATAAATGTCGATGTCATCCTGCGCTACGCTTTGTGACACACTGACGTTTTTTTAGCCACGTATCATAAAAGGTACTTCCATGTCGAGTAAGTTAGTACTGGTTCTGAACTGCGGTAGCTCCTCTCTGAAATTTGCTATCCTTGATGCCGTCAACGGTGACGAATATCTGTCCGGTTTAGCCGAATGTTTCCATCTTCCTGAAGCCCGTATCAAATGGAAAATGGATGGCAGCAAACAAGAAGCCGATTTAGGCGCGGGCGCTGCTCACAGTGAAGCTCTTAACTTTATCGTTAACACTATTCTGGCACAAAAACCAGAACTGTCTGCTCAGTTGACCGCAATCGGCCATCGCATCGTTCACGGTGGTGAAAAATACACCAGCTCCGTAGTGATCGATGACTCTGTCATTCAGGGAATCAAAGACTCCGCGTCTTTCGCTCCGCTGCACAACCCGGCTCACCTGATCGGTATCGCAGAAGCGCTGAAATCCTTCCCGCACCTGAAAGACAAGAACGTTGCCGTGTTCGACACCGCGTTCCATCAGACCATGCCGGAAGAGTCTTACCTCTATGCCCTGCCGTACAGCCTGTACAAAGAACACGGCGTACGTCGCTATGGCGCACACGGCACCAGCCACTTCTATGTGACTCAGGAAGCCGCAAAAGTTCTGAACAAACCGGTTGAAGAGCTGAACATCATCACCTGCCATCTGGGCAACGGTGGCTCTGTTTCTGCTATCCGCAACGGTAAATGCGTTGACACCTCCATGGGTCTGACCCCGCTGGAAGGCCTGGTTATGGGTACTCGCTCTGGCGATATCGACCCGGCAATCATTTTCCATCTGCACGATGCCCTGGGCATGAGCGTAGACGCCATCAACAAAATGCTGACCAAAGAGTCCGGTCTGCTCGGCCTGACCGAAGTGACCAGCGACTGCCGCTATGTTGAAGACAACTACAAAGAAAAAGCAGATGCTAAACGTGCAATGGATGTTTACTGCCATCGCCTGGCAAAATACATCGGTTCCTATACCGCGCTGATGGACGGTCGTCTGGACGCTGTTGTGTTCACCGGTGGTATCGGTGAGAACGCGGCTATGGTCCGCGAACTGTCCCTGGGCAAACTGGGCGTACTGGGCTTCGAAGTTGATCACGAACGTAACCTGGCTGCCCGTTTTGGCAAGTCCGGCTTCATCAACAAAGAAGGCACCCGCCCGGCTGTCGTCATTCCGACCAACGAAGAGCTGGTCATCGCGCAAGACGCCAACCGTCTGACCGCCTGATTCCACACCGCCAGCCATAACCCTAAATAATTCGAGTTGCAGGAAGGCGGCGACGCAGCGAATCCCCAGGAGCGTACGAGGAGTACGTGACTGGGGTGAACAAGTAAAGCCAACGCACATGTAACTTGAAGTATGACGGGAAACTGGTGGTGCAGTTTTGTATCCCGCCCAATACTGGCGGTAACGAAAGAGGATATATCGTGTCCCGTACAATCATGTTGATCCC
>NZ_JAPUEW010000017.1:0-72268 GCF_027492335.1 Klebsiella sp. | reverse complement strand
ATACTGGCGGTAACGAAAGAGGATATATCGTGTCCCGTACAATCATGTTGATCCCTACCGGAACCAGCGTAGGCCTGACCAGCGTCAGCCTCGGCGTTATCCGTGCTATGGAACGTAAAGGCGTTCGTCTGAGCGTCTTTAAACCTATCGCTCAACCGCGCGCCGGTGGCGATGCGCCAGACCAGACGACCACCATCATTCGCGCGAACTCCGACCTTCCGGCCGCAGAACCGTTGAAAATGAGCCACGTCGAGTCGCTGCTCTCCAGCAACCAGAAAGACGTGCTGATGGAAGAGATCATCGCCAACTACCACGCCAACGCTCAGGATGCTGAAGTGGTGCTGGTTGAAGGTCTGGTCCCGACCCGCAAACACCAGTTTGCCCAGTCCCTGAACTATGAAATCGCGAAAACGCTGAACGCGGAAATCGTCTTTGTGATGTCCCAGGGCACAGATACCCCGGAACAGCTGAAAGAGCGTTTTGAGCTGACTCGCAGCAGCTTCGGCGGCGCAAAAAACACCAACATCACCGGTGTTATCGTCAACAAGCTGAACGCTCCGGTTGATGAACAGGGTCGTACTCGCCCTGATCTGTCCGAAATCTTCGACGACTCTTCCAAAGCGAAAGTCGTGAAGATCGACCCGGCTCAGCTGCAGAACGGTAGTTCATTACCGGTTCTGGGCGCGGTACCGTGGAGCTTCGATCTGATTGCTACTCGTGCGATTGATATGGCGCATCACCTGAACGCCACCATCATCAACGAAGGCGACATCAAAACCCGTCGCGTGAAGTCCGTCACCTTCTGTGCTCGTAGCATCCCGCACATGCTGGAACACTTCCGCGCAGGCTCTCTGCTGGTCACTTCCGCAGACCGTCCTGACGTGCTGGTCGCCGCCTGCCTGGCAGCGATGAACGGCGTAGAAATCGGTGCCATTCTGCTGACCGGGGCCTATGAAATGGACCCGCGTGTAAGCAAACTGTGCGAACGCGCATTTGCGACCGGCCTGCCGGTATTTATGGTTAACACCAACACCTGGCAGACCTCTCTGAGCCTGCAGAGCTTCAACCTGGAAGTTCCGGTTGACGATCACGAGCGCATCGAGAAAGTTCAGGAATACGTTGCTAACTATATCAACGCCGACTGGATTGAATCCCTGACCGCAACTTCCGAGCGCAGCCGTCGTCTCTCTCCGCCAGCTTTCCGCTATCAGCTCACCGAGCTGGCGCGTAAAGCAGGCAAGCGCGTAGTTCTGCCGGAAGGTAACGAACCGCGTACCGTTAAAGCGGCGGCTATCTGTGCCGAACGCGGTATTGCGACCTGCGTACTGCTGGGTAACCCGGATGAAATCACCCGCGTTGCCGCCTCTCAGGGCGTAGAGCTGGGTGCTGGTATCGAAATCGTTGACCCAGAAGTCGTTCGCGAAAGCTACGTTGCCCGCCTGGTTGAGCTGCGTAAGAGCAAAGGCATGACCGAAGCCGTTGCCCGTGAGCAACTGGAAGACAACGTGGTTCTCGGCACGCTGATGCTGGAACAAGACGAAGTCGACGGCCTGGTTTCCGGCGCGGTACATACCACAGCTAACACCATCCGTCCGCCGCTGCAGCTGATCAAAACTGCGCCGGGTAGCTCCCTGGTCTCCTCCGTATTCTTCATGCTGCTGCCGGAACAGGTTTATGTTTATGGTGATTGCGCGATCAACCCGGATCCGACCGCTGAACAGCTCGCTGAAATCGCTATCCAGTCTGCAGACTCCGCAATTGCCTTCGGTATCGAACCGCGCGTTGCGATGCTCTCCTACTCCACCGGCACCTCTGGTGCAGGCAGCGATGTAGAGAAAGTACGCGAAGCGACTCGCCTGGCGCAGGAAAAACGTCCTGACCTGATGATCGACGGCCCGCTGCAGTATGACGCCGCAGTAATGGCTGACGTTGCGAAATCCAAAGCGCCGAACTCTCCGGTTGCCGGTCGTGCTACCGTGTTCATCTTCCCTGACCTGAACACCGGTAACACCACCTACAAAGCCGTACAGCGTTCTGCCGACCTGATCTCCATCGGGCCGATGCTACAGGGTATGCGTAAGCCGGTGAACGACCTGTCCCGTGGCGCGCTGGTAGACGATATCGTTTATACCATCGCTCTGACCGCGATTCAGTCGTCCCAGCAGCAAGCATAATCTGCCTCCAGCATGAAAAAGGCGACCGTCTGGTCGCCTTTTTATTTACAGCAGCTCTCGCGCCGCCGAGACAATATCATGCGCCGTCAACCCATACTCCTTCTGCAAGAAATCCTGAGTTCCCACCTGACCGTAGCGCTCTTTCACCCCCACGCGGCGCATCGGCACTGGACAGGTCTCCACCAGCACTTCCGCCACCGCAGAGCCAAGCCCGTTGTGGATACTGTGGTTTTCGCAGGTCACAATGCGCCCGGTTTTTTCGGCATAGTTTTTTACCAGCATGCGGTCGATAGGTTTCAGGGTAAACATATCAATGACCGCCGCGCTGACTCCTTCTTGTTCAAGCTGACGCGCCGCCTCCAGTGCTTCCGCCACCATGATACCGTTGGCGATCAGCGTGATGTCATCACCCTCGCGCAGGACGTTACCTTTGCCGATGGTAAACGTTGAACCCGGCGCGTACACGCTTGGCGCCTGTTTACGGATCGTGCGCACCCAGTAGAAACCCTCAAGGTCTATAAGCTGGCGCAGTACATCATCAAACATCACCGCATCGGTCACTTCCAGCACCACCGAGTGCGCCAGACCGCGGACAATACCCATATCCTCAAACGACATATGGGTACCGCCGTTATGGCAGGCAGTCACGCCCGCATCCGAGGCGATTACTTTGACGTTATTACGCTGATAATCCAGCGACATAAACAGCTGGTCAAAGCAACGGCGGCTGGCAAAAGCGGTAAAGGTGTGCACAAACGGCTTGCGCCCGGTTAACGATAGTCCGGCGGCAGTGCCAATCACGTTGGCTTCCATAATGCCGCAGTTGATAACGTACTGGGGGTATTCCCGCGCTACGCCGTCCATCGCCATGGAGCTCATCAGATCCGCTTCCAGCGCGATAATTGAGCTACCGGCTTCAATCTGCTGCGCGACAAATCCGGCATAGACTTTGCGCATCTCCATGGCGTCTTTTTGTCCTGCGGGTGCAACCTTAATCATGTTCGGCCTCCAGTTGGCGAATAGTCTCGTTTAGCGTTTCTTTCATCTCCGCAGTCAGGCGTAAGTGATGGTTATTACTAAGCTTTTCGAGATACGGAACCCCCTGCCCCTTAACGCTATCAAGGATCACTACACGTGGACGCGCATCGGCTGGCAGAACAGGCTGTACCGCCGCCAGCAGCCCGGGGATATCATCACCTTTGACAGTAACGACATCAAAACCAAAGGCGCGGAATTTATCTTCCAGATTAAAAGCGCGGATAATTTCGTCCAACTTGCCGTCAAGCTGGAGCTTGTTCCAGTCAACAAACACGGTCAGGTTATTCAAACGGTGGTGGGCAATAAACTGGAATGCTTCCCAGCACTGGCCTTCATTCAGCTCGCCATCACCGACGATGCAGAATACGCGATTCGGGCGTCCGGCCAGCTTGTGCGACAGCGCCATGCCACCCGCGATGGAGATCCCCTGCCCCAGCGAGCCGGTAGTGGCATCCACGCCACGGGTTTTTAGACGATCCGGATGGCTTGGCAGACGCGTCCCGTTCTGGTTCAGCGTGCTTAGCTCTTCAACCGGGAAATAGCCTTTGATCGCCAGGGTGCTGTATAACGCGGGGCCGGCATGCCCCTTCGACAACACAAAGTAGTCTCGCTCAGGCCAATCCGGATCGGCGGGATCAATCTTCATCACTGCGCCGTATAACACCGCCAGGGTCTCTACCACCGACATGCTGCCGCCGTAATGGCCAAAACCAAGATCCGTCAGCGATTTAAGGGTTGCCACGCGAATATCACGCGCCAGTTTGGTCACTTCTTGCACATTCATGATTTAGCTCCGCTGTTCTCCTGCGCGCCGCCGCCCGCAGATTTCTTTTTCGCAAACACGTTGTACACCACCAACAGAGCGAACAACGCCACAACAAGACCAGTGATAGCAAACGGTGACAGATAGCGCGCCAGGTTGCCCAGCACGATACCAACGGCGCCGAAGTCAGCATCCGAGAAGGTGGTGTTGGCAAAACCAATCGCCCCCAGCACTGGCAGCAACAGCACCGGCAGGAAGGTGATCAGCAGACCGTTGGCAAAAGCACCGATCATTGCTCCACGACGACCACCTGTAGCATTGCCGAACACCCCGGCAGTTGCACCGGTAAAGAAGTGCGGTACTACGCCCGGCAGAATCAGCACCCACTTAAACTGACCACAGAGGAACAGCCCGACCAGGCCACCGAGGAAGCTAAACAGGAAGCCGATCAACACGGCGTTCGGGGCATAGGGATAAACCACCGGGCAGTCCAGTGCCGGACGGGCGTTTGGCACCAGTTTTTCCGAAAAACCGGTAAACGCCGGGACGATTTCTGCCAGGATCAGGCGTACGCCTTGCAGGATGATGAACACCCCGGCCGCGAAGGTAATCGCCATAATGATGGCGTATACCAGGTAGTTCTGACCGCCGCTGTAGGTGCTTTCAACATACTCACGCCCCGCGCTTACCGCCATAATCAGGTAGATAATCATCATGGTCAGTGAAATGGAGATGGAGCTGTCGCGCAGGAAGCTCAGGTTCTTCGGCAGGTTCATCTCTTCGGTCGAACGCGAACCTTTACCGCAGACGCTACCAATCCAGCCTGAGAGCACATAGCCCAGCGTGCCAAAATGGCCGAAGGCAATATCATCGGTACCGGTAATCCGCTTCATATAGCGCTGCGCCAGCGCCGGGAAGAACGCCATCACCAGTCCGAGAATCAGCGAGCCGGTAAACACGAGCCCGACGCCTTCGAAGCCCGCCACGGTGAGGATCACGCCGATCATACAGGCCATATAGAAGGTGTGATGCCCCGTCAGGAAGATGTATTTCAGACGCGTAAAGCGGGCAACCAGAATATTCGCTACCATACCAAATGCCATAATAAGGGCAGTTGATGCACCATATTTTTCCAGCGCAATAGAAACAATCGCCTCATTATTAGGAATAATCCCCTGAATATTAAAGGCGTGTTCAAACATTCCCCCTAGCGGATTAAGCGAGCCAACTAATACCGTCGCACCACCACCCAGAACGATAAAGCCCAGAATAGTTTTTATCGTTCCTTTCACGACATCGGAAAAAGATTTCTTTTGCGCTACCAGACCAATTAGCGCAATTAACCCGACCAGAACAGAGGGTACTTTGAGAATATCAACAACAAAATTCAGCGTTTCAAGGATAAACATATCCGCCTCGCTATAAAGAGTTATTGTTTGGCGAACCACGCGCGCAGCTGCGCTTCGAGTTCATTAATGTCAATGATGTTGGTGATCACCACCAGCTGGCTTTCCGGCACGCTGGCGCTGGCGGCAATATCTTTTGCCATCACAAATAAATCTGCCGCGCCCGGCGTTGCCGATGAGAGATCGGAGTGCTCCACTTCAGCTTCTATTTCAAGTTTTTTAAGCACTTTTTTAATATTCATCTCAACCATAAAACTACTGCCCAGGCCTGAACCGCAAATTGCCATGATTTTCATTATTATCACCTTTTTTGGGTAGAGTTCGTCCTCATCACGCTAGCGCGCAATGGGTTATAAATCGGATTATCGAATTAACTCAGAATCGTGCAATTATTTTTTTTATGTCCTCCAGGGTTTTCGCCTGATGTAATTTTTCCATATCTTCATCACTGGAAAATAATTCCGCTAGCGCGGAGATCATTTCGATGTGGCTGTGCTTATCCGGTGCCGCAAGCATAATAATAATATCAACCGGGTCGAACTCTTCAGAACCAAATGACACTCCCTGTTCCAGCTTCAGCAGCGATAAACCTAAGCCTTTCGCCCCCTCTTCCGACCGCGCATGCGGCATTGCCAACCCCGGAGCCAGCACATAATACGGCCCCAGTTTATGGTGTTGCTCAACGATCGCCGTCACATACTCAGGCGCGATAACGCCGGATTCAAGCAACGGCCTGGCGCAGATATCCAGCGCCTGCGGCCAGGTTTCTACTTCCTGCAGGAGCGTAATGGTTGCATCAGAGATCCATGTTTTAAGCATCTTGTCCCTCGTCATCAGCAAAAGATGAGCAAACTTTATTCAAGCTAACAATAGTTAACTGCGAGAACGATCACAAAGATAGCGCTACCAACAGATAACATTCAGATTTGTGATAGCGCTATCAATTCATCATCATCATGTGAAAACGCAAAAAAAGTAGGCATTTAAAGCGTATACTCCCAAACACGTGAAGTGATGGATGATGATAAAAAGCGTCTGTTCAACAGGAATGTGTATGTCTCTAACCCGAAAACGGCGTAGTACCGGCAAAGTGACGATCGCCGATGTTGCTCAGCTTGCTGGTGTGGGCACGATGACCGTTTCCCGTGCTCTGCGCACGCCGGAGCAGGTTTCCGATAAACTGCGTGAAAAAATTGAAGCGGCAGTGCAGGAACTGGGATATATGCCCAACCTTGCCGCCAGCGCGCTGGCTTCAGCCTCTTCAAGAACAATAGCGATGGTGGTGCCAAATCTTGCTGAGTCGGGATGTTCAGCAATGTTTGCCGGACTTCAGCAAGTCTTACAGCCGGCAGGCTATCAAATCATGCTGGCGGAATCACAGCACCGGCTGGAGCAGGAAGAGAAACTGCTGGAAACCCTGTTGGCTTCCAATATCGCCGCCGCCATCCTGCTTAGCGTTGAACATAGCGATACCGTACGTCACTGGCTGAAGAATGCCTCAATTCCGGTGATGGAAATGGGTGCGATGCGCGCCGACCCCCTCGACATGAATATCGGTATTGATAACGTCGCAGCGATGTTCGAACTCACGGAGATGCTCATCCACCGCGGCTACCAGAATATTGGTCTATTGTGCGCCAACCAGGAGCAGTGGATTTTTCAGCAGCATTTGCAAGGGTGGTATAAAGCGATGCTGCGCCACCACATGTCGCCCAATCGGGTGATTAACGCCGCCCTGCCGCCTAATTTTTCCACCGGCGCTTCACAACTGCCTGAGTTTTTACTGGCCTGGCCGGAACTGGATGCGCTGGTTTGCGTTTCCGATGAACTGGCATGCGGCGCACTGTATGAATGCCAGCGTCGGCGTATTAAAGTTCCTGATGATTTGGCCGTCGTTGGCTTTGGAGATAGCGATGTCAGTCGGGTTTGCCAACCGCCGTTAACCACGATGGCGGTGCCGCACCACAAGATTGGCATTGAAGCCGGGCGTGCGCTGCTGGAGCGCCTGAATGAGGGGAGCTGGAGCGACAGAAAGCCCATCACCTCCAGCTTATGCCTGCGGGATAGCTGTTAGGCGGCTACTCCGCCTCTTCCTGTTTTTCAGCTTTCGATGACTCATTATTAGCATTACGGGTCATCCATAGAGCCAGCGCTTTCAATGAATCCGGCGTGAACTCGTCGCAGCGTGCGGTGATCTCCACCGGCGTCAGCCAGCACACTTCACTCACTTCCTCTTCTTGCAGGGCGAAAGGTCCGTGCGATACGCAGCTAAACAGGCCACCCCAGACTCGGCAGTGTTTATCTTCGTAGTAGAACTGTCCGTGGTCGGCAAAGGGTACACCGGCGATGCCGAGTTCCTCTTCCGCTTCGCGGCGCGCTGACTCCAGCATTTGCTCATCCGCCTGCACCACGCCGCCAGCGGTGGCATCCAGCATTCCCGGATGGAAATCCTTAGTTTCGGTACGGCGCTGCACGAGGATTTTGCCCATCCCATCATGAACAACAATGTAGGTCGCCCGATGACGCAGACATTCCGCACGCATTTGCTCGCGGCTGGATTGTGCTATCACCTCGTTGTTTTCATTAACAATATCGACCCATTCTGTGCTTGCCAAATGATTCTGTTCCGCCATCAGGAAACCTTACTTTTTAAAGCGCTCTCGCGGCGCGTCTATACGGTTGTGGGGTAAATTACGGGTAAATTGCGACCTCTGCAATAACCTGATGATCATCGAGTGCTAAAACCTGCAATTGACCCTCGTTCAGCAGCCCGTAGCTGGCCGCAAATCCCCCTTTGGGGATGCTGACCGAGCCGGGGTTGAAGAGAAAAATATCGCCGCGTTTCTCTGCAACCGGAATATGAGTATGACCATAAGCCAGCACATCGCCAGCGGCGAGCGGAGGCAAATTATCGGGGCTATACAGATGCCCGTGGGTCAAAAACAGGCGAGTTCGCTCGCTTAATACCTGCTGCCAGGGAGCAGTAATGGGGAAATGGAGCAGCATCTGATCGACTTCGCTGTCACAATTACCGCGTACGGCAATCACTCGCTCTGCTACGCTATTGAGCTTCTCCGCAACCTGGTCGGGGGCATAACCGTCAGGAAGGGCGTTACGCGGCCCGTGATTGAGCACATCGCCGAGGATAACCAGCCACTGCGCCCCACTTTGCGCGAACAATTCAAGAACGCGTTCAGTTGCGGGCAGCGAGCCGTGGATATCCGATGCAAACATCAGCTTCATACATTCCATCTCCACGCATTACGATGCGTCTATGATAACGGAACCGCTGAGGCTTATCAGCCAGCACGTTTAGCCGACAGTGCGACGTAGCGCTGAACCGACGCCCGCTGCCACTGGAAGGTAGCGTACTCCACCAGCGCTGCTGGTACCTCATCGCCGTTGAGTACCAGTCGATTGAGCATCAACGCGAGATCGGTATCGGCAATAGACCACTCACCAAACAGATTCTGGCCGCCCTGCGCCAGTAGCGCCCCGGCGGTTTCAAACAGTTTTGCGGCGCTTTTCTGCCCGGCTTCGCTGAGCGGCGGTTTCTTTGCCCCAGCAAACACCACGATCGTCGAACGCTCTTCGCGAATAGGCATCAGATCGCTGCGCAGCCAGGCCTGCACCTGACGCGCCCGCGCGCGCTTTTGCAGATCATGGGGATAGAGACGTTCCCACTCCGGAGGCGCAAAGCGTTCGTCCAGATATTCGGTAATCGCCGAAGATTCACTCAGGGAAAAGCCATCGACCTCCAGAAGCGGCACGCGCCGGGTAGCAGAATAGCCTTTCCAGCTGCTTTGCAGATGCTCGCCGCTGTCGAGATTGACGGTTTTAAGGGTAAAAGGCAGGCTCTTTTCCTGCAGAGCAACATACACGGACATCACATACGGCGAGAAAAAATCAGAATCGGACCACAGGGTAATAGCAGGCTGGCTCATGGCATCCTCAATGGCTAATGTAATGGGGCGATAAGCCAACATATCCTGTCTCTCAGAGGATGTCACTGACCGCCGCCATGAGGATTTTGCCTATACCCTTCATAGTTCAAGTTGCTTGTGCGTTGTCCTGCAACTCGAATTATTTTGGGTAGATATCTCAAACGGCAACTCTTACCGCAAACTGAGTCAATCTGCGAATCCCCTGAGTTCACCTATACTCAAGAAGTTTGCGACCTGTGACGGCGGGAGATTCTCATGATCGATCTTTACTATGCACCCACCCCCAATGGCCACAAAATCACGCTCTTTCTTGAAGAAACGCAGCTGGCTTACCGCCTTATCAAGGTGGATGTCGGCAAAGGGGAGCAGTTTCATCCGCAATTTCTCGCCATCTCCCCGAATAACAAGATCCCGGCGATCGTCGACCACGATCCCGTTGACGGCGGCTCGCCGTTGAGCCTGTTTGAATCCGGCGAGATCCTGCTTTATCTGGCGGAAAAAACAGGCAAATTGCTTAGTGGGGAACTGCGCGAACGCCACGTTACGCTACAGTGGCTGTTCTGGCAGGTCGGCGGTTTAGGCCCGATGCTCGGGCAAAATCATCATTTTAACCATTTTGCCCCACAGGCTGTTCCCTACGCCATTGAGCGCTATCAGGTAGAAACGCAACGTCTGTATGGCGTATTGAACCGACGTCTTGAGCAGAGTCCCTGGCTGGGTGGAAACCACTACAGCATCGCCGACATCGCCTGCTGGCCGTGGATTAACGCCCATCAACGCCAACGTATTGAACTCGCGAATTTCCCGGCAATACACAACTGGTTCGAGCGTATTCGCCAGCGCCCGGCCACCGTTGAAGCGCTCCTGAAAACAGAAGGCCATTAACCCCCTGCTCGGCCGAGAAGCTTTGATGTATGATTGCGGAAATTACTATACGGAGGAAACCTGCAATGTCTCAACCAGACGCCATTATTCGAATTAAGAACCTGCGCCTGCGTACTTTTATTGGTATTAAAGAGGAAGAGATCGCCAACCGCCAGGATGTGGTGGTTAACGTCGCTATCCACTACCCGGCGGATCAATCACGTAACAGTGAAGATATTAACGATGCGCTGAACTACCGCACTATCACCAAGCGCATCATTAGCCATATCGAGAATAACCGTTTCTCTCTGCTGGAAAAATTAACTCAGGATGTGCTCGACATCGCACGCGAACATCATTGGGTCACATATGCTGAAGTAGAGATCGATAAACTGTACGCACTGCGCTACGCCGATTCGGTATCCATGACCATGAGCTGGCGGCGGTAGACGCATCTTAGGGAGGCGCTATGAACGTTCTGCTAACTGGCGGTACCGGCCTGATTGGCCGCCATCTAATCCCTCGGCTACTGGAGCTGGGGCATCAGGTAACGGTTTCAACGCGCAGCCCTGAAAAGGCGAAAAATCGCCTCGACTCTCGCGTCACCCTGTGGCGCGATTTCGAGCACCAGGCAAACCTCAACGGCTTTGATGCCGTCATCAACCTGGCCGGCGAGCCTATCGCCGACAAACGCTGGACGGCAGAGCAGAAACAGCGTCTCTGCCACAGCCGCTGGGATATCACCCAAAAGCTGGTCACGCTGATCAACGCCAGCGATGCTCCGCCCGCAGTGCTGATTAGCGGTTCAGCCGCTGGCTATTATGGTGATCTCGGCGAAGTGGTGGTCACCGAAGAAGAACCACCGCATAACGAATTTACCCACAAACTTTGCGCCCGCTGGGAACAGATCGCTTGCGAGGCGCAAAGCGAACATACCCGCGTCTGCTTGCTGCGCACCGGCGTGGTACTGGCACCACGAGGCGGTATTCTGGCCAAAATGGCCCCCGCATTTAAGCTCGGCCTCGGCGGCCCTATCGGCAGCGGTAGACAGTACCTGGCGTGGATTCATATCGACGATATGGTTAACGGTATTCTATGGCTACTGGATAACGACCTGCGCGGCCCGTTTAATATGGTTTCCCCCTACCCGGTGCGCAACGAACAGTTTGCCCACGCGCTGGGTCACGCACTGAACCGCCCGGCGATTTTCCGCGTTCCGGCGGCGGCTATTCGCCTGCTGATGGGCGAATCATCGGTACTGGTACTCGGCGGCCAGCGCGCACTGCCGAAGCGCCTGGAAGCCGCCGGATTTGGTTTTCGTTGGTATGACCTGGAAGAAGCTCTGACCGATGTACTGGGATAGCTCAGGGCTATTATGCCGCCGGGAGACCTTGCCGGTCTCCCTGACTTAAATAAATCCCCTACGCGCCATGGAACCCTCCTCGCAACAATCAAAACCCGCTCGCTCAATACCCGCTTAATTGTGAATCTGCTTCCAGTGATTATCTTTCCACTCTGTCATAACCCCCTGGTGTGCAATTTTGCATCATTGCGCGTTGACATTCGTCAACATTGTATTCAAAATAACCAGGACATAGTGATGAAGGAACATCCAGATAAACATATCAGAGCAGCCATCGACTATGCGCTCACAAGGGGTTGGATTTTTATCGCTGGCGGTAAAAGCGCCCACTGTTTTGGACGGCTAATGTGCGGGACGACCCGGCATCGGGAACATATGATGAGTATCTGGTCAACGCCGGCAGTCCCCATTAACCACGCCCGGCAGATTATTAGAATGGTCGACCGCTGTCAGGTGCCTTTATCAGCTCAGATTAACCACAAGAAGGACTAAATCATGGCGCTGTATAATTTTACCCTCACGCTTTCTGGCGTTACCGCGCACACCGTGGGTCTGGAAGATTCGCTGCATGCGGCGGGCTGCGCTGATGCCCTAGTCTGCTTTTACGGCACCGCAGTCTATCTGGATTTCGATCGCGAAAGCGACTCTCTTGAGCAGGCTATTCTGTCAGCCATTGCAGATATCGAATCCGCTCTCTCCCTCAGTGCCCGGGTTGAATCCGTTGATTCCGCCCTGGTAGGTTTAAGCGATATTGCCGAACTCACCGGCCTGACACGGCAGGCCATCGCCCTGCTGAAAGATGGCGCAAGAGGCTCAGGTCAGTTTCCTGGACCGGTGCAGCGCGTTAAGGGCAATTCCCCTTTGTGGCGCTGGAAAACCATTGTTGGTTGGCTGGTAACGGAAAACAGAATCCCCGAAGACTCGCCGCTGGTTGCCCACGCCGAGGTTCTGGATAACCTGAATCTGGCGCTCCAATTGCGAGCTACGCGGGAGAGCAAAACCGTCCTTCACTACCTTCAAAGGCTTGAAAAACACCGGGTTGATTCGTTAAATATCGGATAACACCGTCATATAATTCAGTACATTGTGGTGTTAAGGTGAATAGACTCTCCACTGTTATGGCTTGTTTATGATAACGCTCACCACGCCGCGCTTACTTCTTTCTCCATTTAACTCATCTGACTGGCCCTTTTTCCTGCGTCTACGGCAAGACCCAGAAGTGATGCGTTTTATGGGTGAGATCCTTGAAGAATCGGCGCTACGTACGCTATTTGAGGCTCGCTGCGCAGATACTGGCGTCTTCGTGCTGCGCGATGCCAGCGGCACGGCGATGGGTGATATCGGCCTGCGTATCAGCACTAAAAATCCGCATGAAGCAGACGTGGGTTATGCCCTCCTCCCCGAAGCTCAGGGACAAGGGTTCGCCCGCGAAGCGCTACAAGCAATTTGCGATTACGGATTTAACCAACTCGGCGTTCAGGCGATTAATGCATGGGTGTTGGGCACTAATTCGGGATCTTCCCGCCTGCTGGAAAAACAGGGTTTTATCCGCATTCAGGTGTTCGAAAAAGCTTACCATCTAAACGGAATAGATTACGACGACTGGGTGTATCGGCTGGAGCGCTAGCTGTCCCGGCGGAGGGTATTCCGCCGGGTCAGGGTTGATGTTACTTCAAAGAACCTTTCAGGAACTGCTGCAGGCGCTGGCTTTTCGGATTACCGAAGACTTCGTCAGGGTGCCCTTCTTCTTCAATTTTACCCTGATGGAGGAAGATCACGTGCGAGGAAACATGGCGGGCAAAGCCCATCTCATGCGTCACCACAACCATGGTTTTCCCCTCTTCCGCCAGTTGCTGCATGATACGCAGCACTTCGCCCACCAGCTCCGGGTCAAGCGCCGACGTTGGTTCATCAAACAGCAACACATCAGGCTCCATTGCCAACGCGCGGGCGATGGATACACGCTGCTGCTGACCACCGGATAGGTGGACCGGGTATTTAATCTGCTGGCGCTCATCAATACCCACTTTCGCCAGGTATTTCACTGCCCGATCGCGCGCTTCCTGTTTGCTCAGCCCCAGAACCTGAATCGGCGCTTCCATGACGTTTTCCAGTACCGTCATATGGCTCCACAGGTTGAAGTGCTGAAACACCATGGTCAGGCGAGTACGCAACAGGCGGAGTTGGTTTTTATCAGAGACCTTGAGCTGGCCGTCTTTATCACGAACCAGGCCAATATTCTGCCCATTAACTACAATCGTGCCTTCACTGGGCTTTTCAAGGAAGTTAATGCATCGCAAAAAGGTACTTTTGCCGGAACCTGATGAACCGATGATGCTGATAACGTCCCCGGCTTTCGCCCGTAGCGAGACGCCTTTCAGCACCTCGTGTTCGCCGTAACGTTTATGGAGATCGATAACGTTTAATTTATTGTCGGACATGGCGTTCTCAGTGCGTTGAAGAAGGTTTGATATGCTGCAGCCAGCGCTTTTCCGCCCTGCGGAACAAGCTAATCAGCACATACGAGATAATGAGATACAGTACTGCGGCAATGCCAAAAGCAGTAAACGGCTGGTAGGTCGCCGAGTTAATATCACGGGCGATTTTCAGCAGGTCCGGCACCGTCGCGGTAAAAGCCAGCGCGGTGGAGTGCAGCATCAAAATCACTTCATTGCTGTACGCAGGCAGAGCAATACGCAGCGCGGAAGGCAAAATAATGCAGCGATACATTTTGACCGATGAAAAACCGTACGCTCGCGCCGCTTCAATCTCTCCGGCGGGAACCGAACGAATCGCGCCAGCGAAAATCTCCGTGGTATAGGCACAGGTATTTAGCGTCAGCGCCAGCACCGTACAGTTCAGGCCACTACGGAAGAAAGCATTTAGCAGTTCGGTACCTTTGACAACTTCCAGCGTATACATTCCGGAATAGAACACCAGCAGTTGGACGTACAGCGGCGTACCGCGAAAAATGTAGGTAAACAGCCAGATAGGGAACTGGATATATTTATTGCTTGAGACGCGACCAATGGCGAGAAAAACCGCCAGAATGCCCCCCATCACCACTGACGAGATTAGCAGCCAGAGCGTAATCGCTACCCCAGTAAAGCGGTAGCCGTCAGTCCACAGCAGAGATTTCCAGTACTCCTGAATAATTTCAATCACAGGTCAGCCCTCTTCACGCCTACAGAATAACGGCGTTCAAGCATCAGCAGTACACCATTGGAAACCGTGGTAAATACGAGATAAATCAGGCCACAAACGATAGCGAAGTAGAAGGGCTCCCAGGTGCTTTTGCCTGCCAACTGGGTTGCCTTGACCACATCTTCTAGCCCCAGTAACGAGACCAGCGCTGTCGCTTTGAGTATCACCTGCCAGTTGTTGCCTATTCCAGGCAGCGCATAGCGCATCATCGCCGGGAACAGGATCCGGCGAAAAGTCTGCCCGCTGCTGAATCCGAAAGCGGTGGCCGCTTCGATATGCCCTTTCGGTACGGCCAGAAAAGCGCCGCGAAAAGTTTCGGTGAAATAGGCGCCATAGATAAAGCCCAGCGTGATAATCCCCGCCACCATTGGGTCGATATCAAACTGCGCAAGACCCAGCGCGTCGGTCACGCTGTTAAGCGCAATCTGCAGCCCGTAAAAAATCAGCAGCATAAGCACCAGATCGGGCACACCGCGGATTAAAGTGGTATAGCCTTCGAAAATCAGCGCCAGCGGACGATTGCTGGAAAGCTTGGCTCCGGCTCCGGCCAGACCGATAAGCACCGCCAGAACAACGGAGCTTAATGCCAGCTCGAGGGTGACCAGCGCGCCCTGAAAAATAACCTGTGAAAACCCGTACAGCATGCTGTCTGCCCTGTCTGTCATCAACCATCGCGCGCCAAATTACGCGCGATGGGGTACGCGAAATGGTTAATCGCCGTACACGTTAAAATCAAAATATTTCTTCGCCAGCTTGTCGTAGGTGCCGTCTTTTCGCATCTCGGCAAAGGCTTTATTCAGCGCTTCACGCAGTTCGTTATCATCTTTACGCAGCCCCATGCCGGTGCCGACGCCAAACAGCTTCTCGTCTTTAATCGACGGACCGCCAAACTGATAATCTTTGCCAATAGGCTGTTTGAGGAAACCTTCGCTAGCGGCAACTTCATCCTGGAACGCGGCATCAATACGTCCAGCAGTCAGGTCAGAATAGATATTGTCCTGGCCCTGATAGGAGACAATTTCAATTCCTTTCGGCGCCCAGTGTTCATTGCCGTAGGTTTCTTGCGTAGTTCCTTGCAGAACACCGACGCGTTTGCCTTTCAGCTTCGCGAGGTCAGGCGTAACATCGCTGCCTTTTTTCACCACCAGGCGAGAATCGGCGGCATAGAGTTTGTCGGTGAAAGCGATTTCCTGCTGACGTTTTTCGGTGATCGAAAGCGAGGACATAATGGCATCAATCTTCTTCGCTTTTAAAGATGGGATCAACGCGTCCAGCGGGTTCTCAATGAAGGTACATTGCGTATTGATGCGCTTACACAGCTCTTTTGCCAGATCGATGTCAAAACCAATCAATTCACCCTGTGCATTCTTCGATTCGAACGGGGCATAAGTAGGGTCGGTACCGATACGGACTTTTTGCGGAATTGCTGCGAATACCGTGGAAACGCTGGAAAGGGCCAGCGCTAAAGAGAGAGACAACGCCAGTTTTTTCATAACTATCCTCAACAGACTGTCATTCTAACGGGTTTATTAGAAATACTTACGGCAGTTATCGTGCCATTATTCGCCCCGGTAAGGCAAAACATTCTGCGCCGGAAAGCAAATTTTTTCGCATCAGAAACGCTTAACTATGCACTTTCTATCGCAATGCGAGCGCTATACTGCACCAGATTGATCCACCAAAAGTGTGATTGCACCAATAAGGGGCAGCAATAGATGTGCGTGGCCCGGAGTCCCGGGCCAACAGTGGTCTTAGTCGCCGTATACGTTAAAGTCGAAGTATTTTTTCGCCATCTTATCGTAGGTACCATCTTTACGAACCTCAGCCAGCGCTTTATCAAACGCGGCTTTCAGCTCGCTATCGTCCTTACGCAGGCCGATACCGGTACCATCACCGAAGAATTTTTTGTCTTTAACGGAAGGGCCTGCAAAAGCAAAATCTTTACCGGCAGGTTGTTTGAGGAAGCCTTCGCTGGCGGCCACTTCATCCTGTAATGCGGCGTCCAGACGGCCTGCTGCGAGGTCGGAGTAAATCAAATCCTGGTTCTGATAAGCAACAACATCTACGCCATGGCTGCGCCAGCGCTCATTACCGTAGCCTTCCTGAGTAGAGCCCTGTAATACGCCGACATGCTTGCCTTTGAGAGATTCCAGCGTTGGTTGAATCGGTGAACCCTTAGCGGCGATCAAACGGGAATCCGCCGCGTAGAGCTTGTCAGAGAAGGCTATCTCCTGCTGACGTTTTTCGGTAATAGACAAAGAAGAGATAATGGCGTCGATCTTCTTCGCCTTCAGCGAAGGGATCAGAGCGTCGAAATCGCTGCCTACCCAGGTACATTTCACGTTGATACGTGAACAAAGCTCATTGCCCAAATCGATGTCAAAGCCGACGAAATCCCCTTTCGCATCCTTCGATGAGAAAGGCGCGTAGGTGGCATCGGTGCCAATACGTATACTTTGCGGCAGCGCGGCGAATGCGCTGGAAGCGCTGCAAATTCCCATCATTAAAGAGAGAGCCAGGACCGTCTTCTTCATAGGTTACCCTTAAGTGTCGTGATGTTGTTATGCGATGCGTTGTCTTGTTATGAATACTGCCAACAGCTCTTACACGTTTTATAGTGCACGTTTTATGCCATTTTCTCAGTGCGTGCTGGAAATGGCGTTAAATTTGTTAAATAAAGGTTGCAGGTTTGTCTTAAAAGCGAAGATACCAGCAATAACGGATAAACCGCAGTGCCGGAGCGCAAAAAAACAAATTAAATGTTGAGGATTTGATCGAGGCGACAAAATTGCACTGCAGGAGCGCAATTGTGAATAAAGCGCACTATGTTAGTGCGAGCTACGCGCCCTGCCAGCGGGTAAAGAGGTCTTCAGGAAGGGTAATATCGAACTGATCAATAACGCGATTGACCGTCTGGTTAATCACATCATCGAGGGTATGCGGACGATGATAGAACGCCGGCACCGGCGGCATAATCACCGCGCCCATTTCCGCCGCCTGAACCAGTAAACGCAAATGGCCCAGATGGAATGGCGTTTCCCGCACGCACAGCACCAACGGGCGCCGCTCTTTAAGCACCACATCCGCGGCTCTGGTCAACAGACCATCGGTATAGCTATGAACAATGCCGGAAAGGGTTTTCATTGAGCACGGCAGAATCACCATCCCGGCGGTTTTAAAAGAGCCGGAAGAGATGCTGGCGGCAATATCACGGGCATCGTGAACCACGTCAGCTAACGCCTGCACTTCGCGCAAAGAGAAGTCAGTCTCCAGCGCCAGCGTCTGGCGCGCGGCCTGACTCAAAATCAGGTGCGTTTCTACATCAGGAACATCACGTAAAATCTGGAGCAGTCGCACGCCGTAAATTGCGCCGCTGGCGCCAGAAATACCAATAATCAGTCGTTTCACGATATTTGCCCCTTCCGCTCAATGGCGCAGACTTTGCCGGATTATAGCTCCGGACGCAACCGCAACGAACTTTCGCGAACCACCAACCGCACCGGCAACAACAAGTTTCTCTCACCTTCATCGCTCAGCAAAAGACGGAACGCATCGCGGCCAAGCTCGCGCTTATCAATGGCTACCGTGGTTAATGGCGGATATGCCCAGGCCGCGGCATCGATATCGTCAAAACCGACAATCGCCACCTCTTGCGGTACGTTGATGCCTTTGCGCGCGCAGACCCGCATGGCCACCAGCGCAGCCATATCGTTATAAGCAAAGATAGCATCCGGCGGCTGCGGCAACGCCAGCAGGCTCTCCATCCCCTCCACCAACGCCTGCTCAATCTCCTTAACTGGCGGTACCTCGACCTTATAATCAGCAGGCAGCGAAATCCCTGCGTCAAACAGCGCTTGCTGATAGCCTTCAACACGCTGGCGAATACTGTAGTGGCGCTGCGAATGACCAAGAAAAGCAATACGTTTTCTTCCCTGCTCAAGCAGATGGCGGGT
Source organism: Klebsiella sp. (assembly GCF_027492335.1). Lineage (NCBI taxonomy): Bacteria > Pseudomonadati > Pseudomonadota > Gammaproteobacteria > Enterobacterales > Enterobacteriaceae > Klebsiella > Klebsiella sp. Next base: position 53,559 of record NZ_JAPUEW010000017.1, on the reverse strand, counting down.
GGCGACAAAACCACCATGATAGTTATCCGGATTCACACAAGGAAAATCTGCCGCCCACAAATCGACAAGGGCAACAGGTAACGCGGTTTTACGCAGTTCAGCTAACACCTCAGCTTCCAGATAACCCGCACAAATCAGTGCATCAGGCTGGTGCAGATTAATCAGCTCGCTGACCGAGTCTCCGGGGCCAATGGGCTGGAAACTCATGGCAATTTCATTTTCTCGACAGGCATCCGCGACGCCGAGCATCACGGTCGAATAGAACGGCAGCGCGCTGGCGATATTGTGTTCTCGGTGCAGCAGAAAAAGCAGGCGCTTGATACGCCCGCTGCGCAAGCGGCTAAAATCATAGCCTTCTGCTTCCGCTATCGACAAAATCCGCTGGCGTGTCTCTTCACTTAGCCCCGGCTGCCCTTTCAATGCCCTGGAGACCGCGGCAATAGACACACCACAGGCGGTCGCAATATCTTTAATTCTGGTTTTTTTTGCCATTCCGTTCGTTTTCACCTGTCATGCGGGGTTTATGCTGATTGTCCTTTTAGCGCCTGCTCTCCAGCTTAGCCTCGTCGTGTACGTACTTTGCTATCTCCATCAACGCCCCTTGTATCTCGTCGGGCGAATGTATGAAGCAGTCACTAAGGATATCACGCAGCGGATGTCGATTAACAACCTGAATATTTTTATTTTTTACTAAACAAAAAATCAAGTTTGTCATCCCACCTCACAAGTCATCAAGCGGACATCGCTCTGCCTGCTTATGCGTACCACAGCACTACAAATAAGGTTTCCCCCTCTTATCGGGCGGTATCCAGGATGTCTCACAGACAAACCACATGCTTTGCACTCTTTAAAACGTGATAAAGATCTACATTAAAAATTTATTTCTAGTAAAAATAAAGATCAAAATCACAAGGCGAAACGTCAAGAATGTACGCATAACTATGATCAGATCTATGCTCTCCGTCGTTTTATATTTACTAAAAATAACCAGAGATACGTCGTAATGACTTGTTGAATCATCACCATTGCTAAGGCAAATAAGGATTGGTTATGGCTACTGCCGATAATCTGGATACCGATGTGCAGATAGTTGATGCGGGAGAAACGCTCTCAACCCGCGAAAAAATAGGCTATGGACTGGGAGATGCCGGTGGACACTGCATCTCGGATTTGATCAGCGGCTTCCTGCTTTTTTTCTACACCGACGTGTTTGGCCTGAGCCCGGCCATCGTCGGCGCGATGTTTTTTACCTTGAGAATTGTCGATGCGGTATCCGACCCGGTTATGGGCGTTATCGCCGACAGAACCCGCAGTCGCTGGGGTCGTTTTCGTCCGTGGCAGCTATGGACTGCCGTTCCGCTTGCGGTTATCGGGATCCTGACATTCACCGTGCCGGACATGAGCCCGAACATGAAAGTCGCCTGGGCCTTCGGTACCTACTTCCTGCTCTCTGTGGGCTATACCGCCAACAACGTCCCCTACTGCGCGCTGATTAACGCCATGACCAACCGTCACGATCAGGTGATGTCCTGCCAGTCATGGCGCTTTGTCTTAAGTGGCATCGCCGGCTTCCTGGTCTCTGTCGGACTACCGTGGATGGTCGAATTCTTTGGTCAGGGCAATCTGGCTAAAGGCTACCAGTATGGCGTAACCGTGCTGTGTGGGATTGGTGCAGTCATGTTTTTACTGTGCTTTTTCTGGGTCAAAGAGCGAGTTCCTCTATCGCTGGCCGGGAAATTCACTTTGCGCCAGCATCTGCAAGGGCTGCGCAAGAACGACCAATTACTCATGATGCTGGTGATGTCTTTCCTGTTGGTGAATATTCTGTGTATTCGCGGCGGCGGCTATATGTACTTCATCTCCTATGCGCTACAGGGCAGCACTGGCTTTATGTCGCTGTTTTTTGCCATCGTCACGCTGGCCGCGATTATCGGTGCAGTGATCGTCAATCCGCTTTCCCGCCGTGTCGATATGGTCAAGCTGTACTTCTATACCAACCTGGTGCTGGTTGTTTTCGGCCTGGCGATGTGGTTCCTGCCGACCGGACCGCAGCACCAGACGCTATGGCTGGTCTGTATCCTGATTAACAACATCGTGCTCGGCTTCACCCTACCGTTGCACTTCTCGATCATGGCGTTTGCCGATGATTACGGCGAATGGAAAAACGGCGTGCGCTCTTCCGGGATGAACTTCGCCTTCAACCTCTTTTTTATCAAACTCTCATGGGCCTCATCCGGCGGAATAATCAGCATTCTGCTGATTATGGTGGCCTACCAGCCGGGACTGGAAAACCAGACCGCCGCTTCTATTCAGGGCATCACCCTGCTGCAAAGCGTTGTACCGGCAATCTTCCATCTGGTGCTGGCCTTATGCCTGCTTAAGTGCCGTCTGAACGGCCCAATGATGAACCGCATTTCCACCGATCTTCACCAAAGACATTCCCAAATTTCCTGAGGTAAACATGAAGCAGTCCGATGTAATTGAAGCCGACCTGAACCGAATTACCGTTACCGACCCTTTCCTGGGAGAGTATCAACGTCTGATTCGCGATGTCGTCATTCCTTATCAGTGGGAAGCGCTCAATGACAACATTCCCGATGCGGAACCAAGCCACGCGTTGGCTAACTACCGCATCGCCGCAGGATTAGAGGATGGTCAGTTTTACGGTATGGTTTTTCAGGATAGCGATGTCACCAAATGGCTGGAAGCTGTCGCCTGGTCATTGAGCCAGAAGCCTGACGCAACCCTTGAACAAACCGCTGATGAAGTGATCGAGCTTCTGGCGAAAGCCCAGTGTGCAGACGGCTATCTGAATACCTGGTACACCGTTAAAGAACCGGGGCAGCGCTGGACTAACCTCGCGGAATGCCACGAACTTTACTGCGCGGGACACCTGTTTGAAGCGGCTGTCGCTTTTTACAATGCTACGGGGAAGCGCCGCCTGTTGGAAATCTCCTGCAGATTTGCCGATTACATTGATACTGTTTTCGGTCCAAAACCCGGCCAGCTTCGCGGCTATCCGGGGCATCCGGAAATCGAGCTGGCGCTGATGCGCCTTTACGAAGTCACCCGGGAACCCCGATATCAGGCGCTGGCCTGTTTCTTTATCGAAGAACGCGGTAAGCAGCCTTACTATTACGACATTGAGTTCGAAAAACGCGGCGGCACCCGACACTGGATCGGCTGGGGCGACGCCTGGCCAGGAATGATAAAAGACAAAACTTACACTCATGCGCACAAACCACTCTCCGAACAGAGCGAAGCGGTTGGCCACGCCGTCCGTTCCGTCTACCTGATGACAGGCCTGGCGCATATCGCCCGTATGACTCAGAACGAAGAGAAACGCCAGACCTGTCTGCGAATCTGGAACAATACGGTCCAGCGGCGGATGTATATTACCGGCGGCATTGGCTCGCAGGGGATCGGTGAAGCCTTTACCAGCGACTACGATCTGCCTAACGATACCGCTTACGGCGAAAGCTGCGCCTCTATCGGCCTGATGATGTTCGCCCGCCGGATGCTGGAAATGGAAGGCGACGCGCATTATGCCGATGTCATGGAGCGCGCGTTCTACAATACGGTACTCGGCGGGATGGCGCTGGACGGTAAGCATTTCTTTTACGTTAATCCGCTGGAAACTCACCCCAAGAGCATCCCGCATAACCATATTTACGACCATATCAAGCCGGTTCGCCAGCGCTGGTTCGGCTGCGCCTGCTGCCCGCCAAACATCGCACGCACGCTGGTCGCTATTGGTCACTATCTTTTTACCCCGCGCCAGGACGCGCTATTTATCAATTTCTACGCCGGGAGCGAAGCCCAGTTCACCATTAACGACCGGCCACTGGCGCTGAAAATCAGCGGTAACTACCCGTGGGATGAAGAGGTCAACATCACCTTCACCCATTCACAGCCCGTCGCCCACACTTTGGCGCTACGTCTGCCGGAATGGTGCGAAGCTCCGCAGGTACTGGTCAATGGTGAAACCGCGCAAGGAGAACGGCTCAAAGGCTATCTGCATATCACTCGCCAGTGGCAACAGGGCGACGTCATTACGCTGCATCTGCCGATGACTATCCGTCGCGTCTACGCAAATCCGCTGGTGCGTCATAACGCGGGCAAAGTGGCGATTCAACGTGGGCCGCTCGTGTACTGCCTGGAAGAGGCAGATAACGGCACGGAGCTACACAATCTGTCGCTCCCGCGCGGCAGTCAGTTTCATGAGATGGCAGGAACTGGCGTTTTGAAAGGAAAAGTCTTGATTATGGCGGAGGGTTTGCGCATGCAGACAGCGCCAGAGGACACACCGCTGTACAGTTTCGACAGCCCACAGGCGAACGTTGAAAAGCAAACTTTGACGTTTATTCCGTGGTTTAGCTGGGCCAACCGCGGCGAAGGCGAAATGCGGATTTGGGTCGACGAGGCTTAAAAGCAAAAAGCCCGCGATCTCGCGACCGCGGGCTTTTCCAGGCGAAGGGATTACCCTTCGTTATGCATCTCTAAATTTTCCACTTCGTTTTGCAGCTGAACCGCTTTCGCATCGTCGTTACGCAGGGAATCGAGATAATCCAGATACTGCTGATCGACGTCTTTGGTAACGTAGATACCGTTGAAAACCGAGCATTCGAACTGCTGAATATCCGGGTTCTCCGCACGGACTGCGTCAATCAGATCGTCCAGATCCTGGAAAATCAAACCATCTGCACCGATGATCTGACGAATCTCGTCAACTTCACGCCCGTGAGCAATCAGCTCAGTCGCGGTTGGCATATCAATGCCATACACGTTCGGGAAGCGAATTTCCGGCGCCGCTGACGCCAGATACACTTTCTTCGCCCCAGCTTCGCGCGCCATCTCGATAATCTGTTCCGAAGTAGTGCCGCGAACGATGGAGTCATCGACCAGCAGCACATTCTTATCGCGGAACTCGGCACGGTTGGCGTTGAGTTTACGACGCACCGACTTACGACGCAGCTGCTGGCCTGGCATGATAAAGGTACGACCAACGTAGCGGTTTTTCACGAAGCCCTGGCGATACGGCTTGTCGAGGATACGGGCAATTTCCAGCGCGATATCGCAGGAGGTTTCTGGAATCGGAATCACTACATCAATATCAAGATCTTCCCACTCGCGAGCAATTTTCGCCCCCAGCTTAGTCCCCATATTCACACGGGCGCTGTAGACGGAAATTTTGTCGATGAATGAATCCGGACGCGCGAAGTAAACGTATTCGAACAGGCACGGATTGCTAACCGGGTTCTCGGCGCACTGGCGAGTGAACAACTGGCCTTTTTCGGTGATATACACCGCTTCGCCAGGCGCAACGTCACGTAAGAACTCAAAGCCCAGGGTATCCAGAGCAACGCTTTCCGAGGCCACCATATACTCAGTGCGGCCATCGCCAATATCACGCTTGCCCAGCACCAGCGGACGGATGCCGTTCGGGTCGCGGAAGGCGACCATGCCGTGGCCGATAATCATCGCCACGCAGGCATAAGCGCCGCGAATCTGGCGGTTAGTGGCGGCAATCGCCGCAAAAATGTTGTCTGCTTCCAGCGGATAATGGCGGAAATTATCCAGCTCGCTGGCAAAAATGTTGAGCAGGATTTCGGAGTCGGAGGTGGTGTTGATGTGGCGGCGTTTTTCTTCAAACAGCTTTTGACGCAGCTCGTGAGCATTAGTCAGATTGCCGTTGTGCGCCAACGTAATGCCATATGGAGAGTTGACGTAGAAAGGCTGAGCCTCGGAGGCGCTGGAGCTGCCAGCCGTCGGGTAACGAACGTGACCGATCCCCATATTGCCTTGCATACGCTGCATATGGCGAGCTTCAAACACATCGCTCACCAGCCCGTTCGCTTTACGCAAACGAAAACAGTTGTTCGCATCGATGGTGATGATGCCTGCGGCATCCTGCCCACGATGCTGAAGCACCGTTAACGCGTCATAAATCGACTGGTTTACCGGCATAACACCGGCGATACCGACAATACCGCACATACGTCTTTTCCTCGTTAAGCTACATCCCAACGCTTATGCTTTGGGCAAGAAACTTGACGAGCTCTGCAGATAGTCAAAGAACCATCTGATAACGAAACTGAACTGTGGGATAAGCTCAGACTTTTGCCAGTCATCGCTTTTCGCCATACTGGTAAAACTATCGAGAAAAAACAGAATCGCAGAGACGATTAGCACACCGCGCAGGGCGCCAAAACAGATCCCCAACACCCTGTCGGTACCCGACAGGCCGGTTTTCTCCACCAGCTGACCTATCACAAAGTTAACGATAGCGCCGACGATAAGCGTCGCGATAAACAGTATCGCGATAGCAATCCCATTTCGGACCAGTTCGTCTTCAAAGCCCGTGAACCAGACAGCCAGGTAAGTGTAGTAATGACTGGCAACAAAGAAAGCGCATCCCCAGGTTACCAGCGATAAAGCTTCACGAACAAAGCCGCGGATCAGGCTGACCAAAGAGGAAAAACCAATCACCGCAATTATGGCGTAATCAATCCAGACCATATACGTCCCACGATTTTACGCCCTGTCGTCCGGTTCGGGGCGCATTCTAACAGAAAAAGAAAACGTTTGCGTAGGGATTTCCATGCCCTACAGAAATAAAAATGGCGCTGAAAAAACATTCAACGCCATACTGCCTTTCGCCTCTTCAGGGCGCGTCAGACAGGGGTTTCCGTGCTCTGGCCCTACCTTTCTTTATTAAAAAAGGGAAGGTTAGTTCGGGCTAAAGCCCATGACTACACCGCTAAGTCCGGACAGCTTGTTCAGCTCGCCAAGCTGCCCCTTCAGCTTATCTTTCGAAGCATCCGGGCCGACCAGAATACGGGTGATTTTACCCTGCACCGGCGTCGAAGGCGACGTATAAACTTTGAAGCCAGCAGCGCGCAGCTTACCGACGATCTCGTTGACCTTATCGGCATTCTTCAGCGCGCCTAACTGCACAACATAGGCTTTCCCGGTCGGGGCCGGAATTTCAGCCTGCTGTTGCGGTTTAGGCGCAAGTGTCTGCACCGCGACCTGCTGCGGAGGCTGAGGTTGCGGCTTCTCTACCGGCTTCGGTTGAGGTTTAGGCTGCGGCTGTGGTTTTGGCGCGACAACCGGCTCCTGCACCACATCAAAACTGTTATTGTTCACCGGGATCCGCGAAGGATCGAGCGACGGTGCCGCTGCATCCCCAGCTCTCACCTCTTCGGCGGCCCCTTCCGGAGGCTGCGAAGGCAGCGTCTGAGTCGCTGCTGGCAGCATATCTGGCTCATCGCGGTCGCCTGGTTTTGGTACCAGTGGGATTGCGGCAAACTCATCCTGATAATGTTTTTTCTGACCATCAAGCAGCCCTGGCAGGATAATAACCCCCAGTGCCACCAGTACGATCGTCCCGACTAAACGGTTCTGAAACTTACTCGCCACCGATTCTCCCCGCGTCTATCTCTTCCATTACATGCGCCACCGTGTGGAATGAACCACACACCAGCACCGTATCCTGTGGTCTGGCATCTGCCATCGCAGCGTACCAGGCCTGCACAACGCTGGTATAGACTTTGCCTGCGCGTAAATGTTCCAGCAGTTGCTCTGCCGTCGCGCCGCGCGGCCCTTCAAGCGGCGCACAGTACCAATCGTCAACTTCCGCCTTCAGGTTTTCCAGCGTACCGGCGATGTCCTTATCATGCAGCATACCAATAACCGCCAGCACGCGCCCCGTTTTCGGTAAGGTTTTGAGACGCCCGGCGAGATACGTCGCCGCATGCGGGTTATGAGCAACATCAAGGATGACTCTCGGGGTGTCGCTAATTATCTGAAAACGCCCCGGCAGCATCGCCTTTTGAATACCGTCGCGAATCGCCTGCTCGTCAACCTTGAGCTTGCTGGCACGCAGGGCAGCGAGCGCAGTTGCGGCATTCGGCATAGGTACCTGTGGCAGCGGCAGGTCGGTGAGTGCGCCGTTTTCATCACTGAAAGACCAGCTCTGCTCACCGGCCTCATAGCCCCAGTCAACGTCGCGGCACAGGAGTTGCGCGCCCTTTTCGCTCGCAACCTCGGCGATAGTTTGGGGCATATCGGGTTCACCAACGATAGCCGGTTTACCACTGCGAAAAATACCTGCCTTCTCGCGGCCAATACTTTCGCGATCCGGTCCCAGCCAGTCCGTATGGTCAAGCGCAATACTGGTGACTACCGCCACGTCGGCATCAACAATATTAGTCGCATCCAGGCGACCACCGAGACCCACTTCAAGGATAACGACATCCAGTTGCGCCTGCTGAAATAGCCACAGCGCGGAAAGCGTACCAAATTCAAAATAGCTCAGAGAAATCTCGCCGCGCGCCGCTTCGATTTCAGCAAAGGAAGTGGTATGCGCAAGTTCCGACAGCTCTTCGCCTTGTACGCGCACCCGCTCGGTATAGCGCACCAGATGCGGCGAACTATAAACACCCACTTTGAAGCCCGCGGCCATCAGTACCGATTCCAGGGTACGGCAGGTCGTTCCTTTGCCGTTGGTTCCCGCCACCGTGAACACAAACGGTGCAGGTTTTAATACCGCCATCCGCGCAGCCACCTCGCTGACGCGCGCCAGTCCCAGATCGATTGTTTTGCTGTGCAGATGTTCCAGATAAGAAAGCCACGTAGCCAGGGGCGACGCGGCCTGAGGAATAGGTTGTTTTTCCATGATGTCCGGCAAGAGTTAAGATAACTACGCGTATAAAAAAGGGCAGCACCGTCAGGCCTGCCCTCTGTATTATCAGGCCTCTGGTTCCTGATCCGGCTCCGGTGGCACCACCTCACCTTCGTGAACGGGTTCCGGATTTGGCGCCGGAAGGTTCATCAGCTTCGCCAGAATACTGGCCAGCTTCAGACGCATTTCCGGGCGACGAACGATCATATCGATCGCCCCTTTTTCAATCAGGAACTCACTGCGCTGGAATCCCGGCGGCAGCTTCTCACGAACGGTCTGCTCAATAACGCGGGGACCGGCAAAACCGATCAGCGCTTTTGGCTCAGCGATGTTCAAATCGCCCAACATAGCAAAGCTCGCCGAGACACCGCCCATGGTTGGGTCGGTCAGCACGGAGATATACGGCAAGCCGCGCTCCTGCATTTTCGCCAGCGCAGCGGAGGTTTTCGCCATCTGCATCAGCGACATCAGCGCTTCCTGCATACGCGCGCCGCCGGAAGCGGAGAAACAAATCAGCGGGCAGTTGTCTTCCAGAGCCTGTTCAACCGCACGAACAAAGCGCGCGCCGACGACAGAGCCCATTGAACCGCCCATAAAGGAGAATTCGAAAGCGGCGGCAACAACCGGCATTTCATGCAGGGTGCCTTTCATGACCACCAGCGCGTCTTTTTCGCCAGTCTCTTTCTGGGCTGATGCCAGACGGTCTTTATACTTTTTCGAATCGCGGAACTTCAGCACATCTTTTGGCTCGAGCTCGCTTCCCAGCTCCACGAGGGAACCTTCGTCCAGCAGGCTATGCAGGCGGTTACGCGCCGACATACGCATGTGGTGATCGCACTTAGGGCAAACCTCCAGGTTGCGCTCCAGCTCTGCGCGGTACAGTACCTGACCGCAGCTGTCGCACTTGGTCCATACACCTTCAGGGATACTCGCCTTACGGGTGGGGGTTATATTGCTTTTAATTCGTTCAATCCAGCTCATTGATAACCTTTCTACCTGAACCTGGTCGATGCCAGTTTTGTCGCAAGGGGCGCATAATGCCATTTTTGCCCCTTACAGACCATGAATGTTGCACATTAAATCATAACATCCCGTAACATGGGATAAAAAAGTGGTCGAACCGCTCACACTTCACTCTTCGGACGGTGGCATACCGCCCGAAGATAACCGCAACGTTATTTCGCCTGTTTCGCCGCAGCACGCTTGTGGCGAATGATTTCAATCACCCCTGGCAGTACGGAAAGCACGATAATCGCCACGATTAGCAGCTTAAGATTTTCCTGCACGATCGGCAAATCGCCAAACAGATAACCCGCGTAGGTGAACAGCAGCACCCACAGCAGCGCGCCAACCACGTTATACATCGCAAAATGACGATAGGACATATGTCCCATTCCCGCCACAAACGGCGCAAAGGTTCTGACGATCGGGACAAAACGAGCAAGGATTATGGTCTTGCCGCCGTGGCGAGCGTAGAAGCCATGGGTTTTATCCAGGTAGCTGCGGCGGAAAATTTTTGAATTGGGATTACTGAATAACTTTTCACCAAACAGCCGCCCGATGGTGTAGTTCAGGGCATCGCCGATAATCGCAGCAACCACCATCAGCGCCACCATCAAGTGCACGTTGAGATCGTTAGTCGGCAACGCCGACAAAGCACCCGCAACAAACAGCAGAGAGTCACCTGGCAGGAACGGCGTGACCACCAGGCCGGTTTCACAGAACAGAATCAAAAACAGAATCGCGTATACCCAGATGCCGTATTGCGCGACCAGCTCAGCCAGGTGCACATCAATGTGTAAAATAAAATCAATTAAAAAACGAATCAGATCCATAGTTTGCGTTAGCCCTTAATAACCAGGTTAGTCCGCCAGAAACAGCGGGCCCATCGGCATTACCGGCAGGTCGTAGCGGGCCGGATAATCCACCGACACCAGATACAATCCTTCCGCTTTTGCCGTTGCAGCGGCCAGAGTCCTGTCTTTTGCCGCCAGAAGTTCTGCAATCCAGCTCTCTGGCTGGTTACCGGCACCTACTTCCATCAGACTGCCTACAATATTCCTTACCATATGATGTACAAAGGCATTCGCTTTGATATCCACCACCACATATGCACCATAACGGGTGACGTTAATATGCATCACGTTACGCCACGGGGTGCGCGACTGGCACTGTACCGCACGAAACGAGGTGAAATCATTTTCCCCCAGCAGACACTGGGCCGCGCGCTGCATCCGCTCAGCATCCAGGGGATGGTAATAGTGAGTCACGCCCCGACCTAATACCGCCGGTCGCAGGCGATGATTATAGATGACGTAGCGATAGCGGCGCGCCGTGGCGCTGAACCGGGCATGAAAGTCCGGTGGAACTTGCTTAACCCAACGTACCGCGATATCGCCAGGTAAATTCGCATTAACTCCCAGCGTCCATGCCACGTCTTTACGTAATGCACGGGTTTCAAAATGCACCACCTGACCGGTACCATGAACTCCGGCATCGGTACGACCGGCACATAATACGCTCACCGGTTCATTAGCAACCTGCGAAAGCGCCTTTTCCAGTTTTTCCTGCACGCTGCGAACTTCATTCTGCCGCTGCCAACCGTAGTATTTGCTACCGTCATACTCAATGCCCAGCGCAATTCTATAGACCGGCGGCTGCTCCATCTCAGACATTAGTACAAATACTCCTGGACCAGTTTCTCAGCGATTTTCACCGCCATCAGCGCGCCGCCAAAACGGACGTTATCGGCCACTGACCAGAACTGCACCTGCTCCGGCATACCATAATCATTATGCACGCAGCCGATGGAAAGGCGCACGGTGCCGGAAGCGTCGCCGACCTGAGTCGGGAACTCCCCCTCTTCGGACAGCTCGATATCTTCACCACGGGCAAAGGCATCACGCGCTTCTTCCGCCGACAGCGGGCGCTGCGCTTCAAAGCCTACCATTTGCGCATGACCGTAGAATACCGGGGACTGCACCACACTTGCGGAGATCATCAGGCCGTCATCTTGCAAAATCTTGCGGACTTCATCGACGATACGACGCTCTTCGCGCACGCTACCTTCACGATCGGGCAATAGCGGCAACATGTTGAACGCCAGCTGGCGGCCAAAGAAATCGTCCTCATCAACCGGAATGCCGTTAAGCAATTTAGCGCTCTGCCCCGCCAGCGCATCGACCGCTTTTTTACCGTGAGCGGAAGCAGACAGCAGATTGGTCACACTAATACGCGACAGGCCACCCTGATCGATCAGCGGTTTTAACGCTGCAAGCAGCTGGCTGGTCAGGCTATTCGGTACCGCAATAACGTTGCGATTACGGTAATCCGCCAGTACGAACGGGTTCACATCCGGCACCACCAGCGGCACGTCCGGTTCAAGCGCAAACAGACCACTTAAATCAATCACCAGACAACCCGCGTTAGTGGCGTCTTCGATATACGCGGCGCTCGCTTCTACACCGGCGGCAAAAAAGGCCAGCTGGGCCTGAGTCCAGTCGAATTCAGCAGCATCCTGAACGATAACCGACTTACCCGAAAAACGCAGATGCTCACCGGCGCTTTCATTACGCGCCAGCGCATAAATATCCCCCACCGGGAACTGACGATCGGCAAGGGTTTCGAACAGGGCTTCGCCTACGGCGCCCGTTGCGCCCAGTACGGCAATATTCCAGCCTTCAGACATGGTGGTGTACTCCAGAAAAAAGCGGCCCTGCCGGATTATCCAGCAGGAGCATTAAGAAGATATTAACGGATGGGATGATGCATGGCATTAAAGCCTAACTGACGCAACAGCGTCGCCGCCGGTTCGTCGCTGCACTGAACATACAACGAAGACCATTCACGGCGTTCCTGATAATTTTTGCGCAGCTTGTCGAACTCACCAGCAACCCCTGCGACTTTTCGCAGCGGCGCATCATCGCGGCGCACATCATACACCAAATGCGCCAGTCGTTTTAGCGTTGCCTGATCAAGCGGCCCATGCAAAGTGATGCGACCAAACTCAGGCGCGGGCAACAGAGTGTCCAGAGCCACCTGCTGCGGATGACCGATAAATGCGCTGTAAGCCTCAAAAACCTGCGTCGTACCACGCGCTTTGCCTTCAAGGGTATAGCCCGCAATATGCGCGGTGCCAATATCAACCCGCTTAAGCAATTCGGTATTGAGATCGGGCTCAGGCTCCCAGACATCAAGCACCACGCTTAGCGCCTGATTATCCTGCAAACGCCTGAGCAGCGCGGCGTTATCAACCACCGGCCCACGGCAGGCATTAATTAAAATCGCCCCCGGCTTAAGGCGGCTAATCAGCGTCTCATCCGCCAGGTGCAACGTTTTATACGACCCTTCTTTATAGAGCGGCGTATGGAAAGTCAGAACATCAGCTTCCTGCACCAGCTCATCAAGAGTGCGGAAATCGCCTTCATCACCGCGATCGGCGCGAGGCGGATCGCAGAGCAGGGTTTTGATCCCCAGCGCCTCAAGGCGTTTTTGCAGACGCCCACCGACGTTGCCTACACCCACGATCCCAACCGTGCGATCGGTCAGCGCAAAACCATCACGTTCAGCCAGCATTAACAGCGCCGAAAACACATATTCTACTACAGCGATGGCATTGCAGCCTGGTGCTGCGGAAAAACCGATCCCCGCCTGCTGGAGCCACACCTGATCGACATGATCGGTACCCGCAGTCGCGGTGCCGACAAATTTGATAGCCCTGCCAGAGAGCAGCGTTTCGTTAACTTTGGTGACCGAGCGAACCATCAGAGCATCGGCGTCATTCAGCGCTTCAGCCGGAACAGGACGACCAGCAACGGCCTTCACTTCCCCCAGGCGACTAAAAAGCTCACGCGCATAGGGCATATTTTCATCAACGAGGATTTTCACGGTTCAGTACCTGTCTGAGAGCGAGAGTAAACCGGGGAAGTGTGCCATAATCTCGCCGCCAGGAACATCATCCCCCGGCCTTATGTAGAAGGATTAGTCATGACACAACCCGTTTCAGGTATGTCCGATCGCCCTCCGGGGACAGGCGAACCTCCGCTCACCACGCAGCAGCGTACCGTACTTGAGCGGTTGATTACGCGTCTGGTGGCGTTAACATCGCAGCAAAATGCCGAGGTGTGGGCCTGCGTTAAACACGATCTGAGCCTGAAAAACGACGCGCCGCTGCTGGCGAGCCATTTTGAGGCCGCCGAGCACAGCCTGAACCAGCGCTTAATCCTCGCGCAACAAAATCATCATCGTCGACAAATTCTGGCGCAGCTAACCGAGCTTTTGAATCAGGGAAATAATCGCCAGGCGGTCAGCGATTACATCCGCCAGCATGATGGACAGACAGCACTGCAAGCATTGACCCTCCCGCAGCTGGAAAATGTCCTGCAATTACTGCAAAGCGGTCAGTTGTCGATCCCTCAGCCACAGCAGCGCCCGCCAACACGGCGTCCACTGCTGCCAGCAGAGCACAATACGCTGAATCAACAGGTGACAAAACTTGCCGCTGCCACCGGCGAATCCAGCAAACTTATCTGGCAATCCATGCTGGAACTTAGCGGCGTAAAAACTGGTGAACTGATCCCGGCCACCCATTTTACCCCACTCTCATATTGGCTCCATGCGCGGCAAACGCTTAGCTCGCAGGCAGCACCGACGCTCACATCGCTAAAAGCTGCGTTGAAACAACCACTTGAGGCTCAGGAGTGGCAGAGAGTGATCAATTTTGCGCAAACCAACTGGCACGCTAATGCGCAAACGCCTCTGAGCACTGCGCAGTTGCTAACGCTGCTCAATAAAATTTTTGTACTGCGGGTCGCCAGAGCCCAGGAGACGCTAGTCATCCCGCCGGTTCAGGCTACCCCCTCTTCACTCAGGCTAGCGTGCAAAAAACCGTGGGTCATCACGCTGACGTTAATCGTGGTGTTTGGCTTGCTGTGGTTGATGATTTAGGAAAGAACAGAATCGGCCCTCGACCAGTGAGGGCCGAACCATAACTCTATTTGCGCAATGAAATCAGAGTCACCACGATCCCCAGCACTGCGCATATCGCTGCAGCGAGGAAAACAGAAGAGTAGCCCAGAGACGTTGCCAATAGTCCAGTAAGCGGACCAGTGACGCCGTAAGAGATATCCTGAAATGCGGCATAGCCGCCCAGCGCCGTTCCTCTCACCTGCGGCGGTACGCGTTTCACCACCTCCACACCCAAGGCCGGGAAGATAAGTGAGCAACCGCAGCCAGTCAACGCGGCACCCGCCAACGCCACCCAGGCATTTGGTGCCTGCCAAAGCAGAGCCAGACCAATAGCCTCAACCAGCAGCGAAACGATGGCGACTTTTACCCCGCCAAAACGATCCGGCATCCAGCCGAACAAAATACGCATCAATACGAAAGCGCCGCCGAATGCGGTCAGTGTAAAACCAGCCATTGCCCAGCCGTGGCTGGCGAAATACAAGGAGACGAACGTGCCAATCACCGCGAAGCCGACGCCCTGTAATCCAAGGCCGATACCGGGGCGCCAGATCATCCCTACAACGCTCCATAGCGACGGGCGCTCACCACCGTGAGCAGGTATTTTACGTACCGTGCCGTTAATCGCCCAGGCGACTAACGGCAGCGCCATGGTGACGCAGGCCAGCACCGCTACGCCATAATGACTATAGATCAGCAGCCCCAGCGGAGCCCCGGCTGCCAGCGAGCCGTATATCGCCATGCCGTTCCATGACATCACTTTTCCTGAACGTGCAGGGCCAACCAGCCCCATTCCCCAGCTCAGATTACCGGTAAGCAGTTGGCTTTCACCAAAGCCGAGGATCAAACGCCCAAGTACCAGCAGGCCAAACTTCGCCAGAACGGATACCGGCAGCAGCGCAGCGCATAGCCAGGCACCGCCTGCCAGCGCGCAGGCCAGCATGCCCTGAAGTACAGAGCGCTTTGCACCATACTGATCCGCCAGGCGACCGGCATAGCCGCGTGTTAACACGGTAGCAAGGAACTGGATACCGACGGCGACGCCAACCATGGTGTTACCAAAACCCAGTTCCTGATGAACGAACAGCGGGATCACCGGCAGCGGCAGGCCCACGGTCATGTAGGTAAGAAAAACGGCGAAAGTAATACGAAACAGCGATCCATTCGCTGAAGAGGTGTTTTTTGTTTCAGTCGCTGCGGACATGCTTTACTCCAGTTCGCAGAGTAAGGCGAGGTGATAACCACGCCATCTCCACCTGATTATCAGGGTTAAGGCGCGTTGGATGACGTTAAACGCTTACGCATTATTGGGGAGAATAATGTTGTGGCAGGAGTTTGCCTGCTTGCGCAGGGGTCTGTCAAGAAGACAAAAAAGGGAGCCCGTTGGCTCCCTTCTCAAGGTTTGCTCGTTACGCGCTGTATTTGCGCATCACCAGCGTGGCGTTAGTCCCGCCAAAACCGAAGCTGTTAGACATCACGGTAGTCAGCGCGCGTTCAGTAGGCTCGGTCACGATGTTCAGACCTGCAGCCTGCTCGTCCATCTCTTCAATGTTGATGCTTGGGGCGATAAAGCCGTGTTCCAGCATCAGCAGAGAGTAGATAGCTTCCTGCACGCCAGCCGCGCCCAGAGAGTGGCCGGTCATCGCTTTTGTGGCAGAGATTGCCGGGCTGTTATCACCGAACACTTCGCGAATAGCACCCAGTTCCTTCACATCACCAACCGGTGTAGAAGTACCGTGGGAGTTCAGGTAATCGATTGGGGTATCAACGCCGTGCATCGCCATCTTCATGCAGCGCACCGCGCCTTCACCTGATGGAGCAACCATGTCAGCACCATCGGACGTTGCGCCGTAGCCAACGATTTCAGCATAAATGTGCGCACCGCGCGCCAGAGCGTGTTCCAGCTCTTCAACGACAACCATACCGCCGCCGCCTGCGATGATGAAGCCATCGCGATGCGCATCATAGGTACGGGACGCTTTTTCCGGCGTTTCGTTGTATTTGGTGGACAGAGCACCCATCGCGTCGAACTCACAGGCCATTTCCCAGCACAGCTCTTCGCCGCCGCCAGCAAACACGATATCCTGTTTACCCAGTTGAATTTGCTCAACAGCATTACCGATACAGTGTGCGGAAGTCGCACAAGCAGAGCTGATGGAGTAGTTCACGCCATAGATTTTAAACGGTGTGGCAAGGCAAGCGGATACTGCAGATGCCATCGCTTTAGTCACCACATAAGGACCTACGGCTTTCAGACCACGCGGGCTGCGCATTGCGTCAGCGCCGAAAACCTGAGATTTAGAAGAACCGCCGGAACCGGCAATCAGACCCACGCGCGGGTTTTGCTGATAGACTTCTTCTTTCAGGCCAGCATCTTCAATCGCCTGCTGCATGGAGAGATAGGAATAGATAGAGGCATCGTTCATGAAACGAACCACTTTACGGTCGATCAAACCAGTTGTGTCCAGTTTGACATTACCCCATACGTGGCTGCGCATTCCCGAATCTTTAAACTCTTCAGAGAAAGTGATCCCGGAGCGTCCTTCACGCAGAGATGCCAGGACTTCCTGCTGGTTATTACCAATACTGGAAACGATGCCCAGGCCAGTAATCACTGCACGTTTCATTCAATACCTCTGTAAGTCACACTATATTAAGTTTCGAGTCGCACAATAGCGTACACTTGTACGCCGAACAAGTCCGATCAGCCAAATTGTGTATAAATTTGCGCCCTCAGGCACACATCGTTAAGATCGTTCTACGCCTTGTGATTCGAGTAACTTACGTGAAACAAAACGCCATACAACCCGCCAACCTGGAATTCAATGCTGAGGGTACACCTGTTTCCCGAGATTTCGACGATGTCTACTTTTCCAATGATAATGGCCTGGAAGAGACTCGCTACGTTTTCCTCAGCGGTAACCAGCTTAACGAACGTTTCCCCATTCATTCGCACCCATTATTTATCGTTGCTGAAAGTGGGTTCGGCACCGGGCTAAACTTTCTCACGCTATGGCAGGCGTTTGACGTTTTTCACCGCGATAATCCAGAAGCTACCCTGCAAAGATTACATTTCATCAGTTTCGAAAAATTTCCGCTGAAGGCCGACGATCTTTCTCTGGCACACCAGCACTGGCCCGAGCTTACGCCATGGGCTGAACAGCTACAGGCGCAGTGGCCGCAACCGTTAGCGGGCTGCCATCGTCTGCTACTGGATGACGGACGTGTAACGCTGGATTTGTGGTTTGGCGATATCAATGAACTCACCAACGAGCTTGATGATTCGCTTAATCAGCAGGTGGATGCCTGGTTTCTCGATGGCTTTGCGCCTGCAAAAAACCCGGATATGTGGACGCCGGAACTCTTTTCAGCGATGGCCCGACTGGCGAGGCCCGGCGGAACTCTGGCTACCTTCACCTCGGCCGGTTTTGTTCGCCGCGGGCTGCAAGAAGCTGGTTTCAGCATGCAGAAACGCAAAGGTTTTGGCCGCAAACGCGAAATGCTTGTCGGCGAAATGAAGCAAACGCTCGACTTCGCCTCGCGCACTCCGTGGTTTGCCCGTAGCGGAACGGAGCAGCGCGATGTGGCGATTATCGGCGGCGGCATCGCCAGCGCCCTGCTCTCTCTGGCGCTGCTGCGTCGTGGCTGGCAGGTGACGTTATATTGTGCCGACAGCGCCCCCGCAGAAGGCGCGTCCGGCAATCGTCAGGGGGCTCTTTACCCTCTATTGAGTCAACACGATCCGGCCCTCGCCCGCTTTTTCCCGGCGGCATTTACCTTTGCACGTCGCCTCTACGACACTCTTCCAGTGCAGTTTGACCACGATTGGTGCGGCGTTACGCAGCTAGCCTGGGATGAAAAAAGCGCACAGAAAATCGCCCAGATGCTTGAACTCAATCTGCCGCCGGAAATCGCCGTTGCCGTTAACGCCCAAACCGTTGCACAAACCTGCGGCGTCGACACCGACTGCGGGGGAATAACCTACCCTGCCGGCGGTTGGCTCTGTCCACAGCAGCTAACTGCCGAACTATTCGCCCTCGCGGCTACTCGCGGGTTACATGTTCACTACGATTATCCTGTTGAAACTATCAGCACTGATAATGACGGCTGGCAATTAAATCAGCGGCAGCACCATGAAGTCGCGGTACTGGCTAATGGTTATCAGGTAACTGACTTCAGTCAGACCACACACCTTCCCATGTATCCAGTTGCGGGTCAGGTCAGCCATATTCCCACCACGCCAGGACTATCACAGCTACGCCAGGTGCTGTGTTATGACGGTTATTTGACCCCGCAAAACCCAAACAACCAACAGCACTGCATTGGTGCCAGCTATCATCGTGGGCAAACGGATACCACGTTTAGCGCTGTAGATCAGCAACAAAATCGCCAACGCCTGATTGACTGCTTGCCGCAGATTAAGTGGGTGCAGGAGGTGGATGTCAGTGCCAATGAAGCGCGCAGCGGCGTGCGCTGTGCAACACGCGATCATTTGCCGATGGCAGGCAATGTGCCCGACTATGATCGCACATTAAGCGAATACGCCTCGCTGGCCGAACGCCAGGAACGGGCCATAGAGGCCCCAATTTATCGCAATCTGTATTTGCTTGCCGCACTCGGTTCGCGCGGATTATGCTCCGCTCCGCTGATGGCCGAAATTCTGGCGGCGCAAATGAGCAACGAGCCGTTACCGATGGACAGAGAAACTCTGGCAGCGCTGAATCCGAATCGTTTGTGGGTAAGAAAGTTACTGAAAGGGAAAGCGGTGAAATAGTCAAAGAAACTGGCCCGATAGGGTGAAATCGGGCCACTAATCAGGCAAAAACGTTATTTCCGCAGCGCCTGCTGATACAAATTATCCCACATGCCCTGCACCAGAATCTGATCGGGTGGCGACAGTTCGCCAGCGTTGATCGCTTTCGTTAGGCTTTGGGTCACCTTATCATTCACCGCTTGCGCAGTATGCTCGTCCTCACCTTCCAGCTCAGCCACCGCCAGCGTCAGATGGCCGCGCAGATAACCGCCGGCAAATAGTTCATCATCACTGGCGTGGTCTACCATATCGTCTATTAACGCCAGAATGCGTGATTCAAACTCCGCGATCATCTTCTTTCCTCATATTATGTAAAGTGTGGCCTTAGTGCAGGTCTTCCGGCCACGGGAATTGCTCAGCCGTCAAAGGCGGCGTTTGATAATATTCTTGTAATGCTTTGATAAAGCGCGCCGGACGCTCGGGGATCCCCTGCTCCAGATAGACCATCACCTGAGCATGTACTCGCCGTTGAAAAACGATACGGTCAGGTTCAAAATCGCCTTCCAGGTTGTCGCAACTGACGTTAAACGGATAGCCAGCCGCCACGCAAAATAGCCAGTCGAACGCCTGCGGTTTCACCTCAACGTCTTCAAATTTAGACTGGGTCATCGCATCACGGCCATCAGGGCAGTACCAGTAACCGAAGTCAACCAGCTCGCGACGCGCTTTACCAGCGATACACCAGTGCGAGATCTCATGTAATCCGCTGGCGTAAAAGCCGTGGGCAAAAACGATGCGGTTATACGGTGCATCGCCATCAGCCGGAAGATAGATCGGTTCGTCATCGCCTTTAATCAGACGGGTATTAAAATCATCGGCAAAGCAACCGTCGAAGATTTCAATCAGCTGTTCGTAATTATGCGTACTGTTCATTAGTTCATCCCCAACCAGTGGAGGATCTCCTGTCCATGGCTGTCATAAAGAAGTTTTGCACTCATCACCGCCGACACGACAACAATCATCGGTCGAATTAGTGATTGTCCTTTGCTCAGCACCAGCCGCGAACCGGCGCGGGCACCAATAAATTGTCCTACCATCATTACGAAGCCGGTGGCCCAGATAACTTTACCGCCAATGATAAACAGCAGCAGGCCGCCAACGTTGGAGGTAGCATTAAGCACTTTGGCATGGGCGGTCGATTTAGCGAGATTGAACCCGGCCAGAGTCACAAAAGCCAGCGCATAAAAAGAACCTGCACCCGGGCCAAAAAAGCCATCATAAAAACCCACGCAGCCGCCAGCCACCAGAGCAAACGGCAGACCGTAAAGACGACGCTGACGGTCTTCTTCGCCGAGCTTTGGCATCAACAGAAAATAGAGACCAATGCCGATAATCAGTATTGGCAGAATCTGCTTGAGAATATCGGACTGGACGTGCTGCACCAGCAGCGCGCCGCCAGTTGAACCAACAAACGTCATCAGAATATTCAGCTTCTGATCGGCGAGATTCACCACCTTGCGGCGGATAAAATAGAGAGATGCGGAAAGCGAGCCACCGCAAGCCTGTAGCTTGTTGGTCGCCAGAGCCTGTGCGGGAGGTAGACCCGCAGCCATCAATGCCGGTACGGTTAACAACCCGCCGCCCCCCGCCAGGGAATCAATAAACCCCGCCAGAATGGCCACGAAAAACAGCACAACCAGTACCGCCGGTGACACCATAAACAGATCGATAAAACTATCCATTAAAGAACATGCTCATCCAGTAGAGCCTGGCAGGAAGGCGGCAATGGAGGCGGCGTCTTCTTCGCAGGAGAGGTTGATCCTGGTTTCGGTGGTTCAAACCAGCTTTGTAATTCCGCGCCGCAACCATCGCCTGCCGGAGGTGGAGCCTGATCTTCACACTCAAGACTTCCCGCAGGACAGCGCAGACGCACATGCATATGCGCACGATGTTGGAACCATGGTCGAACTTTACGCAACCAGTCGCGATCGTTACCCGCATCCAGGCACAACTGCTGCTTGATCGCCGGGTTAACGAAAATGCGCGTGACTTCGCTATCTTCCGCCGCCATCTTAATCAACTGACTGATTTGCGGACTCCACAGTGACGGCACTACGCGTTTGCCATCACGCGCAACCAGATCCAGAGCCTGCGGCTTCATGAGCTGCGCTGAACTCCAGCGCGCCTGCGGGAGCTGGAGAAAGATATCCACATCCAGCCCGGACTGATGGCTGGCGTGGCCGCCGTTGAATCGACCACCAGCCGGCATACCCATGTCACCAATCAGCACCGTCCCCATTCCTTTGTTGTGCGCCTGATTGCTCAGGCGCTGAATAAACTGAACGAGATCCGGATGGCCGAAATAGCGGCGCTGATCGGTGCGCATCACCTGATAGCCGGTAGAATTTAACGGCAGCGCCTGTGCGCCAACGATACAGCCATTAGAAAACGCGCCAATAGACTGTGAACTTCCGCTGATAGGCTGCGTGATTTTCTGCCACGGCGTTGCCGCCAGGCTGGTACTGCTGGCAAGGAGTGTCAGCAGTGCGATAACGGTTTTTTTCATCTATTACCAGCGTGGGATTGATGTCGTCACGTCGCCGTTCTGCGCGCGCTGACGCATAAAGTGATCCATTAAAACGATCGCCAGCATCGCCTCGGCGATCGGAACCGCACGAATACCGACGCAAGGATCGTGACGCCCTTTGGTGATCATCTCGACTTCTTCGCCAAAGCGATTAATCGTGTGCCCCGGAACGGTAATGCTGGAGGTTGGCTTCAGGGCGATATTCGCCACAATTTGCTGACCGCTGCTGATACCGCCCAGCACGCCGCCCGCATGGTTGCTCTGAAAACCCGCTTTAGTAATTTCATCGCGGTTTTCGCTACCGCGAAGTTTCACCACTTCAAAACCATCGCCAATTTCCACACCTTTTACCGCGTTGATACTCATCAGCGCGTGCGCAATATCCGCATCCAGACGGTCAAATACCGGCTCACCCAGTCCCGGAGGCACGCCATCCGCTACCACGGTCACTTTTGCTCCGATGGAGTCACCCTCTTTTTTCAGGCCACGCATTAGTTCATCAAGCGCCTCGATTTTATCCGGGTCCGGACAGAAGAACGGATTTTGCTCAACCTGATCCCAGTCTTTTATCGCTAGCGGAATATCGCCCATCTGGGTCAAACAGCCGCGAATGACAATACCGAATTTGGCGGCGAGGAATTTTTTGGCAATCGCCCCGGCAGCCACGCGCATCGCGGTTTCACGGGCGGAAGAACGACCACCGCCGCGATAGTCGCGCAGGCCGTATTTCTGCTCGTAGGTATAGTCAGCATGACCCGGGCGGAAAACGTCTTTAATCGCGCCGTAGTCCTGGGAACGTTGATCGGTGTTCTCGATCAGCAAACCAATGCTGGTACCAGTGGTCACGCCTTCAAAGACGCCGGAAAGAATTTTCACCTGATCCGGTTCACGACGCTGGGTGGTATAACGCGACGTTCCTGGCCGACGACGATCGAGGTCGTGCTGTAGGTCAGCTTCGGTCAGTGGAATACCTGGCGGCACGCCATCAACGATACAGCCCAGCGCCAGGCCGTGCGACTCGCCGAAGGTAGTAACGCGAAAGAGTTGTCCAATTGTGTTTCCTGCCATCACGGCTCCGTTATTGTCGTTATGTTTGCGTGTTTATTGTTTTAGTCTTTATAGATGCTGAAATGCGCACGGGCGTCAATCAGTTGCGATTTGGTCAGCATAAAGACGCCATCACCGCCGTTGTCAAACTCCAGCCAGGTAAATGGTACGTCAGGATACTGTTCCATCAGATGTACCATGCTGTTGCCGACTTCACAAATCAGGATACCATCATCGTTAAGATAATCTGGCGCGCAGGCCAGAATGCGGCGAGTCAGCTTCAGACCATCGCTGCCTGAAGCCAGTCCCAGAACCGGCTCATGGCGATATTCGCCCGGCAGGTCGGACATATCCTCTTCATCCACATAAGGTGGGTTAGTCACGATCAGATCGTATTGCACCTTCAACAGGTCGCGGAACAGATCGGAGCGAATCGGCGTTACGTTGTGAATTAAACCGTGATCTTCGATGTTTTGCTCGGTAACAGCCAGCGCATCCGGGGAGATATCTACCGCGTCAACTTCCGCTTCCGGGAAGGCATAAGCACAGGCGATTGCAATGCAACCGCTACCGGTGCACATGTCAAGAATGTGCTGCGGTTGATGGTCAATCAGGCCAGCAAACTGATTATTGATAAGCTCGCCAATCGGTGAACGCGGCACCAGCACGCGCTCATCAACGTAAAACTCATGGCCACAGAACCAGGCTTTATTAGTCAAATAAGCCACCGGAATACGCTCATTAATACGACGAATCACGCGCTCAACGATGCGATGCTTTTCACTGGAAGTCAGGCGCGCGGTACGCATATCTTCCGGAATATCCAGCGGCAAATACAGCGACGGCATCACCAGTTGCACCGCTTCATCCCACGGGTTATCAGTACCGTGTCCGTACCAGATATTTGCAGCGCTAAAGCGGCTTACCGCCCAACGCAACATGTCCTGAATGGTATGAAGCTCATTAACAGCCTCATCAACAAAAATTTTATCCACGCTATCCTCCAGGACACGCTCTGCTATAAATTCGGCGGCTAGTTTGCCACGAAGACGGGGATAAATCAGCATTCTTACGTCAGGCTAAGGGGGAAATATACGTTTTCCTTGCCTGGATGTATGACGAGTCGGGTAAACTAGCGACAAAGAAAAAATGAGACCAGGTAATGAAAAAGAAAACATCGCTAAGTGAGGAGGATCAGGCATTGTTCCGGCAACTGATGACCGGCACGCGTCAGATTAAACAGGACACTATCGTTCACCGCCCGCTGCGCAAAAAAATCTCTGAGGTGCCGCCAAAACGGTTGCTTCAGGAACAGGCAGACAATAGCCACTTCTTTTCGGATGAATTTCAGCCGCTGCTAAATACCGAAGGCTCGGTTAAGTATGTCCGTTCGGACGTCAGCCATTTTGAGCTAAAAAAATTGCGGCGAGGTGATTATTCTCCAGAGCTGTTCCTTGACCTGCACGGCTTAACCCAACAGCAGGCCAAACAAGAACTGGGCGCGTTAATTGCCGCCTGCCGTCGCGAGCATGTGTTCTGCGCCTGCGTGATGCACGGGCATGGGAAACACATTCTTAAGCAGCAAACGCCGCTATGGCTGGCGCAACATCCGCAGATCATGGCATTTCATCAGGCACCAAAAGAGTACGGCGGTGACGCCGCACTGCTGGTACTGATTGAAGTTGAAGAGTGGCAACCGCCGGAGCTTCCGTAGTTCGTCAGCCCCGGAGGAGATTAAATCGCTTTTGCCATCTTCAAATTGCAGGGGCTCATTTGCCAGGTGAATTCACCTTTGCCTTCAGCATCAAGCGTGACGCAGGCAATAGCAGATGTGGTGAACATCGGGGGAGTTTCCCCCGGGCACAGCTCTGAGACGAGGTACCCCACTAAAGGCAGATGCGACACGACCAATGCCGTCGCCACACCTTCATTTGCCAGCGCCTGAAGATAAGCGTTGACCATACCAACATCGCCGCACGGCGTGAGTTCCGGCATCACGTCGACATCTTTCGGCAGATTCATGCACTCCCCAACAATCTCCAGCGTCTGTTCAGCACGCAGGTAGGGACTCACAAGAACCCGCTCAATATCCACTTTTTGACCTTTCAGCCAGGTTGCCATCTGACGAGACTCATCACAACCGCAGACGGTTAGTGGACGAACCGAGTCACTGGCTGCATCGAGGGCAGCGTCGCCGTGACGCATAATAAAAACTTGCATATTGCACCGCTTTTGTTAACCAGAAGCACCGTAGCCTTACCAACGTAAACAATACGCAGGTGACCCGGTGGCCGGGCATTGTGCCTGATCCATTCAACGAATGAAACGCTGTTTTTTACCTCAATGGCGTAAGTATAGTCAACTATTGCTTACAAAACAGCCAATGGCCAGCATCATTCATTGCCGGATTTACCTTCTTTGACCACAACTTAGGTCGTCCGTTCATCAGTGGGCCAAAAGGTCGCCCCCTGCTCCGCCATGTGTAATAAAGTGTCACATGGTGTAAAACGCGGGCCATACTGTGCGGCCAGGCGCTGCAAAATTGCCACGACTTCTCCCGCACCCAGCTTATCTATATAGCGGAACGGGCCACCAAGAAACGGCGGGAAACCAATACCAAACACGGCACCGATGTCACCATCGCGCGCACTGCGGATAATTTGCTCATCGAAGCAGCGCGCTGCCTCATTAAGCATCATCATCACACACCGTTCCGCCACCTGCTGCACGGACAATTGCTCCCGCGCAGAAGAAACGCCCAGTAAAGAGTAAATCGCAGTGTCAGGCCGTTTTTTGCTTTTACGCCCTTTCGCCTCATAAAGATAGAAACCCCGATTATTTTTTCTACCTTTGCGATCGTCATTCAGAATCGCGCTAATGATGTTTGCAGGCGGGCTAAAACGTTCTCCCCATGCCGCCTCCAGAACCGGGATAATTTTGGTCCCGGTATCGATACCGACCTCATCAAGCAGTTGAATAGGTCCGACAGGAAAACCAAATTTTACCAATGAGTTATCAATATGTTCTATCGGTTCACCTTCCATCAACAGGCGCATCGCTTCATTAATGTAAGGGGCCAGAATACGGTTAACATAAAAGCCCGCTTTGTCAGCCACCACGATGGGTGTTTTCCCCTGTTGCTTCGCCAGTTTTACCACCGTCGCGATAGTTTGCTGATTGGTACCGGCATGCGGAATCACCTCTACCAACGGCATTTTCTCTACCGGACTGAAGAAGTGTAGGCCGATAACCTGCTGCGGCCTGCTGGCTTGTGCCGCGATCTCACCGATCGGTAATGATGAGGTATTAGAGGCAAAGATCGTCTCAACGCTACAGTGCTGCTCAACCTCGCTGACCATTTTTTGCTTGAGGGCAAGGTCTTCAAACACCGCTTCGATAACCACATCACGATGTGCGAATCCCTGGTAATCCGTAGAACCCGAGATCAACGCCAGCTGACGATCGCGCTCGCTAGCCCGCAGATAGCGGCGGCGAACCTGTTTGTCGAGCAGATCCCAGCTGTACTTCATGGCGTGATTGATCCCGCGCGGTTGGATGTCCTTAATGCGTACCGGCAATCCTCCTTTACAGGCGGTGACGTAAGCAATTCCCCCTCCCATCAGCCCGCCGCCAAGAATACCTACACTGCGCAACGCGCCGGGTTCAGCATCCGCACCGCGATCTTTCTTAAGATCGGTACTGGCGAAGAAAATGGCTCGCAACGCTTGCGATTGCGGCGTCATCGCCAGCTCACCAAAGGCTCGCGCTTCTTCGGCATAACCACTACTGCAACCCTGCGCCAGCCCGGTTTCAATCACCTGTAGAATACGTTTGGTCGCTGGATAATTACCCTGCGTTTTTTGATGTGTCTTTTCCGCCACCAGGCGAAATAGCAGACTACGACCTAATGGTCCGGCGAGGATGCGATCGCGTACAGGAACAGTGCGGCTTACTGGGCGTCCTTTCAACGCCAACTCTACTGCGGTTTGCAACAAAATGGCCTGCGGCACCACTTCATCAACCAGTCCCACTTTCAGGGCCTGACGCGGGCGAAGCTGCTTGCCGGTCAGGATCATATCCAGCGCGCTGCTGACGCCGATTAATCTTGGTAAACGCTGGGTACCACCGGAACCTGGCAGCAGGCCCAATTGAACTTCAGGCAAACCAAGTCGGGTTTTATCATCATCGCTGCACACCCGCCCGTGACAAGCCAGCGCCAGCTCAAGGCCACCACCCAGACATGCGCCGTGGATAGCAGCAATAACCGGAATCGACAACCCGTGGATCTCCGCCATAATCTGCTGCCCTTGACGGGCCAACGTTTCAGCCTCCAGGGCAGAAACGCAGCGGGCAATCATGTTGATATCGGCCCCGGCAATGAAATTATCTGGCTTTGCCGAAATGAACACCGCACCGCGCAGGTCTTTGTTGTCGCGAAGCTGACGGATGATTGCCCGTACTTCGCTGGCAAACTCGGCTTTCAAGGTATTCATTTTTTCGCCAGGAGCATCAATCGTAATCACGGCAATATTGTCCGGGCGAATCTCAAGCGTAAACGCCGACAGGATGTCCATTATTCGGCCTCCAGAATCATAGCTGCACCTAAACCACCCGCAGCGCAGGCAGTGACCAAACCAAATCCGCCTCCACGACGCCGCAGTTCGTGTAACGTTTGGGTGATCATTCTCGCGCCCGTGGCGGCAAAAGGATGACCATAGGCTATGGATCCGCCGAGCACATTGAACTTGCTCTCATCAACCTCTCCTGTTGCCTGTGAACGTCCAAGCACTTCACGAGCAAAGCGGTCGCTCGCCAGACATTGCAAATTAGCCAACGTCTGCGCGGCAAAGGCTTCGTGCATATCAATCAGGGTTAAATCAGCCAGCGTAAGTCCTGCCCTTTCCAGCGCCAACGGCGTCGACCATGCCGGTCCCAACAGCATATCCTGCTGGACAGCAATGGCGCTGAAAGCATAGCTGCGCAGATAGCCCAGCGGGACAAGCCCCAGCTCTTTAGCCCGGGATTCTGTCATCATAATCACCGCCGCCGCGCCATCGGTTAACGGCGTACTGTTAGCAGCGGTCACGGTCCCGTGTTTGCGATCAAAGGCCGGGCGTAACTTTTGGTAATCAGCAAGCGTTGAATTTTTACGAATATTATTATCCTGAACCAGCGGTTCACGGAAAGGCGGGGTATATGCCGTCATCACTTCTGCTGATAGTTTGCCCTCTTCCCAGGCCTTCGCGGCAAGCTGGTGCGAGCGAAGCGCTAGCTGATCCTGCTGTTCACGGGGAATACCCCAGGTTTTTGCCATCTGTTCAGCGGTGTCCCCCATCCGTAGACCGGTGGAATATTCGGCGACCGCTGGCGGCACAGGAAGAAGATCGCGAAAGCGTAGACGGGAAAAGAGCTTGAGGCGCTGACTCAGGGTGCGTGCTTTATTGACATCAACCAGGACGCGGGCCAGTTTTTTGCTAACACCGATGGGCAACACGGACGAAGAGTCAGCCCCACCCGCGATGCCCGCCCGGATAGTTCCTGCCATCAGACTTTCTGCGACGTTGGCCACCGCCTGAAAACTGGTCGCACAAGCGCGACTGACGCTGTAGGCATCGGTATGTACGCTCATACCGGTTCCCAGAACAATTTCCCGTGCGATATTTGGCGCTTCCGGCATCTGCACAACCTGGCCAAATACCAGCTGCTCGATTATTTCCACAGGGATATCGCTGCGGGCCAGCATTTCGCCAACCACCAGCTTACCGAGATCAACGGCAGGAATGCCATGAAACGCCGTCGCCTGTCTGGCAAACGGAGTACGTAAACCGCTGACTATAGCAATGCGATCGCCCTGGCGGGTGACTAGCGGTAATGCCTGACTCATAACACTCCCCTGTTAACCGATAAAACAAAGTGGTCTGACCTGATAACAGTTTTAACCAATATTTTACATTAAGCCAATCGGGGAACAGAAAAAGTGGGAGCCAAAACACATTGGATAGAAAAGATAACGCCCCTGCGCAGAGGGGCATTTGGGGAAAGACTAACGCAAGCCGAGCTGGAAAATCAGGGTTTCAGCTTCACAGCAGAATACGAAATCGATATCCAGCTGTACGCCACCATCGACATCAGTAAAGGTCGGGGTGATTTTGCACGGCTCAGATTCAACGTTACGCGCTCTTTCGCTCAATGCGGTGAGCGTTTGCTCTGCTTCGGCACGGTTAGCGAACACGCGGCTGTAAGAGGCGGTGCAATCGGAGTTGTCCATTATGGTGCCAACATCCATACAGCAGCAAACCGGGGTTTCATCAGCACTGCATTTACTCATCGTAGATTTCCTCTGTATATGCACTCAAGGTGCCAGATAAATAATCTGTTTATTTTACGCCCGGTGAATAACCGCCTCCAGCCGTTAATGGTGACAAATGAGATAAGTGAGCGAAATCACACTTAAAAATGATCCAAAACAAAAATCCCCCATTTCGAACATGAGGTACAACAGCAAATTTGCCAGCTGGATCGCGTTTTTCGTATCACAATTGAAAAAACTTATAAACAAACTTGCAACATATCATCTGGTCAGACCTATACTCAGCGCACTGGTCTGATTTCTCTGTCGTAAAGCAGACCCTACACTTCGCGCTTCTGTTACGGCATGTAACATTGTTTAAATAAAAATAACTCTATGAGGTTATGGGCATGAGCCAGAAAACCCGCTTTACCCAATCTGCCCTTGCAGTGGCTGTAGCAATAGTTTCAACCCAAGCCTGGTCAGCAGGCTTTCAGTTAAACGAATTCTCTTCATCGGGCCTTGGTCGCGCTTATTCAGGTGAAGGGGCTATTGCTGATGATGCGGGAAACGCCAGCCGTAACCCGGCGTTAATTATGATGTTTGATCGCCCGACGATGTCTGCCGGCGCGGTGTTCGTTGATCCCGACGTGAATATTTCTGGTAAGTCTCCCTCTGGCAAAAGCCTGAATGCAGACAATATTGCCCCAACCGCATGGGTGCCGAATTTACATTACGTCGCCCCGATTAACGATCAATTCGGCTGGGGAGCATCAATAACCTCCAATTACGGACTAGCGACGGAATACAGTACGGATTACGCCGCCGGAACTATGGGCGGTAAAACAGATTTGACCACCGTCAACCTGAACCTGAGCGGTGCTTATCGCCTTAACGATAATTGGAGTTTTGGTCTTGGCTTTGATGCCGTCTATGCCAAAGCAAAAATTGAGCGTTACGCAGGCGATGCTGGCATATTGGCCGCGGGTCAAATTATGCAACAGGTACCTAATCTACCTGCGGCAGCTCGTCCAGCCGCCATTGCAAAAGCACAGCAGCTCGCGGCAATTCCTGCGGACCAACAAATTGCCCGCTTGAAGGGTGATGAGTGGGGATTTGGCTGGAATGCGGGCATTCTGTATGAAGTCGATAAAAACAACCGCTATGGTCTGACCTACCGTTCTGAAGTCAAAATCGATTTCGACGGCGACTACCGCAGTAATATGAATACAGCTATTACCGGCTTCCCTTACCCAACAGGTGGCTCGACAATTCCAGGCTCTCTGACGCTGAACCTGCCAGAAATGTGGGAACTGTCAGGCTATAACCGCGTCGCACCAAAATGGGCCGTTCACTATAGCATCGCTTACACCAGTTGGAGTCAGTTCCAGGAGTTGAAAGCTACCGGCT
Source organism: Klebsiella sp. (assembly GCF_027492335.1). Taxonomy (NCBI): domain Bacteria; kingdom Pseudomonadati; phylum Pseudomonadota; class Gammaproteobacteria; order Enterobacterales; family Enterobacteriaceae; genus Klebsiella; species Klebsiella sp. The sequence goes on along the minus strand of NZ_JAPUEW010000017.1, from coordinate 22,823 downwards.
CTGATGGACAAACGCTGTTCTATAAAGATGAGAGCTTTAAGGATTCCTATCGTCTTGCGCTGGGGACCACCTACTACTATGACGATAACTGGACCTTCCGTACCGGTATTGCCTTCGATGACAGTCCAGTCCCCGCAACAACCCGTTCAATCTCTATTCCGGATCAGGACCGTCTGTGGCTGAGCGCAGGTACGACGTATGCCTTTAACAAAGATGCATCGGTTGATGTAGGCTTATCCTACATGCATGGTCAACACGTAGAAATCAAAGAAGGGCCTTATACCTTCCGTTCTGAAGGCAAAGCCTGGCTGTACGGCGCAAACTTCAACTACCGCTTCTGATAATCTGCAGCCGCAAAAAAGGGTGAACGTCATGTTCACCCTTTTACTTTCCATCAGGAGATTACTGCGAATCGATATCTTTAAGATCGCCCTCGATCGCCTGCGCGTTCGGGTTTTCATTCGGAGAAAGTTTACCGCCGTTAGCGATAAAGTCGTGACGCTGAAAATAGGCTTCACGCATTAAGATATACGGATCGGAAGACTGACGAAGCAAGCCGTCGGAATCCAGCAGCTGTGCACGAGTTTCAATTCCCTCAACCATCCATTTACCGATAGACATTGGCCAGGTCAGCCAGGAAAGGACCGGATAGAAGTCATCAGCCATATCGCCCCCCTCATCACGAAGGGTGAAGCTGCCGTAGAAAGGCAACTGCATGTATGGACCGTAGCCAACGCCATAGTGGCCGAGAGTGCTACCGAAGCGGCTTGGCTCTACGCGCTGTAGTTTCGGGTTCGCCATTCCAGCCACATCAATCAAACCGCCCATCCCAAGGAGGGTGTTCAGGAAGAAGCGGGTAAAGTGCACCATTCCTTTATAGGGATCGCCCTTCAGGAAGGAGTTCACCATTACCGCTGGTTCTTCAAGGTTGCTGGTAAAGTTACTCAACCCATTGCGCGCAGGCTGCGGAACATAATCACGCCACGCTACTGCAACAGGACGAAGAACATAAGGATCAACGACATTGAAGTTGAAGTTGAACATCGTGCGGTTAAAACCTTCAAGCGGATCTGAACGCCCCTGCGGTTGATCGCCAGAACTAGAACTGGCACATCCGACCAGCAATGTGGCGCCAAGCGCAAGCGCCGACAGGCGAAAATTCATAGGTGTCTCCCTGTTAATTTTAGCTATCGCTGGGGGTTATCCGGGGACAGCTGCCTCCATTAAGATATCGCCCGTAAGCATGTGCCTGCTTTCAGCATAGCCTTCTTTGGCATAATTGTTGCTCCACAATTCTATACATATTTTGCAATGTCCGTATTGCTAATCTTGTCATTGTGAAGAATTTAGGAGGTTATCCAGACATGGATAGCTGAAACATCTCTACGCTTATAATTAAGTTCAATAGCAGGGGAAAATTCATGAATCCGCAAACTCACCATGAAAGTGAAGAGATCGAAGTAGAAAGTGATGAAAAACAACAAGGTGAGAAAATTGAGATTGATGAAGAGAGATTGCCTTCTCAAGCAATGGCGACCCATGAAGAGATTCGCCAGGAAGGAGAGAAAGAACTTGAGCGTGATGCCATGGCGCTGTTGTGGTCAGCCATCGCAGCAGGCCTTTCGATGGGAGCTTCGCTGGTAGCAAAAGGCATCTTTCATGTGCATATTGGTGAAATTCCCGGCGGTTTTTTACTGGAAAATCTCGGCTACACTTTTGGTTTTGTTATTGTCATCCTCGCGCGCCAACAACTGTTTACCGAAAACACCGTTACCGCTGTATTACCCATAATGCATAAGCCCACGCTGAGTAATATTGGTCTTTTGTTGCGCCTTTGGGGCGTAGTGCTGATAGGTAATTTAATTGGCACCGCGATTGCGGCATGGGCATTTGATATCATGCCGGTGTTTGATGACCCCACACTTGAGGCCTTCCAGAGCATCAGTTTAAAAGTGATGAGCAACACCCCCACGGAGATGTTCGCTAATGCGATAATTTCCGGCTGGCTGGTCGCCACCATGGTGTGGATGTTTCCTGCGGCAGGCTCTGCAAAGATTGTGGTCATTATCCTGATGACCTGGCTCATTGCACTTGCTGATACGACTCATATCGTGGTCGGCAGCGTCGAAATTTTCTATCTGGTATTCAATGGGACGCTACCGTGGCAAGAATTCATCTGGCCCTTTGCTTTACCGACTCTTGCCGGCAACATTTGCGGCGGGACCTTTATTTTTGCCTTACTTAGCCATGCGCAGATCCGTAACGACATGGCCCACGAGAAAAAATCCCGAGCTAAAGCAAAAAAAGGGCATTAAGTGGCGACAGTTTGAGCAGTCAGACCATACCTGCTTAACCTGCAAGGAAAAAAACGCTATAATCCCGACGCCTCGTCCCCTTAGTTAAATGGATATAACGAGCCCCTCCTAAGGGCTAGTTGCAGGTTCGATTCCTGCAGGGGACACTTTCCAACACCACCTTCATTTCATTATATTCACTCGTATCGCCCGATTTACCATTGAACGGTTGATCGTGCTTATCAAGCAAAGTTCGATTTTTACCCGGTCCCGATTTCGCCATCTTCTTCACGCCTGATAATGCACCATACTGAAATCCTTGCTACCTATGACAACTGGATTAAATACAAAAAATAGATAATTAAAACCACAAAAATTCACGATATAAATAATAAATTAAACTTATCATATCAGCGAAGTTTTTTATCATAGACATATTTAACCGTTATAAAATAGCTGATAGAATGTGCATCTTAAATAACATTTAATCCAGTCTCAATGGGAAACAAGATTAACGCTAACCTTTAATCAATTCGTTAATGTGAAGTTAACAGCATAAAAAATGAGAAAGGTTCATCAAAACACATTTTAAGTTAATTCAACATCATTTTCACAAGACAATACCATCATGAACAAAAAAGAACGAAACATATGGAAGTTAAACAATCTTCCGCCGCTGGAATACTGTTCAATTTCGCGCGCACAAAAATTATTAAACTGTGAACTAGAAGATTTGCTTCACTGGCATGATATTGGAGCCATCAATCTTTGTCTTAAGTTAGGTAAAACACATGGGACATTAAAGAGTGCAATTAGACATGACATGGGCAGTAGTAAGCCCTATTTTTATAATGCCTCAAATATTGATGAAGTCAGCAGAAGCGAAAGATCCTGGTCGCAGCATTCAAAAATAAATACTATCCTGACGCTCAACGAAAGTGAGCCTAATCTGGAGACCCAATACGGCTCTCCTGTAACACAGTTCAAACTCAAAGTTTCTGTTTCAGGCCTGTGGTACAGCCACTCCAGAAATCTAATGGAGATACTGGAGAACCCAGAAGACACCCTTTCAGAACAAAGAATAAGCATTATATCTCCAGCAAGAAATGTCGTCTTTTGCCACTTTACTCCTGATGAGGATGAGAAACCGACAATCTCGTTGAATAAGCTGTATATCACCAATCAGGCTATTGAAAAAATTCACGAGCATACAATCAGCAGCCGCCCCCTGGAATGCTCAGAAAAACCATTAAATATTTTTAAAGATAAGATAGTTCATGACGATTCATTTATCCCACAGAACAAACTCCTACTTGAATTCATCAATTACATCATTCGCTCCAACCCTGCTTTCAATAGTAATATTCTGAATGCCACTGGAAACGTCAAAAGTAAAAAATTTAGTATGGTAATGGAGAAACTCATTGCCGAGGGGATGATTTCAAACTACATTGATACTGAAAACTCAACTTCAGATACTATTTTTAAATGATAACAAAATCATTTTGTCTATATATGAAAATAAAAACTAGCATCGAGCGCCCGCTCAATGGCGCACTATCTAAGATAATCCTAAAATAAATCATGCACCCAAACTTCGCTTCATAATTTAATTCTAAAAGCATTATTAAAATTAGTTATAACTGATTTTACATCAACCTGGACGACGCTCATCAGTGTGATTATGAAATCATCTTTTAATGGACATTAGCATTCGATAATTTGAGTTTTCCTTTATAGAATCTGGCTGCTGTATATAGCACTGTCGCCACCATGTTGTAAACGTCCAACATGGTGGCGAGCACACGCCTTCTTATGAGCTTTGCAACATTCAACATGACGACTAAGCAGGTCACCAGAAGTTTCATCAGCTCACCGCTCTTTCGCTTTTTGCCATAGGGCAACAGGCACTTTATCGCCTTAAGCAATCCTTTGAAAAACACCGTTTATCTAAAACGGGATGCGACTCTCCAGGGTTAATTGGAACTAAAAAAATCTCAAAATCAAACAGCTATGCTTGTTCGAAAACGGTTCTTAGCTGCCGTCGCCAGAATAGAATTTAATACCAAATGAAATTAATGTGTCGCCGAATCACGACACTCGTAAGTAACTAAAAATTAATAAAAAAATGGGCCTTGTCTCCCTCTTTTTTTAGGCGTACATTAGCGCCATCTGGAGCAGTTAGCGCAGAGAATTTGTAGCTACCGCCAGCAACAAATTGTTCAATTTTTGTTAGCGGTAGTTAAAGCAGGTCATGAAAATTAAATTCATTTAGGCGTCTCGCAGAGCGCACGGAGTGATGAGTCGTGAAATACTTTTTAATGGGCATTTCTTTTATGGTCATCGTTTGGGCCGGTACTTTCGCCCTGATGATCTAGCCATAACGATGTTAAAAAAACGGGAGCCCGCTGGCTCCCGTTTTTCATTCGTTGCTTTCGCTTGTCAACCTGGTCGAGGCTGGAAGAAGTCCGTCGGCGCGGAACATAGATTTAATGCCGCGTATGGCCTGGCGAATGCGATCGCGGTTTTCAATTAAAGCAAACCGTACATGCGTATCACCATAATCACCAAAGCCAATACCCGGCGAAACGCAGACTTTGGCATCCTGTAGCATTTTTTTGGCGAACTCTAGCGAGCCCATCGCTGCGTACTGCTCCGGGATTTTAGCCCACACATACATCGACGCCTTCGGACACTCCACCATCCAACCCGCCTCATGCAACCCTTTCACCAGCACATCGCGACGGCGCTTATACTGCTCGGCAATATCACGCACACATTGCTGATCGCCCTCCAGCGCAGCAATAGCCGCCACCTGCAGAGGGGTGAACGTCCCGTAATCGTGATAGCTTTTAATACGCGCCAACGCATTGACCAGCGTTTTATTACCTACCATAAAACCAATGCGCCAGCCCGCCATATTGTAGCTTTTAGATAGCGTAAAGAATTCGACGGCAACATCGCGCGCACCGGGAACCTGCATGATAGATGGCGCTTTCCAGCCGTCGTAAACAATATCGGCGTAGGCCAGATCGTGGACTACCAGTACGTCATAACGCTTCGCCAACGCGACAACTTTCTCGAAGAATTCCAGCTCGACGCACTGCGCGGTCGGGTTGGATGGGAAACCCAAGATCATCATTTTCGGTTTCGGATAGCTCTCGCGAATAGCGCGCTCAAGTTCATTGAAGAAATCAACGCCATCAACCAGCGGTACCGAACGTACCTGGGCTCCGGCAATCACCGCGCCATAAATGTGAATTGGGTAGCTGGGATTCGGTACCAGTACGGTATCGCCATGATCAAGTGTCGCCAGCATCAAATGTGCCAGCCCCTCTTTCGACCCAATAGTGACAATCGCTTCCGATTCAGGATCGATATCAACGTTATAACGCTCCTGATACCAACGTGAAATAGCACGGCGAAGACGAGGAATCCCACGAGAAGTGGAATAACCATGCGTATCGGGGCGCTGGGCAACGGTGCATAATTTCTCAACGATATGCGGCGGGGTCGCACCATCGGGGTTACCCATGCTGAAATCAATAATGTCTTCACCACGGCGGCGCGCAGCCATCTTCAGTTCAGCAGTAATATTAAAAACATACGGGGGGAGACGATCGATACGCGTGAAACGGCGTTCAGGACTGAATTCAGCCATAGATTCCTCAGATTAACGTTAGCGCCCGGACCGTCCGAGCGACGCTGCCGCAGTTGCGGCACGCTTAGAAAATAACCCGAAAAAATTCATGTTGTCGAGAGGGAAGATAAAAAATAATTGCTGGTGAATAAAACGGGCATCAACGCCACTAAACACGGCACAAATCATGTCTGACTACGTGAGTTCACTAATAAAAATTAACAGACTGATATCTTTTAATTTACTTCATTTATCTACAATGAGTGGAGATGATTGAATCTCCAGGATTCGCCATCAATCCCCTTTTATTTGTGTGACTTTTCCCTATTCTTGCCTTTGGCTAGCCTTCTGCTGCAAGGTTTTCTATCATATTCCTTTCTCGCGATTAACACGGCGTACACATGCACGAAATATTCACGATGCTGCTGGCAGTTTTTGACCGCGCGGCATTAATGTTGATTTGCCTTTTTTTCCTTATCCGTCTGCGCCTGTTTCGCGAACTTCTGCATAAATCCGCGCATACACCAAAAGAACTGCTGGCCGTTACCGCGATTTTTTCCCTGTTTGCCTTGTTCAGTACCTGGTCCGGCGTGCCGGTAGAGGGATCGCTGGTCAACGTGCGTATCATCGCAGTCATGTCCGGCGGTATCTTATTTGGCCCTTGGGTCGGAGCGATCGTGGGCGTGATTGCCGGCGTGCATCGCTATCTCATCGATATCGATGGTGTCACAGCCATCCCCTGTTTCATCACCAGCATTGTCGCCGGCCTGCTCTCCGGTTTTATCAGTCGAAAAATCCCTAAAACGCAACGCTGGAAAGCCGGGATTCTTGCCGGGATGCTGTGCGAAACGCTGACCATGATCCTCGTCGTGGTGTGGGCCCCTTCTCTCTCGCTAGGAATGGACATTGTCTCCAAAATTGGGATCCCGATGATCCTCGGCAGCATCTGTATCGGTTTTATCGTCCTGTTGGTGCAAAGCGTTGAGGGTGAGAAAGAAGCCAGCGCCGCTCGTCAGGCAAAACTGGCGCTCGATATCGCCAACAAAACGCTACCGCTGTTTCGCCATGTTAACAGTGAATCTCTGCGACAAGTGTGCGATATCATCCGCCGCGATATCAATGCCGATGCCGTCGCGATTACCAATACCCAGCACGTGATGGCTTATGTCGGCGTGGGAGAAATCAACTACCGTGATAACGACGACTTTATTAGCCCAACGACGCAACAGGCGATCCGTTACGGAAAAATCATTATTAAAAACAATGATGAAGCTCACCGAACGCCGGAAATACACTCCATGTTGGTCATTCCGTTATGGGAGAAAGGCGTCGTCACCGGTACGCTAAAAATCTATTATTGCCACGCACATCGCATCACTTCTTCGCTGCAGGAAATGGCAATTGGCCTGTCGCAAATTATCTCTACACAGTTGGAAGTCTCTCGTGCCGAACAGCTTCGTGAAATGGCCAATAAAGCCGAACTGCGCGCGCTACAGAGCAAAATTAATCCCCATTTTTTATTTAATGCCCTGAATGCGATTTCGTCTTCAATACGCATGAATCCTGACACCGCGCGCCAGCTGATTTTTAATTTATCGCGCTATTTACGCTACAACATTGAATTAAAAGATGATGAACAGATAGACATCAAAAGAGAGCTGTATCAAATCAAGGACTATATCGCGATTGAACAGGCCCGCTTCGGCGACAAGCTGACGGTGATTTATGATATTGATGATGAAATCAGCTTCATGATCCCCAGCCTGCTTATTCAGCCGCTAGTGGAAAATGCTATCGTTCATGGGATCCAGCCCTGTAAAGGTAAAGGCGTGGTCACCATCGGAATTAATGAGTGCGGAAATCGTGTACGAATTAGCGTTCGCGATACCGGCAACGGCATTGACCCGGCGGTCGTAGCAAGAGTGGAAGCCGACGAAATGCCGGGGAATAAAATTGGTTTACTGAATGTTCATCATCGGGTCAAGTTGTTGTACGGCGAAGGTCTGCATATCCGACGCCTGACCCCGGGAACCGAAATTGCCTTCTACGTGCCAACCCAGCATGCGCCCCAGGCGGCGACGGAGTCTTTGCTGTCATGAGTGGAGATAAGATGAAAGTCATCATTGTTGAAGATGAATTCCTGGCACAACAAGAGCTCACCTGGCTGATTAACACCCATAGCCAGATGGAAATTGTCGGCACCTTTGACGACGGGTTAGACGTGCTGAAGTTTTTACAGCACAACAAAGTCGATGCCATTTTTCTCGACATTAACATCCCCTCTCTGGATGGTGTTCTGCTGGCGCAGAATATCAGTCAGTTTGTGCACAAACCCTTTATTGTCTTTATCACTGCATGGAAAGAACATGCAGTAGAAGCTTTTGAGCTAGAGGCATTTGATTACATCCTGAAACCGTACCAGGAATCGCGCATTATTAACATGCTGCAAAAGCTGACCAGCGCCTGGCAACAGCAGCAAGTCAGCACCGGTACGGGGGCGGTATCCAACCCCACGCGGGAAAACGACACGATCAATCTAATTAAAGATGAACGCATCATCGTGACCAGCATCCATGATATCTACTACGCCGAAGCGCATGAAAAGATGACGTTCGTTTATACCCGTAGGGAGTCGTTCGTGATGCCGATGAATATCACGGAGTTCTGTAACAAGCTGCCGCCAGCACACTTCTTCCGCTGCCATCGTTCATATTGCGTGAATCTGAATAAAATTCGCGAAATTGAACCCTGGTTCAACAATACCTATATTCTGCGGCTTCGCGACCTGGAGTTTCAGGTCCCGGTGAGCCGCAGCAAGGTCAAAGAGTTTCGCCAGCTAATGCATCTGTAGAGATGACCCGGATAAACGATTTATCCGGGTAAGAGGCGGGTTTAGAGAACCTGACCGAGAGTCTGACGCAGGTGCGCACCGGAACCCAGCAGCCCAGGGTTGTCATGGACAATCAGATATACCGGGATATCCTGCACAAAGGCTTTAAAACGGCCTTTATCTTCAAACCCACCGCGAAAACCGGAGGCTTTAAAGAAGTCGAGGAAGCGCGGAACAATGCCACCGGCAATATACACGCCGCCAAAAGTCCCCAAAGTTAGCGCCAGGTTACCGCCAAAGCGGCCCATGATGACGCAAAATAGCGACAGTGCGCGGCGACAATCGATGCAGGTATCGGCCAACGCACGTTCAGTTACGTCTTTAGGCTGTAGGTTTTCCGGCAAACGCCCATCGGACTTCACAATCGCCCGGTAAAGATTCACCAGCCCCGGCCCTGACAGCACGCGCTCGGCGGAGACATGCCCCAGCTCGGTACGCAGTTCTTCCAGAATAATGCCCTCTTCTTCGCTGTTCGGTGCGAAGTCAACATGGCCGCCCTCACCCGGTAGGCTCACCCAACGCTTATCAACATGCACCAGGTGAGCAACGCCCAGACCGGTACCTGCACCATAGACGGCAATGGGTTTGCCTTCCACCGGTTGCGCACCGCCGAACTGAATCAGATGCTCAGCTTTCAGCATCGGAATCGCCATCGACACGGCTGTGAAATCATTAATGATTTCCAGATGAGAGAAGCCCAGGTTCTTTTTCATCTCGGCAATAGAAAACGCCCAGGTATGGTTAGTCATCGCCACCCAGTCGCCGGTAATTGGGCAAGCAATGGCAATACAGCCGTCTTCCACCTTGACGTCATGCTCCTCCAGATAGACCTGAACAACGGCCTCAAGACTTGGATAATCGAGCCCGGAATAGGTCTTGGCACGGGAGATTTCCCCGCTTGCAATATCACATAACGCCAGACGAGCATTCGTTCCGCCAACGTCCCCTACTAAAGCAAATTTTGTCATTCCGTTACAGCTCCGCTAAAGTCAAAATGATTCTTTTGGCACACTGTAAATTCATGACGCCTTAACAACAACGACCAACGTATAAGCACCCCTGGTTTAGCGATCTGCGTCACAGTTGCACTGTAATTCATGAAAAATTGTAAATCGAATATCTTACAATTGTCAGGCTGCATCTTTACTTTATCGTTTCAGCATCATTTGCATCGACGCCCATAAAGCTCCCAGGCAATGAGCGCTCCAGGATACTTAAAAGGATACTATTCATGCTGCACCCACGCGCCAGAACGATGCTGTTATTATCGATACCCGCGATCATCATTGGTATCGCATCCAGCCTCGTATTGATTGTGGCGATGAAAGTTGCAGCTATTTTGCAAAATATCCTTTGGACTCGCCTGCCGGCGAGTTTTGGCATTAATGCCAGCGACCCGGTCTGGACTATCGCTCTTCTTACCTGCACAGGTATCGCCGTCGGCCTGGTGGTACGCTTTAGCCCGGGTCACGCCGGGCCAGATCCTGCGACAGAGTCATTAATTGGCGCACCTGTCAGCATCAGCGCGCTGCCGGGCCTGCTCACCGCACTGATCTTAGGTCTGGCTGGCGGCGTTAGTCTTGGGCCTGAGTATCCCATTATGGTAATAAATATTGCCCTGGCAGCCGCACTTGGTACCCGGTTATTCCCGCGAGTTAGCGCCCTGGACTGGACGATTCTTGCCGCCTCAGGCACCATTGGCGCGCTATTCGGTACTCCGGTTGCGGCTGCGCTCATCTTTTCGCAAACGCTCAATAGCAGCAACGATGTCCCATTGTGGGATCGGCTATTCGCACCGCTGCTTGCGGCAGCTGCCGGTTCACTGACCACCAGCCTGTTTTTTCATCCCCAATTTTCGCTACCGCTTCCGTATCTTCCTGAATTGCGCTTTGTGGATATTATTAGCGGTGCCATCGTGTCACTTATCGCGATTGCCGTCGGTATGGTCGCCGTTTGGTGCCTGCCGCGCCTGCATACGCTGATGCAAAGCCTGAAAAGCCCGGTATTAACCTTGGGGATTGGCGGCTTTTTATTAGGTGTGCTGGGCATCATCGGCGGGCATGTTACGCTGTTTAAGGGTCTGGATGAGATGCAGCAACTGGCGCTTAGCCTCACCCTGACCGCTAATGATTACATGCTTATTGCTCTGGTGAAGCTGGCGGCACTGGTGCTGGCCGCCGCCAGCGGCTTTCGAGGCGGGAGAATTTTCCCGGCGGTATTCGTCGGCGTAGCGCTTGGGCTGATGCTGCATGCGCACGTTCCCGCCGTCCCGGCAGCCATAACCATCTCCTGCGCCATTCTCGGGCTAACGCTGGTCGTAACACGGGATGGCTGGCTGAGCCTGTTTATGGCCGCGGTTGTGGTCCCGGACTCTACCCTGTTGCCACTGCTGTGTATCGTTATGCTACCGGCCTGGCTAATATTAGCCGGAAAACCGCTAATGATCGCCAGGAAGCGCGGCGATTAAACGCGGCTATTTCGCTCCTCCAGAGCTTGAGTGACAGCGCGCAGAAAATCAGGGATATCCATTTTTGGCAGCATCACCTCCACCAGCGTCAGCCTGTCTGAGGTAACGCTGCTGGCCATCGCCTCCTCCAGTTCCGGCATACGCGCGACTCGCCAACAGCGAGAAGGAACATCAGGGGCGAAGGCTTCCGGCAGGCGATTCCAGTCCCAAAGCGCAATATCGTTATACCGTTGCTCGGGGCCGTGAATCGCGCGCTCAACCGTATATCCCTCATTGTTAAGCAGTAAAATCAGCGGACGTTGCTTATCACGCAGCATCGATCCCATCTCCTGGATAGTAAGCTGCGCGGCGCCATCGCCAATAATCAGCACCACTCTTCTGTCCGCCGCCGCTATTTGCGCCCCGTAGGCCGCCGGGAGGGTAAAGCCAATCGATCCCCATAGCGGCTGGACAATCAGCGTTGCGTTGGCGGGAAGCTTGAGTGCGGCGGCACCAAAAGCTGCAGTCCCCTGATCGGCAAGAATAATATCTCCAGTACGTAGTTGTTTCTGTACCACGCTCCAGAAGTTTTTCTGCGTCAGACTATCACCCGCTGCATTATCCACACCGAAAGCCGAAACCTGTGGGGGCAGCCACTCTGCAGCCAGGTTTGCGGCAAGATTAATAAGGATATCAAGCGCCTTATCCATCGGAACCCGGCTAAACCAATGGTCGCCGACTCGGACGGCAAACGGCTGGATTTCAATTGTTTTTTCCTGAGGAAGATGCTGAGTGAAACCGGCGGTGATGGTATCGGTAAATCGCGTCCCCACGCAGATTATCGTATCGGCATTTTCAATCGCTTCACGAGTTTTATCAGCGCTGGCGATCCCGCTGTAGGTTCCGACAAAACCCGGCTGCTGTTCATCAAAAAGTCCTTTCCCCATCAGCATCGTGGCATAAGAAATCGGCGTTTTCGCCACCCACTCTCTGAGCGTGTTTTGCAACCCATAACGCTGGGCGAGGAAGTCAGCCAGCAGCGATACGCGACGGCTGCTTCTTAGCATCAACTCCGCATGATCACGAAAGCCAATCAGTTGGTTCTCATCAGCGGGCAAGCTTTCTATAAGCAAACGGCTGGCTGGCGGCGTAGCCTTTGCTTTTGCAACATCGGCGGGTAGCATCAGATAGCCAGGACGATGGTGAGTTAGCATCTCGCTCAATACGCGATCGATCTCATGGCAGGCATTTCCCATCGCCAGCACAGCTTGAGAGCAGGTAATGTGCTCACTCATACGCGAGAAATGGCTAAAGTCACCATCACCGAGCGTATGGTGCAGCAATTCACCACGCTGCTGCGCGCCGGTACAGGGGGCTCCCACGATATGCAGGACTGGAATATGCTCTGCATAACTCCCGGCAATACCGTTAATTGCGCTCAGTTCACCGACGCCAAAAGTAGTCAGTAGCGCGCCGGCGCCTTTGATACGCGCATAGCCATCGGCGGCATAGGCCGCGTTTAACTCGTTAGCACAACCTACCCACCCTAAGTCCTGATGCGCAATAACGCTGTCGAGAAACTGTAAATTGTAATCTCCAGGGACGCCAAACAAGCGGTCAATGCCGCAATCTACGAGACGATCCAGTAGGTAATCGCCAATGGTGTAAGTCGGTTGCATATCCATACTCCTCCTCGCGTACAGGTAATTTGAGTATTGAATACGCTGATGCGCTGTCCAGATTCCGCACCACAAGTGTGGTGGAAAGCAAAATTTACGTGTTTGGGGAGTGTACTCAGCGGAAAACATTCTTTAGTGTAAACGTATACACACCCTGTTTTATCTGCGGAGGAAGTATGGTTTACCAGGCAAATGCGACGCGATATCAGACGATGGAATACCGCCGTTGCGGCCATAGCGGATTGAAGCTACCGGCTATATCTCTTGGACTTTGGCACAATTTTGGCGATGAAACTTTGGTGGAAAACAGCCGTCAGCTTCTGCGCCATGCATTCGATCTCGGCATTACTCATTTCGATTTAGCAAACAACTACGGGCCGCCTCCGGGTTCGGCGGAGAGCAATTTCGGCCGGATCCTGAGGGAAGATTTCTTGCCTTATCGTGACGAACTGATCATCTCCAGTAAAGCCGGCTACACCATGTGGGACGGGCCTTATGGCGATTGGGGCTCACGCAAGTATCTGGTTGCCAGCCTCGATCAAAGCCTGAAGCGAATGGGGCTGGAATATGTCGATATTTTCTACCATCATCGCCCGGATCCCGAGACACCGCTTCAGGAAACGATGCGCGCGCTGGATCATATCGTTCGCCAGGGTAAAGCCCTGTACATCGGGTTATCTAACTATCCGCTCGAACAAGCCCGGGAAGCCGTCAACATCCTCAACGATCTCGGCACGCCGTGCCTGATTCATCAACCCAAATATTCGATGTTTGAACGCTGGGTTGAAGATGGGCTTCTGGATTTCCTGCAAACTGCCGGGGTGGGAAGTATAGCGTTTTCACCACTGGCGGGCGGTCAGTTGACCAACCGTTATCTACATGGGATCCCAGCGGACTCGCGCGCCGCCAGCGGCAGCCGTTTTCTACAACCGGATCAGCTCACTGATGACAAACTGGAGAAAGTTCGTCAACTGAATGCGCTGGCCGAATCTCGTGGGCAGCAGCTCTCGCAGATGGCGCTGGCCTGGGTACTGCGCGAGGAGAAAGTGACCTCGGTGCTGATTGGCGCAAGCAAAACCTCGCAATTGGATGACGCGGTTGGCATGCTGGGAAATCGCCATTTCAGCACCGAAGAAAATGCAGCCATTGACGCGATCCTTGCGGTGTAAACTCATTTTTACTTTAGCAAAAAGTGCTCTCCCTTGCGATTTAGGAGTTCCTCCGATGCGACGGGGCTTTACCGCCCCGTAATATCAGGTTAACAGGCCGACAACGGCCCCGATCGTGAAGGAGAAGAGTATGTTCAGGTCACTGATTCTGGCTGCAGTACTACTGGCTACAGCGCCATTGGTCGCGAATGCTGGTGAAATCATCCTGTTGCCATCAATAAAATTACAAATTGGCGATCGCGACAATTACGGTAACTACTGGGACGGTGGCGGCTGGCGCGACCGTGATTACTGGCGCAAAAACTATGAATGGCGCGACAACCGCTGGCGTCGCCATGACAACGGCTGGCATCGTGGCTGGGACAAGCGCAAAGCCTACGAGCGCGGTTATCGTGAAGGCTGGAACGATCGCGATGACCGACGCGGCGGCTGGGGACGTGGTCCTGGCGGACGCGGCCATGGTCACGGGCATCACTAACAGCATGGGGAGCCAGGTGGCTCCCCATTTTATTTAAGGATTAGCTAAATATCGTCCCGACGATCAGCCAACCGTTCAGAACTACCACAATCGCGACTATCGCCCATCCCAGCAATTTTACCCAGCGGGCATTAACTAAATCTCCCATCAGCTGTGAATTACTGGTGAAGATCAGCAGCGGCACCAGCGCCAGTGCAATACCAAAGCTCAGCAAGACCTGGCTCATGACCAAAATGCGAGTGGGATCCAGCCCCATCAAAATAACAATGAATGACGGCAACATGGTAATCGTCCGGCGAACCCAAAGTGGAATATGAAAGCGGATAAAACCCTGCATTACCACCTGCCCCGCCAGCGTACCCACTACCGTAGATGACAATCCCGCAGCCACCAGACTAAGGCCAAAAATAGTCGCCGCCGCGTGGCTCAACAACGGTTCCAACGTCAGGTAAGCCTGATCCAGGTCAGCAATCCCCGTATGACCATTAAAATGAAAAGCTGCGGCGGCGGTCGCCATCATCGCCAGGTTCACAAAACCTGCAATAGTCATGGCAATCGCCACATCCCAGCGCGTCGCGTTATAGCGCTCTTTGCGTGTCCCACCGTGTAGATGCTGAGTTAGTGAAGAATGTAAGTAGATGACGTGGGGCATAATAGTCGCCCCCAGCACACCGGCGGCAAGAAATACCGCTTCGCTGGTGGGTAACGATGGAATGAGCATCCCTTTTGCCAGCGGTGCCAACGCCGGCTGGGAGAATATCAACTCAACAACGTACGCCACGGCGACAAACAGCAGCAAGCCACCAATCACTTTCTCCAGCGGTTTTTGTCCACGACTCTGAAGCATCAAAATCAAGAAGGTTGCCACACCGGTCAGTACCGCCCCTTGCAGTAAGGAGACGCCAAGAATCAACTTAAAGCCGATGGCCGCGCCGATAAATTCAGCAAGATCGGTCGCCATAGCGATGATCTCAGCCTGTACCCAATAAAACCACACCACCGGACGCGGATAATGGTCGCGAATCTGTTCCGCCAAATTTTTGCCAGTAGCAATGCCCAGCTTCGCCGACATCACCTGAATCAGCATCGCCATCAGGTTCGCCCAGACCACAACCCACAGCAATTGATAGCCAAAGCTGGCCCCGGCCTGAATGTTGGTGGCGAAATTACCCGGGTCGATATAGCCAATGGCTGCAATGAACGCAGGCCCCATCAAGGCGAGCTTAATCTTGCGCGCTGCGCGACCGCTGCTATTCTCAACGCGACTGCTTGTCATTTTCTGCCTCTGGAAATATAGCCTTTGCTATGTTTCATGCTATCAAAATGCGAATGATTATCAAGCTCATTTAAAAAGGTGATAATAATTGCTGTGATAGAAGGGAACGATAGCGGGTCGGCAACTGAAAACTGCAGCTGGTAAATTGTATTTATACGACCTTCAGAATAGTACAACGATGCAACTTTTAAAACCTTTACGTAACATAACAAAAATGCATGGTTGATCACTATTTTTGCCATTAGTCACATATGCTTGCAATAGTGTGTGCTATCTCTCGTTTTCTTTGCTCCCGTTACATAGAATGTGCAAAGAAATTTAACCTGCCTCATATTTGGAGCAAATATGGACCGCGTCTTGCACTTTATTCTCGCGATCGTAGTGGTTGCTATTCTGGCCCTGTTGGCTAGCCACAACCGTAAGCAGATTCGTATTCGTTATGTCATTCAACTGCTTGTCATTGAAGTTCTGCTGGCCTGGTTCTTCCTGAACTCTGACATTGGTCTGGGTTTTGTGAAAGGATTCTCCGAGATGTTCGAAAAACTCCTCGGTTTCGCCAATGAAGGGACAGACTTCGTCTTCGGCAGCATGAACGACAAAGGCCTGGCTTTCTTCTTCCTGAAAGTGTTGTGCCCAATCGTCTTCATCTCAGCGCTGATCGGTATTTTGCAGCATATCCGTATTCTGCCTATCGTCATTCGCGCCATCGGTACCGTGCTGTCCAAAATTAACGGCATGGGCAAACTGGAATCCTTTAACGCAGTCAGCTCGCTGATTCTGGGCCAGTCCGAAAACTTCATCGCCTATAAAGATATCCTCGGCAAAATGTCCCGCAACCGCATGTACACCATGGCGGCGACGGCGATGTCTACCGTATCCATGTCTATCGTAGGCGCATACATGACCATGCTGCAGCCGAAATATGTTGTTGCGGCACTGGTACTTAACATGTTCAGCACCTTTATTGTGCTGTCATTAATTAACCCATATCGCGTTGATGAAAGTGAAGAAAATCTGCAAATGTCTAACCTGCATGAAGGACAAAGCTTCTTCGAAATGCTGGGGGAATACATCCTTGCAGGCTTTAAAGTCGCGATTATCGTTGCCGCGATGTTGATCGGTTTTATCGCACTGATTTCTGCACTGAATGCCCTGTTTGCCACCGTCACCGGCTGGTTCGGCTATAGCATTTCCTTCCAGGGGATCCTCGGCTACATCTTCTATCCGGTCGCATGGATAATGGGTGTACCGGCGGGCGAAGCGTTGCAGGTGGGAAGCATTATGGCCACCAAACTGGTTTCTAACGAATTCGTCGCCATGATGGATCTGCAGAAAGTGGCCTCAACCCTCTCTCCACGTGCGGAAGGCATCATCTCCATCTTCCTGGTGTCCTTTGCCAACTTCTCCTCAATCGGTATCATCGCCGGCGCGATTAAAGGGCTGAATGAAGAGCAAGGTAACGTGGTTTCTCGCTTCGGCCTGAAGCTGCTTTACGGTTCTACTCTGGTGAGTGTGCTTTCTGCATCTATCGCTGCACTGGTATTGTAATCTGTAACTTGTATTGAAAAAGCCGGGCGAGTCCCGGCTTTTTCATGCCAGCAGTTCGCTCAGTGGCTGCGGCTTGCCAATCAAATAGCCCTGTAAATAGTCGACCCCTAGCTGTAGAAGCTTTTCCCTCTGTTCCTGAGTTTCAACATACTCTGCAACCACCTTCATATTCTTTACCTTCGCCATTTCAATAATCGATTCGATCATGATGGTATCTAGCGGATCGGTCTCAATATCACGCACAAAGCAACCGTCTATTTTGACGATATCAGCCTGTAAACTTTTCAGGCGTTCATAGTTAGCGTAGCCGGTACCGAAGTCATCAATGGCGATACTACAGCCAAAATTTCGTAGCAGGTGGATATTATGCAGACTGATTTCAACATCAGAAAATGCCTGCTCTTCAGTCACTTCGATAGTTATGAACTCCGGTGACAAGTTATAGCGCTTAAACAGTGAGATAATTTGGGCTGCGCTATCGTTTTGCATCAACGTGTAAGGCATTAAATTGACGGAGAAATGCATCCCTGGATATTGATGCGCCGTGCTGAATAGCGTTTCCAGAACCTGCATATCAAAACGCTGACTCAGGTTGAACTGCGCAATCAGAGGAATAAACCGATCGGGAGTAATGATGCTATTACCACAACGCATACGGCTAAGTATTTCGTAATAACCGTTTCCTGAAGCATCCTGAATAGGCTGGGTATACAACACAATCTCGCGGTTGTTAAGCGCCTGTTTAACCAGGGCTAACAACCGTACCTGGTCAGTAGTTTGATCGGATATTTGCTCTTGAGCTATATCTAACGCTAATACTCGTCGAGCCTCTCCCGCTTGCTCCGACAGCCAACTTAGCTGACCCAACATTGGATGGAGTTCCGATTCTATACCGTTATAGCGACCCCAGGACGCGCCAAATTCTAGATCCAACGTCTGATTATGCCAGCTGTATTTTTTGTGATTAAGTGTTGAGATAATATGACTGAGGCGTGCCGCAGGCTCCGGACCATTCAGTACGAGTAACAGCTCGCTGCCGGGCAGCTGAAAAATCCTCTCACCCTGACTGAGTAACGGCTGCATTTTGCGGACAATTTGTCGTTTGCTATCGACTCTCATCATCATGCCGTAATGACGACTGAGGAAATCCAGATTTTGAATCCGTAAGCTGCTGATAACGACCGTTGGATTACGGTGCAGATAGCTCTCCAGTGCACGCAAATTCGGTAAACCGGTTAGCGGGTCTTCCTCAGCCTGGTCTCGCCATCTTAGCTTTATCCTCTCGCTACGAGCATAAATATCTACCATATAAAACAAACAGATGGTGAAAGAGATCAGCACAGAGAGGACAAACGAGAGTGAATATTCAGTCTGCACGCCATGTAAAAAATTCTGGTTGTGCGCCACGAGTAAAAATGCCGAAACAGACCATGAGATGCGAATTAGCATATGATCCAGGCGACTAATCCCAATGAAGTGCAGGATGAATATAAGGGGGACTAAATAACCTGCAATGAAATCAGAATCATAAGGTGAACAGAGTATAAGTAATATAGTCGCCAACGCCGCAAACCAATATAGCGTAAATACCCGCTGCTCGCGCGTACGCCACGATTGAGAAAGATTGCGCCAAAATGCACGCGCATACTGCGGACTGATAATCATCCGCAACGGATAATAAAAGAATGTTGTAAAAATTAATGCTGCACTAATTAGGCTTTGGATATCAATAATCGTGTAGATAACCGACATATTGCCGAAATAACTGGAGATGGCCAACGGAAATGAAAAAAAATGTCCTGCCATATACATGGTGATCTTCAGCAGAATGGGAGCAAAAAAACCGCCCCAAAACACCCTCACCCCCATATGCTTTGCCGTCAACCCGGCACGCCAGCGTTTTCCAAGCTGAAGGCGGACAATAGCACACGCAACAAAGACCGAGAAAAGCTGACAAAACAGCAGGATTGCCGCCTGCGGTAGCGTCAGGTCGATAATCCAGGTATTAGTCACCGCAAACGTAATAATCAATGGCGCAACGGCATATCGGCCAAAAATAAAAAGCACCGAATACATTACACTCATCGGCAACCACGCCAGATAAATTTGATTTCCATCAATGAGCGTTTGCGGGGAAATAAATCTGGATAGAGGAATCGCGATAAAACAGATCAATACAGCCAGCAGAGTTTTTTTGATCTTAATGTTAAGATGATCAATCATTATTGTTAATTAAAACTCCCACCGCGCTAAATACATTTAAGGCGTAAATGTTATGTCGCTTAATAATGACAGGCAAGATTTTAAATCGTGAAAAATTCTGAAATTACTCTTCGCTAAGATTGCTGGATACTTACTGACTTATTCAGAAGCTACTTTACGTTAGCGCGATGAAAAACAAAAACCCCCGCCGTAGCGAGGGTTCTGAATTTGGTGGAGCTAAGCGGGATCGAACCGCTGACCTCTTGCATGCCATGCAAGCGCTCTCCCAGCTGAGCTATAGCCCCACAATGTTTTACGTTCCAAAACCTGATGGGAACAGGATTTGGTGGAGCTAAGCGGGATCGAACCGCTGACCTCCTGCATGCCATGCAGGCGCTCTCCCAGCTGAGCTATAGCCCCAACGTAAAGCTGTCGTGTTGACGGGCGGCATAATATGAATTCCTTCGTCAGGTGTCAACGGCAAAATGAATCCCCCCATTTGATCGCTGAAAAAGCAGGCAAACGGCTGACATTGCGAGCCTTATCGCAGCGAGAAGCTAAACATGTCACCCTTTCACTTAAAAGGATGCTATAACATGGACAACTAATTCCCCCATATTTACTCAGGAAATAGTATGCTCAAGGAACGAATGACACCTGAAGAAATAGCACATCTGACTGGCTTCAGTCGGCAAACGATCAACAAATGGGTACGTAAAGAAGGATGGCAGACGTCCCCGCGTCCTGGTGTACAGGGCGGCAAAGCGCGTCTCGTACATGTTAACGAGCAAGTTCGCGAGTTTATTCGCAGCGCACAGCGTGTGGCTGAAAATCCAGTCCCCTATTCCGCAACCGACAACGATCTGGAATCTCTACTGCTCACGCTGAGTAAAGAGATGACAACGAGCGAACAAAAGCAGTTTATGTCACTGCTGTTACGCGAAGGGATCATCGGGTTACTCAATCGTCTGGGCATCCGTGACCAGTAAAATCATGATGAAACTCAAAGACAAAATGACCCCAGCGGAGCTCGCTGAGTGCCTAAACCTCGCCAGACAGACGATTAATCGCTGGGCCCGAGAACAAAAGTGGCGGACGGAAGCCATACCCGGCGTCAAAGGTGGGCGTGCTCGCCTTATCGTTATCGACAAGACGGTCGTCGATTTCCTGGTGAATATTCCCGCGCTGCGGCATCTGACCATGGAATATCAGCTAGCGGAACAGCCAGGCAACTACTTCGTTAATGACGCTGACGCTATCTGGCGTCAAATCGTCGAAACGCTCCATCTTATGACTCCCGCGGAGCAGTTACATCTGAGGGATCTTCTCGCACGCGAAGGGATTAGTGGATTTTTATCCCGGTTAGGCATCACTGACGCTGAGAAATAAGCAAAAAAAACGGCAGAGTTAATCACCTGCCGTTTTACTCATCCTGCAATCAATATCAGGATTGTTGGCTTTCACGCTCGGCAATAAAGGCCAGCGCTTTATTGATGCGTTCTACACTGCGTAATTTACCGATTGCATGTACGGTGACATCCAGTGCTGGCGACTGCCCTGCACCGGTCACAGCGACGCGCAGCGGCATCCCCACTTTACCCATGCCAACTTCCAGTTCATCAGCCGTTGCCTGAATTGCGTGGTGAACGTTTTCTGCCGTCCAGTCGCTGATGACCGTTAACTTATCGCGCACCACTTCAAGCGGTTGACGGGCAACCGGGCGCAGATGTTTTTTCGCAGCATCAGCATCAAACTCAGCAAAGTCTTCATAGAAGTAACGACAGCTCGCCGCCATCTCTTTCAAAGTCTTACAACGCTCGCCCAGCAGTTTCACTAGCTCAGACAGCTGCGGGCCGTTACGGGTGTCAATATTTTCTTGCTCAATGTGCCACTGTAAATGCGTCGCGACATATTCCGGAGCCAGTGAGTTGATATAGTGATGGTTCAGCCACTGCAGTTTTTCGGTGTTAAACGCGCTGGCAGATTTGCTCACCGCCCCCAGACTAAACAGCTTGATCATCTCTTCACGAGAGAAAATCTCCTGGTCACCGCTGGACCAGCCGAGGCGCACCAGGTAATTCAGCAGCGCTTCCGGCAGATAGCCATCGTCGCGATACTGCATAACGCTGACTGCACCGTGACGCTTGGAGAGTTTTTTGCCATCATCACCATTGATCATAGAGACGTGCGCATAAATCGGCACCGGCGCGTTCAGCGCTTTCAGAATGTTAATCTGGCGCGGGGTATTGTTGATATGGTCTTCACCACGAATCACGTGGGTGATTTCCATATCCCAGTCATCAACAACTACACAGAAGTTGTAGGTCGGGGAACCATCGGTACGGCGGATAATCAGATCGTCCAGCTCCAGGTTGCTGAATTCGATAGGACCGCGGATCTGGTCATCAAAAACAACAGAACCTTCCTCCGGGTTGGCAAAACGCACTACGCAAGGCTCGTCATCTGCGTGATGTTCGTGACCATGGCGGCAGCGGCCGTCGTAACGCGGCTTATCGCCTTTTGCCATCTGCTCTTCACGCAGGGCTTCCAGACGCTCTTTAGAGCAATAGCATTTATAGGCCGTGCCCGCTTCCAGCATTTCATCAATCACGGCGTTGTAGCGATCAAAACGTTTGGTCTGGAAGTACGGACCTTCGTCCCACTCCAGGCTCAGCCAGTTCATGCCATCCATGATGGCTTCAATAGCTTCCGGCGTGGAGCGTTCAAGATCGGTGTCTTCAATACGCAGCACAAACTCACCGCCGTGGTTACGTGCAAAAAGCCAGGAATAGAGAGCAGTACGCGCACCGCCAACGTGCAGATAGCCTGTTGGGCTTGGCGCGAAGCGAGTTTTGATTTTCATGAATTGGCCTTACGTTTGATAAAGATGCCGACAGGCGGCAGTGTTCGTTGGATTTTATAGGGCAATATTCTAACACTGTGGGCTGATTCCTCAATGTTGTTGGTGTTTCAACGTCACGCTTTGCTCTTTTTGTTTATAAATCATGCGCCATAGATGGGTTCGCAATCGTTTTGTTTAATTTTACGACGAACAAACAAATTATTTAGAAAAGGCGTTGACTCATTTTCAACTCTCCCTATAATGCGACTCCACACAGCGGGGGTGATTAGCTCAGCTGGGAGAGCACCTCCCTTACAAGGAGGGGGTCGGCGGTTCGATCCCGTCATCACCCACCACTT
>NZ_JAPUEW010000016.1:0-111787 GCF_027492335.1 Klebsiella sp. | reverse complement strand
GCAGGGAGTCCCCTGGAGCTTACTCCAGTAAGTGACTGGGGTGAGCGAGGAAAGCTAACGCACATGCAACTTGAAGTATGACGGGTATATATGCGTATTGTGTTTTTCAGGGTGTTGTTAGTCTGAAAAATGAAATTTCCACGTGCAGTGAGGAAGGAGTATTCATGAAACAAACCGTTTATACCGCCAGCCCGGAAAGCCAGCAGATCCACGTCTGGAATCTGGATGTTGAGGGGAAACTGACCCTGGTGCAGGTTGTTGATGCCCCAGGTCAGGTGCAGCCGATGGTGGTGAGCCCGAACAAAGAGTATCTCTACGTCGGCGTGCGTCCGGAGTTTCGCGTACTGGCCTACCGCATTGCGCCTGATAATGGCGCCCTGACCTTCGCTGGCGAAGCCGCGCTGCCGGGTAGCCCAACGCATATTTCTACCGATCATCAAGGTCGTTTTGTTTTTAGTGCCTCTTATAATTCGGGCTGTGTAAGCGTGACGCCGCTGACCGATGGCCTGCCGGGTGAAACGGTGACCGTGGTTGAAGGGCTCGAAGGCTGCCATTCGGCAAATATCTCTCCGGACAATCGCACCCTATGGGTTCCGGCGCTGAAGCAGGATCGTATCTGCCTGTTTACCCTCAGCGACGATGGTTTCCTTGCCGCGCAAGAACCGGCTGAAGTGACCACCGTTGAAGGCGCAGGCCCGCGTCATATGGCGTTCCATCCGAACCAGCAGTACGGCTACTGCGTCAATGAACTTAATAGCTCTGTTGACGTCTGGGAGCTGAAAGATCCGTACGGCAAAATCGAGTGCGTGCAGACGCTGGACATGATGCCTTCTGATTTCACCGGTGTTCGCTGGGCGGCGGATATCCATCTGACCCCGGATGGTCGTCACCTCTACGCCTGCGATCGTACCGCCAGCATTATCACCATCTTCAGCGTCTCCGAAGACGGCAGCGTGTTGTCCATCGAAGGCTATCAGCCAACCGAAGCACAACCGCGCGGCTTTAACCTCGATCACAGCGGAAAATACCTGATTGCCGCTGGTCAGAAATCACATCATGTTGCGGTGTATGAAATCGAAGGCGAGCAGGGCCTGTTGCAAGAAAAAGGGCGCTATGCCGTCGGCCAGGGCCCAATGTGGGTGGTGGTTAACGCGTACTAAGCCTGCTGCTTATGACTAAAAACCTCGCTGCGGCGAGGTTTTTTTATGCTTGAGTCGACGGTTATTTTACCCGCATGCGATACTCAATCATGCCGCTTTTATCCGCCACCCAGTTATACAAACGCTGGCCGCGTAGATTAGTTTCATGCGTGTGCCAGTACAGGCTGGCGGAGTGGCGTTTACGCGCCTGCTGCTGAACATATTCAATCAACTGTTTACCGATATGCTTGCCCCGAACCTCCGGGTCAACGAACAGGTCTTCCAGATAGCAGTAGTCGCTTTCGGCCCAGGTGGTGCGATGGAACAGGTAATGCACCAGCCCAACTATCGATCCTTCATGCTTTGCTACGGCGCAAAACATCGGTTCAATGGGATTTAAAAAACGGCTCCAGGTCAATTGCGTCACGGTTTCCGGGATATCGACGCGGTAAAATACCTGGTAGCTTTTCCACAGCGGCAACCACTGGGCAAAGTCGCTCTCGGTTGCGGGTTCGATGGTGATTTGAGATAAATTCATAGTGGTCCTTATTTTTTTTAAATGGGTGTTTTGTCCTCACTGAGCGCCATGTTAGAAGTTCTTATGGTTCCTAAAAAGTGACACTTTCTATATATTTGTAGGATCCACTTTTACCTTAAAAATATCTCTCATAGCCATGGCCAAACCAGTTGCTCCTCTCTTTCAGGACCTGTTATTACAACGCGGGATCATCAAAGATCAGGTTTATCATGCCCTGCGTAACGCTATCCTTGACGGTCGTTTGACGGCGGGTTCAAAAGTCCCCTCAAGCCGTGCGCTGGCTGAGATGATGGCGATCTCCAGGAACTCGGTTATCTCGGGTTTCGATCGCCTGATGGATGAGGGGTATCTGGTGACGCGCAAGGGCGCGGGCACGTTTGTCTGCCAACATATCCCGGATAACTTCATTAGCGAGCATTATTCGCCAGCGGCGCCTGAAGCGGCAAGATCTGCTATCGGGCAACTCAATCCCGATATCTCGGCATTGATACCCTCATGGTCCGAAAGCCAGGAAAGTGGGGGGATGAATCGGGTTTTTGCGGTGGGTATCGGCTGTACCGATCTCTTTCCTCACGCTTTATGGGGACGATTGCTGGGGCGCATCTGGCGACAGTCGCGTCGTGAACTAGGAATGCACACCACGCCTTACGGATATCTACCGTTGCGACGAGCCATCAGTCACTATATTCAGGCGACGCGCGGCGTAAATTGTCATGAAGATCAGATTATTATCGTCAATGGTATTCAACAGGCGCTGACGATCACCACTCAGGCATTGCTGGTACCTGGCGATGAGGTTTGGCTGGATGACCCTGGATACAACGGCGCTCGCGGTGCATTCGCCGCCAGAGGTGTCTCCGTCCGGCCCGTTCGTGTTGATGGCGATGGCATGGATATTCAGGATGGAATATTGCACTACCCAGGGGCGAAACTGGTCTATACCGCGCCCTCGCATCAGTTTCCGCTCAGCGGAACTCTCAGCCTGCCGAGAAGGCTTGCCTTACTGGAATGGGCAGAAGCCCATCGGGCCTGGATTTTCGAAGATGACTACAACAGTGAATTTCGCTACGCCGCCCGTTCATTACAGGCTTTGCAGGGGCTAGATAAACATCAGCGGGTTATCTATTCCGGGACATTCTCTAAGATGATGTACCCGGAATTTCGCCTTGGTTTTTTGGTGGTGCCTGAGCATTTACGTGAACAGTTTGCCATCACCAAGTATTACACCGATCTTAGTAGCGGCTATCTGGAACAGGCGGTTCTGGCACGTTTTCTCAGTGAGGGGCACTACGCCAGCCATGTTCGTCGTATCCGCAAAGCTTGTTTTGAGCGCAAAAGTGCGCTGGAGGCGGCGATTGAGCACTATTTTCCTGGACGTATGGCTGTTCATCCGACGGATTCGGGCGTTCATTTAGTCTGCTGGCTGCTGAATGGTCTAAAAGCCAAAGAGGTGGAAGACAAGGCTCGTCGGATAGGTTTAGGTGTACAGACCTTTGAGCGATACTGTCAGCGGGCGATGGCGAGAGAGGGGATTTTACTCGGTTTTGCTAACCATCCGCCGGAGATCCTGGTCGATGGCGTCAGGCGTCTGGCTGCGGTGCTTTAGCGCGTGGTAATGTGTTTATATAATTAGCCTTATAAAAAGGCTAATTAAATATTGCATATATTTATTTAATATCCGTCTCCTGTTGTGGATTTTATACCTGACAACAGGAGGAGAATTTTAGGAAAAATTATACTGTAGGTGGCTTTTATTTCTATCCCCAGGTCCTGTTTAACCGTTATTCCACCTATTAACAATAGCGGAGCTCCTTGTTTCATTAATTCCTGTTGCTATCTTAGATATCATCCATGGTATAACTTACGACAATTTCCAGCGTCTTACGGATAACATCTGCAGTCACCACATCGCTAGTCGTCTCAAGGGCATTAATTAACCAGAATATAATAGCCTTATTACTGAGATGCCCTTCAGTGGCAAGGATACTACTAATGGCCAGGGACATCACTGCAGATTCATCGATCAGCCTGTCGCCTGCATTGCGGAAATACTCAGAGAGTGCGGTATCATTCAGGCCTGCGTAGATATCTGATTGCTGATGCATAGTCTGTCTCATCATATTCTCAACTTTGTTAATTAAAGAATCGACCATTAATGGTCAGTGCATTTTACCTGTACCAGATTGCGAAGATGAACCCAATAAAGCATTTGGGTCATCCCAATAATTTTTCGCACCTGAAGTACCCAGAGACTTTTTCTTATCTCGAAGAGCTACCATATTTTTGATTTCATCAATAATATGCCCAATTGTATCTCGCCGTTTTTTATCCGTTTCACCGACCTGCATCGACTGGAGTTTATTTACCAGAGCTTGAGTATTGATCGGCCCCTTGTTTTTGAGTAGAGAGAGAACAGCCTCTCCAATCAGTACATCTGTTAAGTGTTCAATCTCACCACTATTCATAACTGTATCTCTGATTACCGTCGTCTCCATGACTGGAGATTTGGTTTGAAGTCGATGCTCTGATTAAGTATTGGTATCATCCGTGAAATCAGACTCTTCAGTGTCGACCTAATTCACCAGATTACTGCTGGCACGCTTAATCTTGTCGCTCAAAGAGCAAACCGATTAACGTTTGATAGTGGTTCTCTTCTTCAGGTTGAGAAGCAACTTCAAGGCGACTCAGTAACTTGGTACACAGAGATTTACGATTCAGATTTCGGCCTTCATAAAGGATATCCATCACGATTTGTCCCAGCGTTTCCTGCTGTGAAGGCAAAGAGGCTTTATTGAAATAATGGGCAATAGCGCTAGCTGTGTCAGGAATATAACTGTTCTGCTGCATATGTGCTCCTGTCAGTTCAATCATCAGTTAAGTTGCTATTAAAGTTATACAATGATTGTTAACTTGTACATAAAAAATGGAGGGAAAATGTTATTTTTTTGATTATCTTGTTTAATTGATTGATTTATATGTAATTTTATTTTTTGCTAAACCGACCCTGTACTATCTGGGGAATGTGCATTCTGTACAGGTATTGGCGGAAGAAGAAGGTCAATCAAAAGAACGGTTTAATGTGAAATATTTGTTAATGTATTTGTCTTTTTTACAGGACGCAGAACATCAGATCTGCTACTGTAATATCTCAATCTTTTTTCTCTCTCCTGTCGGGAATTTCATGCTCACTACCATCATTTATCGCAGTCATATCTGCGACAACGTGTCAGTTAAATCGCTCGAAAGCATGGTTGCTGAAGCAAATGTAAAAAATAGCCAGATGGGCGTGTCCGGGATTTTACTTTTTAATGGCACCCATTTTTTTCAGTTATTAGAAGGACCTGAAGAGAAGGTTCTGGAAATTTATCGTCATATCTGTGGGGACTCGCGCCACCATAATCTTGTTGAACTGCTTAGCGATCATGGTCCGACGCGTAGATTTGGCAACATCGGTATGGAACTCTTTGATTTACGAGAGTATGACCGCGATGACGTTCTGCAAATGGTGTTGGATAAAGGGACCACTAAATATCAGCTAACTTACGATGACCGGGCCCTCCACTTTTTTCGTACCTTCGTGGAAGCGACGGAAAAGGATAATTATTACGAAATTCCCGCGCCGGAAAGCTGGGATTTTGTAACGGATAGCACAGCTTTTTATCCTGAAGTCCCGTTCATTCAGGCCGAGTGCAGCTTCGCTTTTCAGCCAGTGATCGACCCGTTTGCTAAAGAAATTGTTTCCGTTGAGGCGTTGCTGCGTACCGCCTGCGGTGGATCGCCAGAGGTTTATTTTGATGGACTCTCGCGAGAGGATATTTATAAGGCGGACCTCCACAGTAAGCGGGTGGCGTTTGCCATGGCGGGACGTCTGCGTCTGCGTGGATGCACGTTGTCTATTAATCTCTTACCGATGACTTTGGTGAATGTTCCCGGCGCTGTTGAGTTTCTTTTAGATGAAATCAAGGCGAATGGTTTGATTTCAGAGCAGATCATTGTTGAGTTCACCGAGAGTGAAGCTATCTCACGTATTGATGAATTCACTGATTCTATTCGTAAGCTCAAGTCCGCGGGTATTCGCGTCGCTATTGATCACTTTGGTGCCGGGTTTGCCGGACTTTTGTTGCTGGCTCAGTTTCAGCCGGATCGCATAAAGATCAATCGTCAACTGGTCAAAGATATCCATAAGCACGGGCCAAGACAGGCAATTGTGCAGGCCATTATTAAATGCTGTAACTCGCTGGAAATTGCCGTCTCGGCGGTAGGAATCGAGCGGCCGGAAGAGTGGATGTGGCTCGAGTCGGCAGGGATCGCACATTTTCAAGGGAATTTATTTGCCAGTCCGTGTTTGGGCGGAATTCCTGCGGTCGCATGGCCCGAAAAAAAATCAGCCTGGGATGTTCTTTAAAATTTGTCTGGTACCCATAGTCTGAAAACGCCAGATAAATCATTCATACTCCCTTTTTGACCTACAGATTGGCGTCCAACCTGTTATATTTTAACTGTACAAGAAAAGTTAATTGTACAGTCTGACTAAATTCGTTAATTTAGCCAGGTAAGTATGGCATGTTACGAGGGCGCTAATGGCTTATTACAGTATCGGTGAAGTTGCCGAACGTTGCGGAATTAATCCCGTTACTTTGCGTGCATGGCAGCGAAGATACGGTTTGCTTAAACCGCAGAGAAGCGAGGGGGGGCACCGTCAGTTTGACGATGAAGACGTTCAACGTATTGAGGAGATCAAGCGCTGGATTGAACGTGGAGTCTCTGTCGGTAAGGTCAAGGCGTTACTGGAAGGTCATCAACCTGCTGCCCACGATGGTTCAGCTTTACTCCAGGACGAGATGATGACACTTCTGCGAGTTGTACAGCCCTCGAAATTACGCGCCAGAATTATGTCTCTTAGCCACGAATATCCCGTGGATAGTCTTATCGACCAGCTTTATGTGCCCGTGCGGCAGAAATTAAATCTTGATCAAAACACGTCGTTGGCCATTAGCAGCATGCTGGATGGAATTTTGATCGATAGCGTGGCGTCATTCCTTGCCGAATCGCGTAAAAAAGTCGGTAAAGAGACGTTGTTGGTTGGCTGGGGTAATGAAGATCGTACCCGGCTCTGGTTAGAAGCATGGCGACTGTCGCAGCGTGCCTGGCATGTTAACGTTCTGGCTGAACCGCTTGATTCTCCTCGCCCGGAACTGTTCCCTGGACAGCACATTTTTGTCTGGACCGGCCGTGCATTATCTCCTTTGCAGGCGGAATTACTCAGCCACTGGCAAAGTCAGGGATTTACCATCGAGTTTCATGGGGATTAATAGGGGAATTGAAGCCAGCAGCGGAACATGATTTTGTTTTTATATTCCGCCGCTTTTTCTTCTTTAGATATTTTAACTCGGCCTAACGATAAAATATTAAGAATTGAGCTGTGACCAGGCTTTGAACGTTTCGCTACGGCTAATGTTAAAAAAATCTGTGCGCCCGGAGCAGCCTAATTTTTTAATCAACGTAAGGCGGATTTGATAAATCGTTTTGATATGCAAGTTCAGTGACTTTCCGATATTAACCATCGCTTCACCATCATTCATTAAGCGAATAACCGCTTTCTCACGACTGGTAAGAATAATACCCTCGGATTCGCCATCCGGTTTTTTACCATACAGAGTTGGTCGGAGAATAAACGATTTTATCTCAGCTGGCGTGGAGCGCGCGGAGATTCTGAACATTGGAATTTCACTTAAGAAGTTTAAGTCATTACCATCCGTAAGCAGAACAAAGCGAACCCTCCGTTGGT
Organism: Klebsiella sp.; assembly: GCF_027492335.1. Taxonomy (NCBI): domain Bacteria; kingdom Pseudomonadati; phylum Pseudomonadota; class Gammaproteobacteria; order Enterobacterales; family Enterobacteriaceae; genus Klebsiella; species Klebsiella sp. Next base: position 104,322 of record NZ_JAPUEW010000016.1, on the reverse strand, counting down.
CATACTTATGATTTAACACAGAATAATAGTTGTCGCTGGTGAAGAAAACGTATTTTCCATGAAAACAGCCCGGTGATAGTGAATCAAGAATAAGCTGTAAACCCTGACGGAGAAGGTTATTTTTAATCCAAAGATCGTAATGATTAAAAAAGAAATCTGGTTTGTCGCTATTCATTTGACCTCCGAGCCTGGGTCGTTGGTTGCTGTATGTTTGCCTACTAAAAGTCGCGCTTAGTGATGAGTTTTTCCGTATAACATATGCAGTATTTGCATATACAAATCAGCGAGAATTTCATTTTTCTCTATATTCAGGCGGTGCTGAACCTCAATGATTAAACGCTCATTACTCACCGTTTCATTCTTAATCTGCACCATATTCTCGATGTTTTTTAGCAAAGCAGAGTTAGGAATGAACTCTGCGGGAATAGTGTTTTTAATGTGCATGATATATCTCAGGCTGCATTCAATAATTAATCAACCAACAAAGCCGATTGATAACAATCATCTTTGTTATTCAGTTTTTCACCGTATCAAGAGAAATGGTGTGCAATTTTTAAGTCATAAGGATGCTGTAATGCAGAAAAATTAAAACTTACGCTATAACTATAGTCATGATTTTCTACCTGTACAATTTTTTCAGGGAATTTTGTACTTATAGATTAAGTTTTTTATTTTATAAATATAATTTATTGTTTTAGTTGGCGTTTTTAGTAATGGTGAACTTGTACATAGTGAAAATTTAGCAAGCAGGATGAACTATCCTGAAGATGGTGGTGGAAGGGGGAAGAGGATAGAGCCTGAAGGGAGTGGAGAGAAAAGGGGGAATGTCTCCCCCTTCAAGTTTATAACCGTTACTGCTTCGGCTCAGCGACAACAAAACTTCCCACGCCGCGGTTATTGTATTCCCACATGCGGTTGAAGTTAGCATCGTTGAGGTTGCGCTGCGGATTGCCTTTGTCATCGGCAGTACCGGTATTACCGCTAAACGGACGGTTTGAACCCACGGCATCAGCCCACGGTTTGGCCATATTAAAGCCTTCATTAATCACGCTATCGCGGATAACGACCTGGCCGTTGGTATTGCCGTCGACGTCCAGAGAACGGCCCAATTGCGCAACGTTATCGCCGGAAGCGGTAAAGCGGCTGTTGACCGCCAGGAAGCCATAGGTCACGCTTTTCAGGGTGGCCGGAGCAAAGACGTAAGCCTCTTTCTGGGTGCGCGAATTCACCACGCGGAAGTCGGTGTTATCGAATACCACGGCGCCGCGGCCGGAAACAATATCGACATCGCCTTCAATGTAGCTATTGCTGACCAGCGTACGAGTCTGACGATTATCCTGCAGACGGTTCTGTACGCCGCTATTGGTCACGAAAAAGGTGTTCTGGCGACCAAGGATATTCACGTTATTTATCTGAACCTGATCGCCATCGGTACGCAGTGCGACCGCCTGATGAGTACCTGCGTCAACGCTGTCGCCAAGGTTATTGGCGATAGTCAGGTTCTGCAGCTGCAGACCGTTGTTCTGCGACCAGAATACTGCTGAGCACATGACGCCAATGGTGGCGGTGCGTTTGCTCTGGCAGTTGTCGAACATATACCAGGCCGGTTTACCTGGCATGTATTTACCGCCTGGATTGACCTGATGACGCCAGGAGACCGGATCCATTTCTGAATCAATCGCCTCGCTGATTTTTACGTCAATCGGCTTCTCGCCGGTGCCGTACAGGGTCAGCGCGCCGGGGGCTGCCGGAACGTATACGGTGCCTGCATATTCGCCCGGCATAATGGCGATAAACTGACGGCGGTTGGAGTGGCGAGTTATTGCCGCGTCAACCGCAGCCTGAATGGTGGTATGGGTTACGCCCTGAGTCCCGGCAGGCCCGACAACAAAATCGGGCTGTGCCGGAAGGCTGATGGCGGACGGATGCCAGGCCGCAGCGTTCGGATCCAGAGACTGGAAATAGCTCGCGGGTAAAAAGTTCTTGGCCTCGTCGGCGGTTAAAACAGGACGAGAGGCCGTGCCCGGCGCAGTCTGCGTTGAGGGCTGTTGATCGGCAGGCGTCGAACTACAGGCGGACAACGTCACGCCAAAGGCCAGCGCCAGCGCCATGCGGGAAACGGAATATGTGTTCATGTTGCTCCGGGCAAGAATCAATCAAATAGATATACCCTGAATTGAAGTATGACGGGTATAAGTCCTTTAAAGCCTGCTGTTTTATACCAAGTTAAGCGAAACGGGAAGACATAGCGCAAAAAAGTTGCTGCTTTTGTATAGCAGGAACCGGGAATGGGTCGCTTTTGATCACAAATAAATAACATTTGCGCTTGCCTGAGTTGACATTTCTTGCGGAATCAAAATAAATGTCTATACAACCCATGACAAGTTGACCGCTATGACACATGCCACTTCCGAACGCGTAATCTGGCGAAATGCCCGCCTTGCCACCCTCGATCCCCATCTATCCCAACCCTATGGTCTACTGGAGCGTCACGCGCTGCTGGTGCGCAATGGTCGCATTGAGGCCGTTGTTCCCGACAGCGAGGCGCCCGCAGGGCGAAGTATCGATCTCGGCGGCAGGCTTCTGACGCCGGGGCTAATTGATTGCCATACTCACTTGATATTCGGCGGCAGTAGGGCGCAGGAGTGGGAACAGCGCCTCAATGGTGTTTCCTACCAGACTATTAGCGCCAACGGCGGCGGCATTAACTCAACGGTGCGCGCTACCCGGGAAAGCAGCGAAGCTGAACTGCTGGAGCTGGCCCGACGGCGGCTGGAGCGACTGCTGCGTGAAGGGGTCACCACTCTGGAGATTAAATCCGGCTACGGGTTAGACCTTGAAAACGAACGCAAGATGCTGCGTGTCATACAACAGCTGGCTGCAAGCTATGCCGTCGAGATTTCGCCAACGCTGCTCGCCGCTCACGCCACACCGCCGGAATATAAAGGCGACCCGGATGGCTACATTAATCTGGTTTGCGAAGCGATTCTGCCCGCGCTGTGGGAAGAGGGATTGTTCGAAAGCGTCGATGCCTTCTGCGAAAACGTCGGTTTTAGCCCGGCGCAAACTGAGCGGGTTTACAGTACGGCTCAGGCATTGTGTATTCCGGTAAAGGGGCACGTTGAGCAGCTCTCTTCGCTGGGCGGCGCTGAGCTGGTGAGCCGCTATCAAGGCCTCTCCGCCGACCATATTGAATATTTAACGCCAGAGGGAGTCGCGGCAATGAGCCGCAGCGGCACCGTGGCGGTGCTCCTGCCCGGCGCGTTCTATTTTCTTAACGAAACCCGTAAACCGCCGGTTGATCTGCTGCGTGAGCATAAAGTGCCGATGGCGGTGGCGACCGACTACAACCCCGGCACCAGCCCCTTCGCCAGCCTGCATCTGGCGATGAATATGGCCTGCGTGAAGTTTGGCCTGACGCCGGAGGAGGCGTGGGCTGGCGTGACTCGCCATGCGGCGCAGGCGCTGGGCCGTCAGGCGAGCCACGGCCAATTGGCGGCAGGTTTTGTGGCCGATTTTGCTATCTGGGATGCGGAACATCCGGTAGAGATGGTTTATGAGCCTGGGCGCAGTCCGCTCTGGCAGCGCGTCGTACGAGGAGAAATCGCATGAATCTATGGCAACCCACGCCCGCAGAGCTTTGGCTGGGGCGCGACGACAGCACAGAAGCCGCTAACGCGCTGCGCTTGTTTCAAACCATCGCGCGGGCTGAACGCTTTGAACCTGAAGCGCTGGTGGGTGATATTGCCCTGCTGGGATTCGCCTGCGATGAAGGTGTCCGGCGCAATAAAGGGCGCATCGGGGCCGAAAAGGGACCTGAAACCCTGCGGCGGGCGCTGGCGAACATGGCCAGTCATCAGGGGCATGACCGCTGCGTTGATATGGGAACCATCAGCGTGGAGGGGGATGAGTTGGAAGAGGCTCAGCAGGCGCTACGCGAAGCGGTTACTGCCTGTCAACGTGCTGGAAAACGGACGCTGGTGTTAGGCGGCGGTCACGAGACGGCTTTCGGCCACGGTGCCGGGGTACTGGATGCGTTTCCTGACGAAAAAGTGGGCATCATTAACCTTGATGCGCACCTGGATTTGCGTTTTGCCAACCAGGCCAGTTCCGGTACGCCGTTCCGTCAGTTGGCGCTGGCCTGCGAAGCGCAGCAGCGCGGTTTTCATTATGCTTGTATCGGCGTAAGCCGCGCCGCCAATACTCAGGCACTGTGGGATGAGGCCGCCCACCGCGAGGTGACGATTATCGAGGATCTCGATGTTCTTACCTCCTTTGAGGCGCGGGTTTTGCCGGAAATTAGCCGCAATATTGCCTGTTACGATCGCCTGTATCTGACTATCGATCTGGATGTGCTGCCCGCTCGTGAAATGCCGGCGGTCTCCGCGCCTGCCGCGCTGGGTATCCCGCTGGCAACGCTGCTGCGTATTGTCGAGCCGCTGTGCCGTAGCGGTAAGCTTCAGGCAGTGGATCTGGTCGAGTTCAACCCGCAGTACGATATCGATAGCCAGGGAGCCCGCGCGGCAGCGCGTCTGGCATGGCAAATCGCCCATTGGTGGCAGTAGCGATTCAGTATATTCTGGACGTTTCGCCGCCACTAGCACAAGGAAAGCCCGGCCATGTTCTCATCGCAACCTCGTTCCGCGCCTGCGCCATTCTATGAAAAGGTGAAGCAGGCGATCAGCGAAAAGATCCATAGCGGCGTCTGGCGTCCGCACGATCGCATTCCTTCGGAAGCGGAACTGGTAGCGCAGTTTGGCTTTAGCCGGATGACCATTAACCGGGCGCTGCGTGAGCTGACCGATGAAGGCCTGCTGGTGCGACTGCAGGGGGTGGGCACTTTTGTCGCGGAGCCGAAAGGGCAGTCGGCGCTGTTTGAAGTGCGCAGCATCGCGGAAGAAATTGCTTCTCGCCACCATCAGCACCGCTGCGAGGTGCTTTTGCTGGAGGAAACGCAGGCTGACCTGATTCATGCCGCGGCGCTGAACGTGGCCGCCGGTACGCGGATTTTTCATTCGCTGATGGTACATTTCGAAAATGATGTCCCGGTACAGATTGAGGACCGCTGCGTTAACGCTGCGGTGGTGCCGGACTATCTGCGTCAGGACTATACCGTCACCACGCCTCACGATTATTTGTCGTTGATCGCCCCCTTAACCGAAGGGGAACATATTGTTGAAGCAGTGCAGGCAACGGCTGAGGAGTGTGCGCTGCTGCATATCCATGCCCATGACCCATGCCTGCTGATCCGCCGTCGCACCTGGTCCACCACCCATATCGTCTCCCATGCGCGCCTGCTTTTTCCCGGTAGCCGCTATCGTCTGCAGGGCCACTTCGGTTCCTGATCTTCCTGCGCGTCGGCAAAACGTGATTGCTGACGCAATATAACAAAAATGTATCATTTGTGTTAAATCCTGGCTTGCGTGTGCTTGTATAGACAAGTATATGTATCTACGTACACAACGTTAATTGTCAGGAGAACCCCGATGTCGCAAAGCAAATACCGCCAGCAGGATGTACGTGCACCGCGTGGCACGACGTTAAATGCGAAGAGCTGGCTGACCGAAGCCCCGCTGCGTATGCTCATGAACAACCTCGACCCGGATGTCGCCGAAAACCCGCATGAGCTGGTGGTGTACGGTGGTATTGGACGCGCGGCGCGTAACTGGGAATGCTATGACGCCATCGTGAAGGCGTTGAAAGAATTAGAGAGCGATGAGACCCTGTTGGTGCAGTCCGGCAAGCCGGTGGGCGTATTCAAAACCCACGAAAACTCGCCGCGCGTACTGATCGCCAACTCTAACCTGGTTCCGCACTGGGCAACCTGGGAGCACTTTAACGAACTGGACGCTAAAGGCCTGGCAATGTACGGCCAAATGACCGCCGGCAGCTGGATCTACATCGGCAGCCAGGGCATCGTGCAGGGCACTTATGAGACCTTCGTTGAGGCCGGTCGTCAGCACTATCAGGGCAGCCTGAAAGGGCGCTGGGTGCTGACCGCAGGTCTGGGAGGGATGGGCGGTGCGCAGCCGCTGGCGGCAACCTTAGCGGGTGCCTGCTCGCTGAATATTGAATGCCAGCAGAGCCGTATCGATTTCCGCCTGCGTACTCGTTACGTTGATGAACAGGCGAGCTCGCTGGATGACGCCCTGGCGCGCATCAAAAAATACACCGCCGAAGGCCGCGCGATCTCCATCGCCCTGTGCGGCAACGCGGCAGACATCGTGCCGGAAATGGTCAAGCGCGGTGTGCGTCCTGATATGGTGACCGACCAGACCAGCGCCCACGACCCGCTGCACGGTTATCTGCCGAAAGGCTGGAGCTGGGAAGAGTATCAGGTGAAAGCCGAATCGGACCCGCAGGGCACTATCCTTGCGGCGAAGCGCTCAATGGCCGACCACGTGCAGGCGATGCTGGCTTTCCACGAAATGGGCGTACCGACGTTTGACTACGGCAACAACATTCGCCAGATGGCCCAGGAGATGGGGGTTGGCAATGCGTTTGATTTCCCCGGCTTCGTTCCCGCCTATATCCGTCCGCTGTTCTGCCGCGGCATCGGTCCGTTCCGCTGGGTTGCCCTGTCCGGCGATCCGCAGGATATCTATAAAACCGACGCTAAAGTTAAAGAGATCGTGAAAGATGATAAGCATCTGCACCACTGGCTGGATATGGCCCGCGAGCGTATCAGCTTCCAGGGGCTACCGGCGCGTATCTGCTGGGTAGGCCTGGAGTGGCGGCAGAAGCTGGGGCTTGCGTTTAACGAAATGGTGCGCAGTGGTGAAGTCTCGGCGCCAATCGTCATTGGCCGCGACCACCTTGACTCTGGCTCCGTTGCCAGCCCTAACCGTGAAACGGAATCAATGCGCGATGGTTCTGATGCCGTCTCCGACTGGCCGTTGCTCAACGCGTTGCTGAATACCGCCAGCGGGGCGACCTGGGTGTCGCTGCACCACGGCGGCGGGGTAGGGATGGGCTTCTCGCAGCACTCCGGCATGGTTATCGTCTGCGACGGTACCGACGAAGCGGCGGCGCGTATCGCTCGCGTCCTGCACAACGATCCGGCGACCGGCGTGATGCGCCATGCTGATGCGGGTTACGATATCGCGATTGAGTGCGCGACAGAGCAAGGTTTGAATCTTCCGATGGTGGCAGCAACGCAGGGGCACGCTAAATGAACGCTTTAACACTGATTCCGGGTCAACTCAGCCTGTCGCAGCTGCGCGATGTCTATAGCCAGCCGCTCAACATCACCCTCGACGAGAGTGCCTTTGCAGCCATTGACGATAGCGTCGCCTGCGTCAATGCGATTCTGGCGGAAGGCCGTACCGCGTATGGCATTAACACCGGTTTTGGCCTGTTGGCGCAAACCCGCATCTCCACCGAAGACCTGGAAAGTCTCCAGCGTTCATTAGTGCTGTCGCACGCGGCGGGGATTGGCGAGCCGCTGGATGATGATCTGGTGCGTCTGATTATGGTGCTGAAAATTAACAGCCTGTCGCGCGGCTTTTCCGGGATCCGCCTGAGCGTGATTCAGGCGCTGATCGGTCTGGTGAATGCGGGCGTGACGCCGTGGATCCCGGCGAAAGGCTCGGTCGGCGCATCTGGTGACCTCGCGCCGCTGGCACATATGTCTTTAACGCTGTTGGGCGAAGGAAAAGCGCGGGTGCGCGGCGGCGAATGGCTACCGGCAACGCAAGCGCTGCGCGAGGCGGGCCTGGAGCCGATTACCCTGGCAGCAAAAGAGGGGCTGGCGCTGCTCAACGGCACCCAGGCTTCAACGGCATTTGCCCTGCGCGGCTTGTTTGAAGCTGAAGATCTGTTTGCTTCCGCAGTGGTCTGCGGGGCGTTAACCACCGAAGCGGCACTCGGTTCGCGGCGTCCGTTTGACCCGCGCATCCATGAAGCGCGCGGTCAGCGTGGGCAGATTGACGCGGCGGCGCTCTATCGCCATCTGCTGACCGACGATAGCGCGATTTCCCAGTCGCACCATAACTGTACCAAGGTGCAGGATCCGTACTCTCTGCGCTGTCAGCCGCAGGTGATGGGCGCCTGCCTGACCCAGCTTCGCCAGGCGATGGAGGTGCTGCTGATCGAAGCCAACGCTGTTTCCGACAACCCGCTGGTGTTTGCCAGCGAAAACGACGTAATTTCCGGCGGTAACTTCCACGCCGAGCCGGTGGCGATGGCGGCGGACAATATCGCGCTGGCGATTGCCGAAATCGGATCGCTTTCGGAGCGCCGTATTGCCCTGATGATGGACAGCCATATGTCGCAGCTGCCGCCGTTCCTGGTCAAAAACGGCGGCGTCAATTCCGGCTTTATGATTGCCCAGGTGACGGCGGCGGCGCTGGCCAGCGAAAACAAAGCGCTGTCGCACCCACACAGCGTGGACAGCCTGCCGACCTCCGCTAATCAGGAAGACCACGTCTCGATGGCACCGGCCGCCGGTCGCCGCCTGTGGGCGATGGCGGAAAATACGCGCGGCGTGCTGGCCGTTGAGTGGCTGGCTTCCGTACAGGGGCTGGATATGCGTGAAGGCCTGACCAGCAGTCCGCTGCTGGAAGAGGCGCGCCACCTGCTGCGCGAGCGAGTCACACACTACACCGAAGATCGCTTCTTCGCCCCGGATATCGAAAACGCCATTGCGCTTCTGGCGGCACGTCATCTGACGCGACTGCTGCCTGCCGTGCTCTCAGACCAACACTAAACCATCGCTGTTCTCTGTACCTGCGCCGGGAGGATTTCTCCTCCCGGTCACCCTACACGCATATTTGTCGTCGTATAAAAACTATCAGGACACTTGCATATGCAACAACAAAACAAGCCACACCTGCTGCGCGGGCTGAATGCCCGTCACATTCGTTTTATCGCCCTCGGCTCCGCTATCGGTACCGGGCTATTTTACGGCTCGGCATCGGCGATTAAAGCCGCGGGGCCGGCAGTACTGCTGGCCTATCTGATTGGCGGCGCGGCGGTATTTATCGTCATGCGCGCGCTGGGGGAAATGGCGGTACGTAACCCGGTTTCCGGCTCTTTCAGCAGCTACGCGCGCCAGTATCTTGGCCCGCTGGCGGGATTTATTACCGGCTGGACCTACACCTTTGAGATGGTGATCGTTGCCCTGGCGGACGTTACCGCCTTCGGCATCTATATGGGGCTGTGGTATCCCGACGTTCCGCGCTGGATCTGGGTGCTGAGCATTATCTTTTTTATCGGTGCCATGAACCTGTGCAGCGTACGCGTTTTCGGCGAGATGGAGTTCTGGCTGTCGCTGATTAAAGTGGTGGCGATTATTGCCATGATTGTGGCGGGCGGCAGCATTATTTTCTTTGGTTTCGGTAACGCTTTCCCGGCAACCGGACTGGAAAATTTATGGAGCCACGGCGGCTTTGCCCCTAACGGCTGGGAGGGCATCATCGCCTCGCTCGGCATTGTGATGTTTGCCTTCGGCGGCGTGGAAATTATCGGCGTGACTGCAGCCGAAGCGAAGAACCCACAGAAGGTGATCCCGCAGGCGATCAATACCATTCCGCTGCGTATCGTGCTGTTTTATGTCTGCACCCTGGCGATTCTGATGGCGATTTTCCCGTGGAACAGCTTCGGCGAACGGGGTAGCCCGTTTGTGCTGATTTTTGATGGTCTGGGCATCCCGGCGGCGGCCACCATCCTTAATATTATCGTGATCAGCGCCAGTATTTCGGCGATAAACAGCGATATTTTCGGCGCGGGGCGCATGATGTACGGGATGGCGAAAGAGGGATTGGCACCGAAGAGCTTCCAGCGCATCGCCAGCAACGGCGTGCCGTGGATGACGGTGGTGGTGATGGGCGTGGCGCTGCTGGCAGCGGTGGTGCTGAACTATCTGATGCCGGAGCAAGTGTTTGTGCTGATCGCCTCGCTGGCCGCCTTCGCCACGGTGTGGGTCTGGCTAATGATCCTGCTGGCGCACTTTGCGATGCGTCGTGGTTTGTCTGAAGAAGAGCGTCGTCATATCGCGTTCCCGGTACCATTCTGGCCGGTTGCGCCGCTGCTGACCCTGCTGTTTATGGGGCTGGTGATCGCGGTGCTGGGGATGGTGGAGGAGACGCGGATTGCGCTAATCGCCGGTCTGGTCTGGCTCGGCCTGCTGACGGTAGTGTGGTTTGCGCGGGTCAGAAAAAACGCCGTGCTGGCGGTGACGGAGTAGTTAATCTTCCCGGAGGCGGTGCTGCGCACCTGTCCGGGCTACAAAACCCGCAAACCGCGCGGACCCGTAGCCCGGACCTCCGGGATCGCTAGCTAAACAGGGCGGTAATCGACGCGCTGCCGAGGCTGTGAAAATGGACGTTAAAGCCCACCATCGCGCCGCTTGCTCCCTCATCGACATCAATTTTATCAACATCCAGCGCGTGGACGGTAAAGATATAGCGGTGGGTCTCACCCTTCGGTGGCGCCGCGCCGCCGTATCCTGCCTGACCGAAATCGGTGCGCGTCTGGATCGCCTCTTCGGGTAATTCCGCCTGGCCTGAACCTGCCCCCTGCGGTATCACGCGGGTATCCGCTGGAAGGTTGGCCACAATCCAGTGCCACCAGCCGGAGCCGGTCGGCGCATCGGGATCGAAGCAGGTCACCACGAAGCTCTTGGTTCCCGCCGGGACATCATCCCACGCCAGATGCGGCGAAATATTATCGCCATCGTAGCCCATACCGTTGAATACATGACGATTGGGCAGCTTCTCGCCATCCAGCAAATCATGACTGATTAATTTCATCGTCTCTCCTCAGGTTAATCTACTGATTAGCAAAGAAGTGTAGCGTGTAAGGCGAATCATTACCGTCTCTTATTCGCTAAAATATGTTTCTTCCTGTACTGCGGCGTTAACCGCGTGGGTCAGACGGGTCAGCTGTTCTGGGGTAATGATATACGGCGGCATCAGATAGATCAGGCGTCCGAACGGGCGGATCCACACGCCCAGGTCGACGAAAAAGCGCTGAAGCGCTGCCATATTCACCGGCCTGCGGGTCTCGACCACACCAATCGCCCCAAGCACACGGACATCGGCAACCAGCGCGGATTCTCTTGCCGGGGCCAGCTCGGCTTTCAGCTGTGTTTCAATCGCCGCCACCTGCTGTTGCCACTCACCGCCTGCCAGCAGACGCAGGCTCTCCGCCGCTACCGCGCAGGCCAGTGGATTGCCCATAAAGGTCGGGCCGTGCATAAAGCAGCCCGCTTCGCCGTTACTAATGGTTTCCGCTACCTGGCGGGTGGTTAGCGTGGCGGATAGGGTCATGGTGCCGCCGGTTAGCGCTTTGCCGAGGCACAGAATATCTGCCGCGATGTCTGCGTGCTCGCAGGCGAACAGCTTGCCAGTGCGGCCAAATCCGGTGGCAATCTCATCGGCAATCAGCAGTATGCCCTCGCGGTCGCACATTTTGCGGATCCGCTTGAGCCACTCGGGATGGTACATCCGCATTCCGCCTGCGCCCTGGACAATCGGTTCCACAATAACCGCCGCGATTTCATGGCGATGGGCGGCCATCAGACGAGCGAACGGCACCATATCCAGCTCATCCCATTCACCATCGAAGCGGCTTTGCGGCGCCGGGGCGAACAAGTTATTCGGCAGATAACCCTGCCACAGACTGTGCATTGAATTATCCGGATCGCAGACCGACATCGCGCCGAAGGTGTCGCCGTGATAGCCGTTGCGGAAGGTGAGAAAGCGCTGACGAGGCTCGCCCTTTGCCTGCCAGTACTGGAGCGCCATTTTCATCGCCACTTCAACGGCAACGGAACCGGAATCAGCGAGGAACACGCATTCAAGGGATTCCGGGGTCATTGCCACGAGCTGGCGGCACAGCGCGACGGCGGAAGGGTGAGTGATCCCGCCAAACATCACGTGCGACATCTGGTCAATCTGCGCTTTCATCGCCGCGTTTAGCCGCGGGTGATTGTAGCCATGAATCGCCGCCCACCAGGACGACATGCCGTCAACTAACTGCTCGCCACCGGCAAGGGTCAATTCGCAGCCGTGGGCTGCCACCACCGGATAGACCGGCAGTGGGGAAGTCATTGAAGTGTAAGGGTGCCAGATATGGCGCCGATCGAAAGCGAGATCGTCCATTGTCATAATCGACTTGTAAACCATTTTGAAAACATTTAGGTTTACAAGTCTACACTGAACTTACAATGAAACGTACACAAAATATTTCGCGCAGCGTCGAGGCGGCAAGCGAGAAATCCCCAGGAGCATAGTTCACTATGTGACTGGGGTGAGCGAGTGCAGCCAACAAAGAGGCTGTGTGAACCAGGACGTGTACGACTTTTTTGGAGAGGCTAATGGCTCACCACACCCGCTGGACAATGTCACAAGTCACTGAGTTGTTTAATAAACCCTTCCTGGATTTACTGTTCGAAGCGCAGCAGATCCATCGCCAACACTTCGATCCGCGCCAGGTTCAGGTCAGTACGCTGCTGTCGATTAAAACCGGCGCCTGCCCGGAAGATTGCAAATACTGCCCGCAAAGCGCGCGCTACAAAACCGGTCTCGAATCCGAGCGCCTGATGGAGGTTGAACAGGTGCTGGAGTCGGCGCGGCAGGCGAAAAAAGCTGGTTCAACCCGCTTCTGCATGGGGGCGGCGTGGAAGAACCCTAACGATCGCGATATGCCCTACCTCGAGCAGATGGTGAAAGGGGTGAAAGAGATGGGGCTGGAGGCCTGCATGACCCTCGGGACTCTGAACGATAGCCAGGCGCAGCGGCTCGCCGGCGCCGGTCTGGATTACTACAACCACAACCTCGATACCTCGCCGGAGTTCTACGGCAATATCATCACCACCCGTACCTACCAGGAGCGTCTCGATACCCTCGATAAAGTCCGCGATGCGGGAATAAAAGTGTGCTCCGGCGGTATCGTTGGCTTAGGCGAAACGGTCAAAGACCGAGCTGGGTTACTGTTACAGCTGGCCAATTTGCCGACCCCGCCGGAAAGCGTGCCGATCAATATGCTGGTGAAGGTCAAAGGTACGCCGTTGGCGGATAATGATGACGTTGACGCCTTTGATTTTATTCGCACTATCGCCATCGCACGCATCATGATGCCGACCTCGCACGTGCGCCTCTCCGCCGGGCGCGAGCAGATGAACGAACAAACCCAGGCGATGTGCTTTATGGCCGGGGCCAACTCGATTTTCTACGGCTGCAAGCTGCTGACTACGCCCAACCCGGAAGAGGACAAAGATCTGCAACTGTTCCGCAAACTGGGGATTAACCCGCAGCAGACCGCAGTGCTGGAAGGCGATAACGCCCAGCAGCAGCGTCTGGAGCAGGCGTTGATGAATCCCGATACCGAGGAATATTACAACGCGGCGGCGCTATGAGCTGGCAGCAACGCATTGCGCTTGCGCTAGAAGAACGGCAGTCGGCGGATGCTTTGCGCCGCCGACTGCCGGTAACCCAGGGGGCAGGGCGCTGGCTCACCCGCGAAGGCCAGCGCTGGCTCAATTTTTCCAGTAACGATTATCTGGGCCTCAGCCAGCATCCGGCGATCGTCAAAGCCTGGCAGGAAGGCGCGGAGCGCTACGGCGTTGGCTCCGGCGGCTCCGGTCACGTCAGCGGCTATAGCGAGGCGCATTGCGCGCTGGAAGAGCAGCTTGCCGACTGGCTGGGCTACCCGCGCGCACTGTTGTTTATCTCCGGTTTTGCCGCCAATCAGGCGGTGATTGCCGCCCTGGTAGGCAAAGAAGATCGGATTGTTGCCGACCGCCTCAGCCATGCTTCGCTCCTTGAAGCTGCTCATCTCAGTCCAGCGCAGCTGCGGCGCTTTCAGCACAATGACGCCCGGCATCTTGAAGAGCTGCTGGCGAAATCGCTATCCGGTCAACAGCTGGTGGTGACCGAAGGGATTTTCAGTATGGATGGTGATAGCGCTCCGCTGACGGATATCCAGCGGGCGACGCGGTTGGCTGAGGCGCTCCTGCTGGTGGACGACGCGCACGGCATCGGCGTGGTCGGCGAAGAGGGGCGAGGGAGTTGCGATAGCCAACAGGTACATCCGGATCTGCTGATTGTTACCTTCGGCAAAGCTTTTGGCGTGAGCGGCGCGGCGGTACTGTGCAGCGAAGAGTTGGCGGATTATCTGCTGCAGTTTGCCCGTCATCTGATTTACAGCACCGCGATGCCTCCGGCGCAGGCTGTAGCTCTCAGCGCGGCGCTGGGCGTTATTCGTAGCGACGATGGGCAGCAGCGGCGGGAAAAGCTGGCCTGCCATATTGCCGATTTTCGTCGAGAAATGGCCGATTATCCCGGCGAACTGACTCAATCTTGCAGCGCGATTCAGCCGTTGATCGTCGGCGACAACGCGCGCGCGCTGCGGCTGGCGGCACGCCTGCGCGAGCAGGGCTGCTGGGCGACGGCAATCCGCCCGCCGACGGTTCCCTCCGGCAGCGCGCGACTGCGCCTGACGCTTACCGCAGCGCATGAATCCACTGATATTGCTCGTCTGCTGGAGGTGCTGCATGGCGGCGGTGAATAAACGCGCGATAGCGGCGGCGTTTGGTCGTGCAGCGGAACACTATTCTCAACATGATGAATTACAACGCATTAGCGCCTCTCTGCTGCTGGAGCAGCTCAATGTAAAAACCTTCTCCGAGGTGCTGGACGCGGGCTGCGGCCCCGGCAGCATCAGCCGATACTGGCGTGAGGCGGGTAGTCAGGTGACGGCGCTGGATCTCTCCGTTGATATGCTGGCGCAAGCCCGGCGTGGAGAGTGCGCACATCGCTACATTGAAGGCGACATCGAAGCGCTGCCTCTGGCTGAGGGTTGCGTTGATCTGGCGTGGAGCAACCTTGCGGTTCAGTGGTGCGACAATCTTGCCGCCGCCATTAATGAGCTGTATCGGGTGGTACGCCCCGGCGGGCGCGTTGCGTTTAGTACGCTGTTGGCAGGCTCTTTGCCGGAGCTAAATCAGGCGTGGCGAGCTATTGATGAACAGCCACATGCCAACCGTTTTCTTAGTGAGCAGTCGGTACGCCAGACGCTGGTTGGTCGTCGCGCTATCGGTCATATCCATGCCATCACTCTGCCGTTTGCCGATGCGCTCAGCGCGATGCGATCCCTGAAAGGCATCGGTGCGACCCATTTGCACCACGGGCGCAGCCCCGCACCGCTGAGTCGCGGTAAACTGCGGCAGCTCCAGTTCGCCTGGCCGCAGCAGCGGGGCCAGTGTCCGCTGACATATCACCTTTTTACAGGAGTCATCGAACGTGATTAAACGTTTTTTCGTGACCGGAACCGATACTGAAGTCGGTAAAACCGTTACCAGTTGCGCTCTGCTACAGGCGGCCAATCGCGCAGGATTCAATAGCGCGGGCTATAAGCCGGTAGCTTCCGGAAGCGAATATACGGCGGAAGGGCTGCGCAACGACGACGCGCTGGCTCTACAGCGCAATAGCCAGGTAGCGCTACGCTACGAGCAGGTCAATCCTTTCACTTTTGCTGAGCCGACGTCGCCGCATATTATCAGTGCCGATGAGGGCAGGCTAATTGACGCCGCAGCGCTTTCGGCCGGTTTACGCGAGCTGGAAGGGCTGGCGGATTGGGTGTTAGTCGAAGGGGCGGGGGGCTGGT
Organism: Klebsiella sp.; assembly: GCF_027492335.1. Classification (NCBI taxonomy): domain Bacteria; kingdom Pseudomonadati; phylum Pseudomonadota; class Gammaproteobacteria; order Enterobacterales; family Enterobacteriaceae; genus Klebsiella; species Klebsiella sp. Next base: position 88,713 of record NZ_JAPUEW010000016.1, on the reverse strand, counting down.
TTACGCCGCTTTCAGAGACGCTGACCTTTGCCGACTGGGTAGAACAAGAGCAGTTACCGGTGATTTTAGTGGTGGGCGTTAAGCTGGGGTGCATTAACCATGCGATGCTGACCGCGCAGGCGGTGTTTCAGGCCGGTCTGCCGCTGGCCGGATGGGTTGCCAACGACATTCAGCCGCCGGGCAAGCGCCACCTTGAGTATCTGGCGACGCTGAAACGCGTGCTGCCCGCGCCGTTTCTCGGCGAGATCCCGTGGCTGGCGGATGTGGCACAGCGCGAGGATCTCGGTCACTATCTCGATCTCAGCGTGCTGGATCGGGCGTCATCCACTGCGCCAGCAGCGGCGCGTCCAGCTGGATAACGTCACCCTGGGCCACGCTGCGTCCGCAGTGCAGCAGACAAAAACGATCTGCCACCCGGCGAATAAACGGCAGGTGCTGCTCGGCGATCAGTACCGTCAGGCCAATATCGCGATTCAGGCGCACCAGTAAATCGCCCAGCTTATGCAGGAAGCGCTGGCCCCCTGCGCGTGAAGGTTCGTCGAGGATCAGCAGGCGCGGGCGGGTTATCAGCGCTCTGGCCAATGCCAGCTGGTACTGATCGTCAGCGGTGAGCGTAATGCCTTTGCTTTGCCGCAGAGCGTAGAGTTCCGGAAACAGATCGTAAATCTCCCCGGCTACCGCTGACGCGGATTCGCCGCCTGCCGCGAGGGCAATATGCAGATTTTCCTCCACGCTGAGCTGCGAGAAGATACGTTTATCCTGCGGGACGTAGCCAATGCCGATGGCGCTGCGTGACTGCGCAGAGAGCGGCATCAGGTCATAGGGCGCAGCCCCTGCGTCCTGCCAGGTCATACTGCCGCTGGCCACCGGGAGGTGCCCGGTAATACAGTTAACGAGGGTGGTTTTCCCCATCCCCTCGCGCCCCATTACGCAAGTACATTTCCCCGGCCTGAGCTCAAGGTCAACATTCCACAGCGTGTGCTGGCTTCCGTAATAGTGGTTCACGGCACGTAGACTCAACATAGACGTTTTCTCCTTTCCTGGGATAGCGGGCGACGAGAAGATTCTGCAAATCCCTTGCCAGGAAAAAGAACTCTCGGTATTTGCTGACAAATACAGGGGTGGCACGGTGAAAGTGAAGAGGGTTACGGCAGACCTTGCACTTTCCCGGTGCCAGAGAGCTGAAATGTGGTGCAAAAAATAATAGAAAATCCAGCTATTCTTTGCCGATAAATCGCAAAAAAAATTCAATAAATTTTTTTAGCAGGTGTTTTGCCCCATTCAGTGATTTCGGCCGGGTGGCACAGGTCATGGGCTGCAGACAGTTATCCACTATTCCTGTGGATAACCTTGTGCATTAGAGTTAGAGAACTTGCGGTAAGCTAGAGATTACGCGGCCTGCGGGCAAATTGACGCGAAACCCATCTTTTCTTAAATTTTGTTAAATATCAATTAATTAAATAAAATCAATGGCTGTAAAAAAAGTGTCACCGACTGCCACAAAAGATTCATCCCCTTGCTTGACAAATGTTAAATGCCAAAAGTTTCTGGGGATAACCCTACTGATTGGTGGATTATCCCGCAAGGCGGCTTTTTTTCGTCCGCGATGGCGGTAAAAAAGACAAATCTACAGATATACGATAGTGTGGTACTGTTTTTATATCCAGTATTATTTATTGGCAAAAGTTGAACTGAAGGGTAGAATTAAACACCTGCCGTTCAACCCTTCTTCAGGTCCTGATTGATGAGTAAACCGTTCAAGCTGCATTCTGCTTTCCGTCCCTCTGGCGACCAGCCGGAAGCCATTCGTCGCCTGGAAGAGGGGCTGGAAGATGGCCTGGCGCATCAAACGCTGCTCGGCGTAACCGGTTCGGGTAAAACGTTTACCATTGCCAACGTTATTGCCGATCTCCAGCGCCCGACGATGGTGCTGGCGCCGAACAAAACCCTCGCGGCGCAGCTTTACGGCGAGATGAAAGAGTTCTTCCCGGAGAACGCGGTGGAGTACTTCGTCTCGTACTATGACTACTACCAGCCAGAAGCGTACGTACCCAGCTCTGACACCTTCATCGAGAAAGATGCTTCCGTTAACGAACATATCGAACAGATGCGTCTGTCAGCGACCAAAGCGCTACTGGAGCGTCGTGATGTGGTGGTAGTGGCATCGGTTTCCGCTATCTACGGTCTGGGCGATCCGGACCTGTACCTGAAGATGATGCTGCACCTTACGGTCGGCATGATAATCGACCAGCGCGCCATTTTACGCCGTCTGGCTGAACTGCAATATACCCGCAACGATCAGGCTTTTCAGCGCGGTACCTTCCGCGTGCGCGGCGAAGTCATTGATATATTCCCGGCGGAATCTGACGATATCGCGCTGCGCGTTGAGCTGTTCGATGAAGAAGTCGAACGTCTGTCGCTGTTCGATCCGCTGACCGGTCACGTTGAGTCAACGATCCCACGCTTCACCGTCTATCCGAAAACCCACTACGTCACCCCGCGTGAACGTATCGTCCAGGCGATGGAAGAGATTAAAGTTGAGCTGGCTGACCGGCGCAAGGTGCTGCTGGAGAACAACAAGCTGCTGGAAGAGCAGCGCCTGAGCCAGCGTACCCAGTTCGATCTCGAAATGATGAACGAACTGGGCTACTGCTCGGGGATTGAAAACTACTCGCGCTACCTGTCGGGTCGCGGGCCGGGCGAGCCGCCGCCGACGCTGTTTGACTACCTGCCGGCCGATGGCCTGCTGGTGATTGATGAGTCCCACGTCACTATTCCGCAAATCGGCGGCATGTACCGTGGGGACCGGGCGCGTAAAGAGACGCTGGTGGAATATGGCTTCCGCCTGCCGTCGGCGCTGGATAACCGCCCGCTGAAGTTTGAAGAATTTGAGGCGCTGGCGCCGCAAAGTATTTATGTCTCGGCGACGCCGGGAGCCTATGAGCTGGATAAATCCGGCGACGAGGTGGTGGACCAGGTTGTCCGTCCTACGGGGCTGCTGGATCCGGTGATTGAAGTGCGTCCGGTGGCGACTCAGGTGGACGACCTGCTCTCGGAAATTCGTATTCGCACCGCGATTAACGAGCGCGTACTGGTCACCACCCTGACCAAGCGGATGGCGGAAGATTTAACCGAGTATCTGGAAGAGCACGGTGAGCGGGTGCGCTACCTGCACTCAGATATCGACACCGTGGAACGTATGGAAATTATCCGCGACCTGCGTCTGGGCGAGTTTGACGTACTGGTCGGGATTAACCTGTTGCGTGAAGGCTTAGACATGCCGGAAGTGTCGCTGGTGGCTATTCTGGATGCCGACAAAGAGGGCTTCCTGCGCTCGGAGCGCTCGCTGATTCAGACTATTGGCCGAGCGGCGCGTAACATCAACGGTAAGGCGATTCTTTACGGCGACAGGATAACGGCGTCGATGGCCAGAGCGATTGATGAAACCGAGCGTCGTCGTGAGAAGCAGCAACGTTACAATGAAGAGCACGGTATTACGCCTACGGGACTCAATAAGAAAGTGGTTGATATTCTGGCGCTGGGTCAGAATATTGCGAAAACCAAAACCAAGGGACGCGGCAAGTTCCGCTCACCGGTTGAAGCTGATGCGGTGGAACTGACCCTGACGCCGAAAGCGCTACAGCAGAAAATTCGCGAGCTGGAAGGGCAGATGATGCAGCATGCGCAAAACCTGGAGTTCGAAGAGGCGGCGCAAATTCGCGACCAGCTTCATCAGCTGCGCGATCTGTTTATCGCTGCGTCGTAGCCGTTTGCGAAATAGAGGCTGGGGCGTGCTTAGCTGGACCTGATGCATTGGTTTGACGTCTCCACAGGCTAAGGGGTCACACCCGTCTGCGGGCCGGTAGCCCGGACAGATGCGCAGCATCGCCTCCGGGAAATGAGCCGGATCAGATGCCTGCGCGTGGCTTCATCCCGGGGGCGGCGCTTGACGCGCCTTGCCCGGGCTACGGGTTTATAGCCGTCTGCGGCCCGGGATTTTCAGTCACGGGTTCAATCCCGTTTTTCCGTGGTCCTTAATGTTGGCTTAATATTGTTCGGCGAAACTATCCTCAATCTACTGAGGATAGCGTCATGCAAAAATTAACCTTCCGCGAATACCTGGCAGTTACCTGCGCCTTTGTAATTGTCGTTGCCTTCTTCCATCAGTGGGTGCTGACGTTCTGACGGGACGTTTTAGGGAAGAGCACCCAGGCGCGAACTCCTGGGCCGGGTTGACGGTTATGTAAAAAGAACTGGGCATCGTGTAACTGGGCGATGCGGGTTACGATACTGAGCCCCAGACCAATACCACCGTAGCGGCTGTCCATGCGCACAAACGCTTTGCTCAATTCACCGCTTTTTGCTTCATCAATTCCCGGACCTTCATCTTCCACCGCCAGAATTGACGTCAGGCCAGGCTTTATCGACACGCGAATCGTCGACCCCGCAGGGCTGTAACGATGCGCGTTTTCCACCAGGTTACGTAAAATCACCCGCACCAGCGTAGCGTCGCCTGACACAATCGCCTCACCACTTCCTTCATCAAGCACCAGCTTCTGTTGCCGCTGTGCCAGCATCGCCTGTAGCTCATCTTGTAGCGGTTCGACAACATCCTCTTTCAGCGCCACCTGCTGATAGCTCCCGGCGGAAAATGACTGACCGACGCGCGCCAGCTGAAGCAATTGATTGATGCTGTTGGTCATTTGATCGAGCCGCTGAATCAGCGGGTCTACGCTGACGCTATGGACTTTTGCCAGCAGCTCCAGATGCAGACGCAGCCCGGCAAGCGGCGTGCGCAGCTCATGGGCGACGTCGGCGGTAAACAGACGTTCGCGATCGAGGGTTAAATTCAGGCGGGAGACCAGCTGATTAATCGCGGTGGTGACTGCAGTAACTTCCGGTACCGATTCTTTCAGGGCGATTGGCTGCAAATTATCCGGGGTGCGGCTTTCCAGCTCCTGCTGGAGGTTGGAAAGCGGTTTGGTGATTTTTTTCACTGCGAGCAGAGAGATATATAGCGCCAGGCCGATAATCAGCAGACTTGGGATCAACAGGCTGGCGACCGCTTCACGGACTTCATGCTCAACATGCTTTTGGTTGTTATGCCCCTCAATGGCGCTAGCAACCAGTAACTGAACCTGTTCTTTGCTCTCATGCCACAGCCAGAATACGCTGATTAACTGACACACCACCAGAATGGTGCCAATAGTCAGCAGCAGCCGGTGGCGCATGGTCCAGTTTTCACTCACAAACAGAGCCATAGCGTTATTCCGTCTCCCCATTATTAACCAGCATATAGCCAAAGCCCCGGACGGTGCGGATCCGCGCTTTACCCACCTTATCGCGCAGATTGTGGATATGCACCTCCAGGGTGTTGGTAGCCGGTTCGTTATCCCAACTGTAAATATCGTTGTAGAGAATTTCGCGGTGCACCGGGCTGCCCGCTTTCATCATCAGGCGGGAGAGCAAGGCGTACTCTTTCGGCGTTAAATCGAGGGACTGCTCGCCGAGCCAGACCAGACGGCGGGTAACGTTCAGGCGCAGATTGCCGATAGTCAGTTCGTTGTCTCCCTGATTGTTATGACGACGCAGCAAGGCGCGAATGCGCGCGTTCAGCTCTTCCAGGGCAAACGGTTTAACCAGGTAGTCATCCGCGCCGGTATCCAGGCCACTGATGCGGTCATCAACGGTATCGCGGGCGGTAAGGATCAGCACCGGCTGGCTAAACTTCTCCCGGCGCATGCGCGCCAGGAAATGCAGGCCGTCTTCATCCGGCAGGCCCAGGTCGAGCACCACCAGACTGTAGTGATTGCTGGCCAGAGAGAGCGCCGCTTCATGAGCAGTAGACACGCCGTCGCAAACGTAGCCCTCGCTTTGCATTGCCAGAATTAATCCTTGTAACAGGAGCGCATCGTCTTCAATGACTAAAATTTTCATCGGCCTGCCTCTCTACATGGCGTTAAAATATCGTCTGTTGCCTGGTACTCGTGGGTGCTGACTCCGAGCAGACCGAGCAGGGTGGAGAAGAGATTATCCTGCGAATACGGTTGTGTTTTCGCTTTTTGCTGCAAACACTGTCCGGATACGCCATAGCGCTGTTGATAATCCGGCGACAGCCACAGCAGCATCGGCACATGCTTTTGCGTATCCGGCGCGATGGACCACGGCAGCCCGTGTAAATAAACACCATCTTCGCCCAGCGACTCGCCGTGATCTGAGAGATACACCAGGCTGGTGGTAAATTTATCCTGCTTCGACTGCAATAATTTTATCGCTTTATCGACCACATAATCGACATACAAAATCGTATTGTCGTAGGTATTGGTGAGCTGCTGCTGAGTGCAACCCTGTATCTCATTGGTGTCGCAGGTCGGTGTGAACTGCTTAAACTGCGGCGGATAGCGATTGTAATAGGTCGGACCGTGGCTGCCGATAGTATGCAGAACGATAATCCCGTCCTGTTGCAAACCGTCGATGTAGCTCTCCAGGTTATGGAATAACACTTCATCGTAGCACTCGCCGTCGATGCACTGACCGCTCAGATTGAGATTGGTTACGTTCTGGTGCGGAACCCGGTCGCAGGCCCCTTTGCAGCCGCCATCGTTGTCGCTCCACAGTACCTTGACTCCTGCGCGTTGCAGGATATCCAGTGCTCCTTCCTGATGCTGTGCCAATTCTTCATCATAGTGGGCACGCGGCATATTAGAGAACATGCACGGCACGGAAACTGCCGTGGCGGTGCCGCAGGAGGTGGTATTCGGGAAATAAACCACATTATCTTGCTTCAGGCGCGGGTTGGTTTCGCGGGAATAGCCGTTGAGCGAAAAATTCGCCGCTCTTGAGGTTTCGCCTAACACAACAATGGTCAGGTTTTTCTTCGCTCCGTTGCGCATTTCCGGCTTCTGCACGGCGTCTTCGCCAATTTTTACCAGAGGCAGATTGGCCATTCTGTTATGTGCATACCAGGAATTCATCGCCACAATACTGTTCGACGGACTCAAAGATTTCACCAGCTCTTTGTTATTGCGAAACACCGAGGCGTAATCTTTATAAAACAGCGCGGCGACCAGAATAATCAACAGTGCTGAAACCACGATGTTGAGCAGGCGCACGGCGACGCCGCGCCATAACGTTTGCGGTTTACGAATTTTAACCCACCAGACGACAGCTACCGCCAGAACCCCGGAAAGGCCGAGTATCAGAACCATTTTGCTGGAGAGCAGGGCGAAACTTTCGGCGGGGGTGGTATCGAAAATATTGGTGATCATTCCCCGGTCTATCACCACGCCGAAGGTCCAGATAAAATACTGAGCCGAAGCGCTCAGCAAGATAAACAGGCTAATCACCAGACGGTCAAGCTTCAGGAACGAGGCGATGGTGGTAATGATGTTCATCACGCTAATTGCCACTATCGGCATGCTGAGGAACACCAGCCAGTTGTGCAGGCCGTTGACCGGCAGCAGGGTAAACACCTGACGATAGAAGGCGAGATTCAGTACCAGCCCAATATAGCAGGCAAACAGAATCAGATAGGTTGTACGGCTAACCACCGGCCGACGTAAAGAAAATAGTGACATAGCGACGTCCACATAAAGAGATGGTCGCTATGTTGCCGATGTTTTTTTAAGACAACCTTAAGATTTTAAGCCTGGCTGGATTGGTGGCCAGAATAACGCTGCTTTGAGAATTAGCCTAATGCCTGAATCGCTTTTTCCAGCGCGCTGCGTAATAGTTGCCGATCGTGGCGATAAGGGACATCGCTGGCGTCCAGCGGCGTCTGGATAATCACCCGATGCTCAATACCTGTGATGTCCGCTTTCGGGCCAATCACTAACGCGTCAATCACCCGCTTGCCGATATGTTGCTCCATAATGGCCACCCGGTCCGCCAGCGCCAGGCTGGCGGCAGGGCTATGTTCTTTACCGAGGTTATCGATAAACACCATCGGTGCGGGCGTGCGGCGCAGCGCTTGCGCCATCTCATCGAGCAAGATAATGGGCATCAGGCTGGTATAGAAGCTACCTGGTCCGATAAGGATTAAATCGGCTTCGGCAATAGCCTCTATCGCTTCGCGAGTGGTGGGAACCGGTGGGGAGAGCATCAATTCGCGCGGCACGCAGGCGAGTTGGTCAATATTCACTTCGCCGTAGACTTCATGCCCTTCGTGGTCAATCGCCATCAGGTCGACCGGTTGTTCCGACATGGGAATCAGCAGAGCGTCGACTTTAAGCAGATTTCTGATCAAATTGATCGCTTCAAGAGGCCGCACGCTCAGGTGATCCAACGCCTTTAACATCAGATTTCCGAGGTTATGTCCGGAAAGTTCCCCGTTACCGCTAAAACGATATTCAAACATTGCCGACGCTACGCTGGGTTCGGCAATAAGCTGATTAATGCAGTTACGCATATCTCCCCAGGCGATGCCACCTTCCGCGCGGCGAATTCGCCCCGTGGAACCACCGTTATCAGTGGTGGTGACAATGCCGGTCAGGCGTGAGCCAAGGGAGGAGAGTGATGACATTACCCGGCCCAGCCCATGTCCGCCGCCCAGAGCCACTACGCGATCAAGATCGGCGAAAGTACGATTGCGCATAAAAATCCCTTCATATCAATTAATCGGGCTCACAGTAACCGATCTTTTCTTAAAAAACGATGCTCGGCCTCTGACATCTATTGTGTAGCACGCTCTGGACATGGCTATTTGCTAAAAGAGGGGGTGTCACACAGTGATAATATTAGCCGGCAATTTAGCCATCCATTCACCGTATTTGCCCGGTGCGAGTTAATTCCCTGCCGCCTGGCGACAGAAACTCCCCTGTATTTGCAACCGAGATAATCTGAGTTAAGTATCGCTCCTTTTTCTGATGAATCAGGTCAGTACGGGCTGATTGATAAGCGTGGGGGTTGGGTTGTCGAGCCTGTTTACGATCTTATTTCTCGCTATGATGCCAGCGGCTTTTGTTGTGCTCAGCGCTGACAGGGTCGAAAAGGATGACATAAAGTTTGGTGCAATTATCACGCTTGCTGAAGTCTATTACGCAGAAAATGAGTGGGGAGAGTATGAGTTTCTGGAGTCTGACTACGCCGATAACATCAAAAAGCATTATCAGGATTTAAAGACGCGCCTGACTCTGCTGTTCGGTGCGCCTGTTGATGAATGGGAAGGACATTACTGCAAATGGCGGCTGGCGAAACGCCGGGGGCTGTTAACACTACAACACTACCTTGAATACGGCGGCGACTTTGAAAAGCAGGTGGTGCTGTAGATCGACGATAATGACGCAGGATGACAAGGTCTGCCAGGCCTTGTCATAAATCAACGATGCTAGCCCGCATAGCTGACGCTCTTCAGACGAAGCATGTTGTTGAGCAGCACAAATTCGAAATTGGTTGAATGCTCGCAAAGCTCCGACAGGCCGGGCAACTGTTTGTTCGATCCGCTTCCGAAACCAGCAAACAGCCCGTCATCAGTAAATTCAGCTCTGGCAACGGCATCACAGGTGCCATTCACAAAATGTTTCTGGCCGTTTTCCTCGTAATAATAGCGATTTTCATCGCTGCCGTCGGCGGGGTGATAGTTCCGACTTTGTTCCTTTGCCGATAATGCATTATCCCGATACTCCTTGATGGTCAGCGTCAGCACATCGGATGGGATCGAACTCAATTTCCTCATTTCTTGCAGTATATCTGCCGAATGTTTATCAAATATCGCCTCGGTGATTGCCTCGGGAGGGTTGTCATCCTGCTCGGGCCAGAACGCTGGCCATTCCCACTGAAGAGGAAAAACGATAAAAGACTTCACTGCGGCGATATTTTTCGTCTTCAGCGCTTGCTGGAACAGCTGGAATTGCCTCAGGACCTCACGTTTCTGCTGGGTACTAAGCTCAGCGTTTTTTATGGGGTTTGCCGCAACGGAATGTTGTGTTCTGAACGCTCTGCAACGTGCCGCCAGATCGTCAAAAGGCTGGCCCTCCTCAGGAGATTCCAGTCCGGCATAAACCTCACAGGGTAGAGTGAGGTCAGCATCGTTGAAATACCACCAGGGCGGTTCTGACGCACAGATCGTCATCTCTTTTACGCGCCATTGCCCGGCGGTTTTATTCAGGATGACCCACAGCATTTTATCAAGGTCGGCATCGCAATCTTTCGCTTGTAACCAGTCGAGCTTTTGCCCCTCAGATGCGACGATGTCCCCGACCAGAATGGCCCATTCGTTGCTGATATTTAAGCGATCGACTTTTATACGTACCGCCTGTCCGGCCTGGCTTGCAGCCTGTGGACGAAGGGCGTCCAGAATGGCTTTTCTTTCCGTGCTCTCAATCAGTTTCGCTGAGGACAAAATAAGCTTGCTGTTGTCATGGCCGGTTTCGGCATGCGCAAGTTTGCCGGTACACGGCTCGGCGGCGAAGATGGAACCGCTGCAAAGCGTGAGCATGGCCAGGATAACGTGAAGAGATCGGTTCATCGTAGTGTTACGTCCTTTGTAGACCGATTGTTAACTGTTAACTTATTATTTTCATTGAATAAGTCTCTTTCCTTGCTTCTGCGGCGAGAATATCACTTTTTGCTGGGTAACCATAAAATACCTGACGGTTTTGTGTCGGGTGGAGGGCGAATAGCAGAACGAGGGATTACGCTGTGTTCTCACTAACTTAGCGTAAAAAAAGCTATATATATCCGCTATATACATCATTACATAACGAAATGTGGGTATGGCGAAACCATACTTAACGCGCTACTATTTGGTGTAACCCACTAACACTCTAGCCTCTGTGCCTGTGTCGCAAGATATGGTGCTTTGGCCGTGACAGCCCCGGTTGTCGCCAGGGCGCGGAAAGAAATGACCGCGTCTCCCGTATTTGGAAAGGTGTCTATGGCTTCACAGCTTACCGATGCATTTGCGCGGAAGTTTTACTATCTGCGCCTGTCTATTACCGACGTGTGTAACTTTCGTTGCACCTACTGTCTGCCCGATGGCTACAAGCCTGGCGCCGTCACCAATAAAGGCTTTCTCTGCGTCGATGAAGTTCGTCGCGTCACGCGTGCATTTTCAGCACTCGGCACGGAAAAGGTGCGCCTGACCGGTGGTGAACCTTCGCTACGTCGTGATTTTACCGATATCATCGCCGCCGTGCGGGAAAACCCCTCTATTCGTCAGATTGCGGTGACCACCAACGGCTACCGGCTGGCGCGCGATGTTGAAAACTGGCGCGAGGCTGGACTGACGGCGATTAACGTCAGCGTGGATAGCCTCGACGCTCGCCAGTTTCACGCCATTACCGGCCAGGATAAATTTCGCCAGGTAATGGACGGCATCGATGCCGCTTTTGCTGCTGGCTTTGAGAAAGTTAAAGTCAACACCGTGCTGATGCGCGACGTTAACCATCACCAGCTCGACACCTTTCTGGCGTGGATCCAACCGCGCCGCATTCAACTGCGTTTTATTGAACTGATGGAAACCGGCGAGGGTAGCGACCTGTTCCGCCGCCATCATATCTCAGGCATGGTGCTGCGCGACGAGCTACTGCGCCGCGGCTGGATCCATCAGATCCGCCAGCGTAGCGACGGCCCGGCGCAGGTCTTTTGCCATCCGGATTATGCCGGTGAAATCGGCCTGATCATGCCGTATGAGAAAGATTTTTGCGCCACCTGCAACCGTCTGCGCGTCTCTTCCGTTGGCAAACTGCACCTGTGCCTGTTTGGCGAAGGTGGCGTTGATCTGCGCGATCTGCTCGCTGAAGAAGAGCAGCAGGCCGAGCTGGAAACACGCATTTCCGAAGCGTTAACGCATAAAAAACAAACCCATTTCCTGCATCAGGGCAACACCGGTATTACGCAGAACCTGTCGTATATTGGCGGATAATTCATTTTAAGGAGCGAACAGATGAGTCAGGCCAGCGCTGAGTTTATCCCGACCCGTATTGCAATTCTTACCGTTTCAAATCGACGTGGCGAAGAGGACGATACCTCCGGCCACTGGCTGCGTGATGCGGCGCAGGAAGCGGGGCACACCGTCGTCGATAAGGCGATAGTTAAAGAGAACCGTTATGCTATTCGCGCCCAGGTCTCGGCGTGGATCGCCAGCGATGACGTGCAGGTGGTGTTGATCACCGGCGGCACCGGTTTTACCGAGGGCGATCAGGCGCCGGAAGCGCTGCTGCCGCTGTTTGACCGCGAAGTTGAAGGCTTCGGCGAAGTGTTCCGCATGCTCTCTTTTGAAGAGATCGGTACTTCGACGCTGCAATCCCGTGCGGTTGCTGGGGTGGCGAACCGCACGCTGATTTTTGCGATGCCGGGCTCAACCAAAGCCTGTCATACCGCATGGGACAATATTATTGCGCCGCAACTCGATGCGCGCACTCGTCCTTGCAATTTCATCTCTCATCTTAAGAAGTAATTTATGTCGCAACTGACCCATATTAACGCCGCGGGCGAAGCGCACATGGTTGATGTCTCCGCAAAAGCGGAGACGGTTCGCGAAGCGCGCGCCGAGGCCTACGTTGAGATGCAGGCTACGACGCTTGCCATGATTATCGACGGCAGCCATCACAAAGGCGACGTTTTCGCCACCGCGCGAATCGCCGGGATCCAGGCGGCAAAACGCACCTGGGAGCTGATCCCGTTGTGCCACCCGCTGATGTTGAGCAAAGTTGAAGTCAATCTACAGGCGCAGCCGGAACATAACCGGGTACGCATCGAATCCTTGTGCCGTTTGACCGGTAAAACTGGCGTGGAAATGGAAGCGTTGACTGCCGCTTCCGTCGCCGCGCTGACGATTTACGATATGTGCAAAGCGGTGCAGAAAGATATGGTGATTGGCCCGGTGCGCCTGCTGGCGAAGAGCGGCGGCAAGTCCGGCGATTTCAGAGTGGAAGATACCCATGATTAACGTTCTATTTTTTGCTCAGGTGCGCGAACTGCTCGGCACTGATTCCCTGACTCTCGAGCCGAATGGGCTTTCCACGGTTGAAGCCGTTCGCCAACAGTTGGTTACGCGTGGCGACCGCTGGGCGCTGGCACTGGAAGAGGGTAAGCTGCTGGCGGCGGTGAATCAGACGCTGACCTCGTTTGATCATCCGCTGGTAGCCGGTGATGAAGTGGCATTCTTCCCACCGGTTACCGGAGGCTAAGATGACGCAAACCCGCATTGTGGTCGGCCATGAGCGTTTTAAGGTCGGCGATGAATACCCCTGGCTTGCCGAACGCGATGAAGACGGCGCGGTGGTGACGTTTACCGGCAAAGTGCGCAACCATAACCTGGGCGATAGCGTGAAAGCGTTAACCCTTGAGCATTATCCGGGGATGACTGAAAAGTCGTTGGCGGAGATTGTCGAACTGGCGCGCGAGCGCTGGCCGCTGGGGCGGGTAACGGTGATTCACCGTATCGGGGAGATGTGGCCCGGTGAAGAAATTGTCTTTGTCGGCGTCACTAGCGCCCATCGCAGCAGCGCGTTTGCGGCCGGGGAATTCATTATGGATTATCTGAAAACTCGAGCCCCGTTCTGGAAGCGTGAAGCAACGCCGGAAGGGGAGCGCTGGGTCGATGCGCGGGATAGCGACAGACAGGCGGCAGAACGCTGGTAGTGTGGTACGCTTAGAGGATAAATTTCGTTAATCAGGAGATAGTCATGGACAGATACCCTCGTTCCGATTCAATCGTGCAGGGCCGCAGCGGCCTGCAAACTTATATGGCGCAGGTTTATGGCTGGATGACGGTCGGGCTGCTGCTCACTGCGTTTATCGCGTGGTTTGCCGCTAATACCCCAGCGGTCATGATGTTTGTGTTTTCCAGCAAAATCACCTTTTACGGGTTGATTATCGCACAGCTGGGGCTGGTCTTCGTGCTCTCTGGCATGGTGCAACGGCTTAGCGCCGGGATGGCGACGACGCTGTTTATGCTCTATTCGGCGCTAACTGGATTAACGCTATCGAGCATTTTCATCGTCTATACCTACTCGTCAATCGCCAGCACTTTTGTGGTCGCAGGCGGCATGTTTGGCGCGATGAGCCTCTACGGTTATACCACCAAACGCGATCTCAGCGGCTTCGGCAATATGCTGTTTATGGGGCTGATTGGTATTTTACTGGCATCACTGGTGAATTTCTGGCTGAAGAGCGAAGCGCTGATGTGGGCAGTGACCTATATCGGGGTCGTCATCTTCGTCGGCTTAACCGCTTATGACACCCAGAAGCTGAAAAACATTGGCGAGCAGATTGATGTTCGTGATGCGTCAATGCTGCGTAAATACTCGATTCTTGGCGCTCTGACGCTGTATCTGGACTTTATCAACCTGTTCCTGATGCTGCTGCGTATTTTCGGCAACCGCCGCTAAACCCTTCCCGGATGACGGCGCGATGCGCCTTATCCGGGCTACCAAACCGCAGATAACGGTTAACCTGTAGCCCGGTCAGCGCAGCGCCACCGGGGAATCTTCACTACTCTCCCGCCAGCTTACGCTCATTTTTTGCCCGCAGATGCTTCGCCCGACTCTCCAGAATCAGGTAGCCGATGGTCGCCAGCAGCAGCGGCAGGAAGTAGTACAGCGCACGGTAGGCAAGCAGGGCGGCAATAATCGCGCCGCGTGAAATTTCTTCCCCGGAAAGCATCGCGATAAACACCGCCTCAAGAACGCCGATGCCAGCAGGAATATGCACGATAACGCCGGCAATACTGCTCACCAACAGCACCCCGAGCACGAGGAAGTAGTCAACCTGCTGGCCTAACAGCAGCCATATTATTGCCCCCATCGCCATCCAATTCAGGGTGGAAACTGCCATCTGCAACAGCGCGAATCGCCAGGAAGGCAGCACCAGGCGCTGGCCTTTTATCGTCAGATGACGCTTTTTAGCAAAAGCGCAGGCCCACAGATAAAACGCGGAAATCAGCAGCAAAACGATGCCCAGAATTTGCAGCGATTGCTGGCTGATATACCAGCGTTCGGGGACTTGTACCATTCCAGCGCTAAAGATGATGCCGCCGAGCAGAATATAGCCCAGCCAGTTGGTGGTGATGCTCAGCGAAAAGATGCGGGTAATGGTTCCACCGCTTAGGCCCAGACGCGAGTAGAGCCGGTAGCGCATGCCGATACCGCCCACCCAGGTGCTCAGCGTCAGGTTAAAGGCGTAGCAAATAAATGACACCAGCATCACCTGGCGCTTTGCCAGCTTGTGGCCGCAATACACGCGCCCGAGCAGGTCATAACAGCCATAAATCAGGTAGCTGGCGATAACCAGTCCTGTCGCGCTCAGCAACGCCGTGCGGTTATAGTCGCGAATAACTTTCCAGACTTCCTGCCAGTCAATTTTTTGTGCGTAGACCACCAGCAGCGCCGCGACGGCGATAAAAAACAGCAGCGTGAGGGTTTTTTTCACCATTCGCCAGCGTGGGTGTGATTTCGCCATCAGGATTTCACCTCCTGATTTTCCGGCTCCACGCGATCCTGCGTTTCTATTTCTGGCTGCACTGGTGGCTGAACCCGCGACAGTATCGGCGTATGGGCAGGCAGCCAGCCCACCCAGGCAGGAAAGTGGCGCAGGAAGTGGAATGCCAGCACGCTGATGCCGAGCCGCCACCAGGTCCGTTTCGACAAAATACTCTTATCGACCTGGCGGCAGTCGTTGGCAATGAGTCCGTTAAGATTATCGCGCAATGTCTGGTTGAACTCGCGGTCGTGGATAACCAGGTTAGCTTCCAGATTCAGCGACAGGCTGAGCGGGTCGAGGTTGCTGGAGCCGACGGTGGCCCAGTGGTCGTCCGCCAGCGCGACTTTGCCGTGCAGCGGGCGGCGGCGATATTCGAAAATCTGCACGCCGCCTTTGACCAGATAGTGATAGAGCAGGCGCGCGCCGAATTTGACAATTGGGATATCCGGTTCGCCCTGAACGATTAATTTGACGCTAACGCCGCGGCGGGCGGCGTTGCGCATGGCGTGCAGCAGCCGATAGCCTGGAAAGAAGTAGGCGTTGGCGATAATCACTTCCCGGCGCGCGCTGGTCAGCATCTTCAGATAGTGGCGTTCGATATCGTCGCGGTGCTCCCGGTTATCCCGCCAGATAAATAGCGCCTGGGCTTCGCCGGGATTACGGTTGATTTCAGGCTTATGTCGACGACGATGCCACCAGCGGCGCGTGGCTTCGCTAGTGGGCAGGTTTTCAAGTTCAAATTGCAGGATATCGAGCACCACCGGGCCCTCAACCTGAACGGCGTAATCCTGTTTGGCCTCCGGGCCGTAGTCGGTCATATGCTCAGCGGAGTAGTTAATGCCGCCGACAAAGGCAGTAACGTCGTCGATAACGACGATTTTTCGGTGCATCCGGCGAAACAGGTTGGTGCGCATACCGAGAAGGCGCGGGCGCGGATCGTAGTAGCGGAAAATGACCCCCGCCGAGGTTAGCTCGCCGACAAAATCGTCGCTTAAATCGGGCGAGCCGTAACCGTCCAGCAGCACTTCAACGCGCACCCCGCGCTGGGCGGCTTTCAGCAACACGGTATGGAGCTGCCTGCCAACGTCATCCTCAAACCAGATAAAAGATTCAAGAATGACCCGCTGCTGTGCGCGGCCAATCGCGGAAAAGACCGCCGGATAATAATTGTCGCCGTTTTCTAATAGCTGAATGCGGTTTCCTTCCTGCCAGCTGCATTTCACAGATGTATCTCCACGCTAAGCGGTGCATGATCGGACAAATGACGCCACTGTTTCAGGGCTAGCGTCTTCGGCTGGCTGGCGTGCGCATTTTTGACGTAGATGCGATCGAGGCGCAGCAGCGGGAAGTTGACCGGGAAAGTACGCACCGGGCGCCCTCTGGCGCGGGTGAATATCTCTTCCAGCCCGGCCTGGGCCTTTAGCTGCCGGTTAGCCTGCTGTCGCCAGTCGTTGAAATCACCCGCGACCACCACCGGGTCGCCCGCAGGCAAACTGTTCACCCAATCCGCCAGCATGATCATCTGAGCATGGCGCTGATTCGCGCGCAGTCCCAAGTGCACGCAAATCAGATGAAGAGTTATCTCGCTTTCTGGCGGCACGATGCGGCAGTAGAGCAGACCGCGTTTTTCACTATCGCCGACGGATACATCAAGATTCTGGTAATGCGCGATGGGAAAACGTGAGAGCACCGCATTGCCATGATGCCCTTGTGGGTAGACCGCGTTACGCCCGTAGGCGAAATCGTTCCATATCGTGTCGGCAAGGAATTCATAGTGTGGGGTCTCCGGCCAGTTCTTAATATTCAGCGGGTGAATTTCATGCGCCCCCATCACCTCCTGCAGACAAACGATATCGGCATTGACGCTGCGTACTGCTTCGCGCAATTCAGGCAAAATAAAGCGGCGATTAAACGCATTAAAGCCTTTATGGGTGTTAATTGTTAACACGTTCAACGAAAATCGCGGCGTTTGTTCGTCCATATTTCTCCAGTCAATGTCACTTTCCTGAATGAAATAGTGTAGTAGAGGTCACAAAAAGATGCGGTGATACGGAATTTTCCGTAAAGTGCGGTACTCTGAGTAGCAGAGAAAAATCCTTCAGGAGAGAAGCCATGAAGTGGCAACAACGTGTACGCGTCGCAACGGGTCTTAGTTGCTGGCAGATTATGTTGCATCTACTGGTCGTGGCAGTACTGGTGATGGGTTGGATGAGCGGCGCGCTGGTTCGCGTCGGATTAGGTTTGTGCGTGCTGTACGGCGTCACGTTACTGTCGATGCTGTTTTTGCAGCGTCATCACGAAGAGCGCTGGCGTGATGTGGGTGATTTCCTTGAAGAACTCACCACCACATGGTACTTCGGTGCGGCGGTTATCGCGCTATGGCTGTTGTCGCGCGTGCTGCACAATAACCTGCTGCTGGCCCTCGCCGGGCTGGTGATACTGGCAGGCCCGGCAGTGGTTTCGTTGCTGGCGAAAGATAAAAACGGATACCCTAAATCGTTCGGGCTACAACAAGGCGGCAACGCAGCGAATCCCCAGAAGCATAGATAACTATGTGACTGGGGTGAGTGACAAATCTGCCGGGAGCAGATTTGAACGCTGCCTGGAGCGGCCCCGAAGGGGCGAGGCCCAGGGATGGGCCGAGTAATAAGCCAACGCAGTTGTGGCTTGAACGATGACGGGTATTACGCGATCTTTCTGCGGAACATCGCGTATGCCGCTGAGCCGGTAGTGGCCGCTATGACCAATAGCGGCCACAAACTTCCCCACACAATCTCCAGACTCGCATCCTTCAGATAGATTTGCTTAGTGATATCGGTAAAGTGACGAATGGGGTTAATCCAGGTCACGTCCTGAAGCCATTGCGGCATATTCTCTACCGGTGATACGTAGCCGGAAAGCAGGATCGCCGGCATCATAAAGACGAACACGCCGATAAACGCCTGCTGCTGCGTCGAGCACAGCGACGAAATCAACAGCCCGAATCCTACCAGCGATAAGCCATAAACAACCATCGTGAAGTAAAACAGCAGTAGCGATCCAGCAAAAGGAATTTGATAGGCCCAGATGCCAACCCCCAATACGATGGTCGCCTGCAGAGTGGCGACAATCAGCGCCGGGACCGCTTTGCCAATAAAAATCTGCCAGGTCGCCAGCGGCGAAACCAGCAACTGATCGAGAGTCCCCTGTTCACGCTCGCGGGCAACGGAAAGTGACGTAACGATCATCACGCCGATGGTGGTGATCATGGCGATCAGCGACGGCACCACGAACCATTTATAGTCGAGGTTCGGGTTATACCAGTTGCGCACCACCAGCTCGCTGTTGTTCGGCTTCGCTTTACCTTCCAGTAGGTCCTGCTGATAGTTTTTAACGATCTGCTGGAGGTAATTGGCGGCAATCTGCGCGCTGTTGGAGTTACGTCCGTCGAGCAAAAGCTGGAGCGGGGCGGTCTGGTTAGTGTCGAGGTTACGTGAGAAATCTGCCGGAAAGCGCACGACCAGCAGCGCTTTTTGTTCATCGATGGTGGGCCTTATCTCCTGCGGGCTTTTCAGCAGCAGGACATGGGTGAAGGCTTTGGCTCGGGCAAAGCGCTGGGTCAGTTCTACCGCGTGCTTACCATTATCTTCGTTGTAGATGGCAATCGTGGCGTTGGTCACTTCCAGGGTTGCCGCGAAGGGGAACAGCAGCACCTGAATCAGCACCGGCATAATCAAAATCGCCCGCGTCTGCGGTTCGCGCAACAGCGATTGCAGCTCTTTGCGGATTAGTGTCCATAAGCGATGAAACATATCTATTCTCTCTTTGTGATCCCCGGAGGCGGTGCTGGCGCACCTGTCCGGGCTACAAATTCAAACCCGTGCGGCCCTGGTAGCCCGGGCAAGGCGCTTGCGCCGCCCCCGGGGAAAAGCGTGCAGGAAAGCTAATCCAGCCGACGTTTGGTTTTTATCCACGTCAGGCCAATAAACATTACCGCTGAGGCGATTAAAAACATCGTGTTCACCAGCAGCACCACCGGAATGTTGCCCGCCAGAAACAGGCTTTGCAGGGTGCTGACAAAATAGCGCGCCGGGATCACGTAGGTCACCGCGCGGATCACCGCTGGCATACTGTCTATCTGAAAAATAAACCCGGACAGCATGATTGACGGCAGGAATGCGGCATTCAGCGCCACCTGGGCGGCGTTAAACTGGTTGCGAGTGATGGTGGATATCAGCAGTCCCATCCCCAGCGTGCTCAGCAAAAACAGGCTGGTGATAAAAAACAGAATCACCAGCGAACCGCGAAACGGCACGCCGAGAATAAACACCGCTACCAGCATGCACAGCAGCATTGCCAGCATGCCGAGGAAATAGTAGGGAATGAGTTTGCACAGCAGCAGCTCGGCGCGGGTAATTTCGGTCGACAACAGTGCCTCCATGGTGCCGCGCTCCCACTCGCGAGCCACTACCAGTGACGTCAGGATCGCGCCAACCACCGTCATAATGATGGTAATCGCGCCGGGGATAATAAAATGCTGGCTGATAGCGGCCGGGTTAAACCAGTAGCGTGTCTGCACGTCAATGAGCGGCTCGAAGGTTTCGCCGCGATCTTCCGCCCGCTGCTGTTGCCAGATTTGCCAGATACCTTCGACGTAGCCCTGGGCGAAGTTGGCGGTGTTTGGTTCGCTACCGTCGGTGATAAGCTGGATTGGCGCATCGTCGCCGGGACGAGCCATTTTCTGGTCGAAATCGACCGGAACCACCACCAGCGCGCGGATCCGCCCGGCCTGCATCATTTGAATCAGCTGCTGGCGGTTATCGCTAATTGTGGCGTCAATGTAGGGCGAACCGGTCATGGTATGGACGAAATCCAGCGCCTCTTCGCTCTGCTGTTCCAGCAATACGCCAACCCGTAACTTGCTGGAATCGAGGTTAATGCCGTAGCCAAAGATAAACAGCAGCAGGAGCGGGATCACCACCGCAATCAGCCAACTGCTGGGGTCGCGGACGATCTGCCGCGTTTCCTTGACGCACAGGGCGCGCACGCGCCGCCATGCCAGGATTTTAGCGCTCACTGGCGTTCTCCTTATCCCAGTCGTGGATGAGGGTAATAAATGCCTGTTCCATCGTCGGGTCAGGCTGTTCATCATCCGCTGCCATCGCTTTGAGATCGTCCGGCGTGCCGCTGGCGATAAGTTTACCGCGATAGACCAGACCGATACGGTCGCAATACTCTGCCTCATCCATAAAGTGGGTGGTGACCATTACCGTCACCCCCTTATCCACCATACTGTTGATATGCAGCCAGAATTCGCGGCGGGTGAGGGGGTCGACGCCCGAAGTCGGCTCATCAAGAAACAGAATATCCGGCTCATGCATTAGCGAGCAGGCCAGCGCCAGGCGCTGCTTATAGCCGAGCGGCAGGTCGTCGGCGGCCTGCCGGGCAATGCTTTTCAGGCCAAACGCCTCGCACATGCTGGCGATTTTTTCGTTCTGCGCTTTGCCGCGCAGGCCATAAACGCCGGAGAAAAAGCGCAGGTTCTGCTCAACGGTGAGATTGCCATACAGCGAAAATTTCTGTGCCATATAGCCCAGATGCTGGCGTGCCTTTCCAGAGCTGACTTTCAGGTCCATCCCCAGCACCAGTGCTTTGCCGGAGGTGGGGACCAGCAGGCCGCACATCATCTTAAAGGTGGTGGACTTGCCCGCGCCGTTAGGGCCGAGGAGTCCGAAGATTTCTCCACGCTTGACCTGAAAATCGACGTGGTCGGTGGCGGCAAAATCACCAAATTTTTTGGTCAGAGTCTGCGCTTCAATCACCGTGTCCTCATGGGAGCCTTCCACGGTGTGGATAATTTTCCCCAGCGGCGATTCAGCCGTACCCGCGCCGCCCAGCAGGTCGATGAACGCATCTTCAAAGCGCGGCGCGGTTTCAGCTACCTCCAGCGGTGGCATGTCGGCTGCGTTTTGTACTTCGCTGATACTGGACTCTTTTTTGAGGATCAGGCGCACCGATTTGCCCTGAATCACGCCATCGCTCACCTGCGGCAGCTTCAGCGTGCGTTGGAGCAGGCGGCGGTTATTCTCTTTGCTGCTGGAAACCAAAAAGCTACGCCCGGCCATAGTCTGGGTCAGCTCTTTTGGCGCGCCCTGATAGAGCAACTGGCCTTCGTTCATCAGCAGCACGTCGCGACACTGTTCGGCTTCGTCGAGATAGGAGGTGCTCCAGAGGATCAGCATCCCGTCGCCCGCCAGCTCGTGGACCATTTGCCACAGTTCTCGGCGTGAGATGGGGTCGACGCCGACGCCGGGTTCATCCAGCAGCAGCACCTTCGGTTCGCCGACGAGAGTACAGGCGAGGCCAAGCTTCTGCTTCATGCCGCCGGAAAGTTTGCCCGCCAGTCGGCCAGTAAAAGGGCCGAGGGAGGTAAATTCCAGCAGCCGGGCGAAAGTTTTCTCCCGCACTTCGCCAGTCACGCTGCGCAGGTCGGCGTAGAGGGTCAGGTTTTCCATCACCGTCAGATCTTCATACAGGCCAAACTTTTGCGGCATATAACCGAGCACCGCGTGCAGGGCGCTATCGTCAGCAATGGGGTCAAAACCAATGACCTGTGCGCTGCCGCTGTCGGCTTTGAGCAAACCGGCGAGCATACGCATCAGGGTAGTTTTCCCTGCGCCATCGGGGCCAACTAGTCCGGTCACATAGCCGGAGTGAATGGTGCAGTCCAGCGGTGCGACGGCCGGGCGGTCCATGCCGGCGAAACGCCGGGTGAGACCGCGCAGCGTGATAACGTCTTCGCTCATTGGCCGTTTCCGTTGCTGAAAGCGACGGTCACCGGCATCCCCTGACGCAGCGCGCCGTCGGCATCGGTGACCACAATCCGCAGGCGATAAACCAGGTCGGTGCGCAGGTCCGGGGTCTCGACGGTTTTCGGCGTAAATTCAGCCGTAGGAGAGACAAAGCCGATTTTGCCACGGTAAGGTTGATTCGGACGGCTATCGGTATAGAGCAAGACTTCACTCCCCGGTTGGGCCTGGCCGAGATTTTTTTCATCGACGTAGGCGCGTACCCAAACCGGATGGGTTAATGATAGCGTCATCACCGTGCCACCTGCGCTGAGCATACTGCCTGGCTCCACGGCGCGGGTCATCAGGGTGCCGTCGGACGGCGCGATCAGCGTGGTATCGTGCAGGTCGAGTTTCGCCTGCGCCAGCGCGGCCTGAGCCTGTTCGAGGCTGGCTTTGGCCTGGGCTATCTCCTGCGGACGGTTACCGGCGCGGTACTGGCGCAGTTTATCCTGGGCTGATTTCAGCGTGGCCTGTGCCTGGTCGCGTGAGGAGCGCGCGTTCTCAAGGTCATTCGCGGAGATGGCGCTGCTTTTACGCAGCCCCAACTGGCGTTGATAGAAGTTCTGCGCATAGGCGTAAGCCGCCTGCGCCTGGTTAACTGAGGCGGCGGCCTGGGCAATTTCTTCCGAGCGATAGCCCGCCATCATCAGGTCGTACTGCGCCTGGGCCGTAGAAACGTTGGCCTGCGCCTGTTGAAGAGCATTTTCATAAGGGGCACGATCCAGTTCGCCCAGCGTTTGCCCGGTTTTAATCGCGTCGCCCTCATCGACGCTCAGCGATGCCAGCCGTCCACCCACACGGAAGCTCAGGTTAACGGTACGAATATCAACGTTGCCATAAAGCGTCAGCTCTTTTTGCTGACTGCTCTGGTACCACCACCAGCCGCCGCCAATCACAGTAGCCATCAGGAGAAGCAGTAGAACGACGATGAGCGGTTTTTTCATGACTCCAGACTCCTTTGCGATAATCCTTGCAGAACGAAATCAACGTGGCAGGTGATGACCTGAATGATTTGTTCAGTTTTTTCTTGATCAAACTCGGCCCAACCGGCGCGGCGCAGAACGGTTTCGCGGCCAAGGCGAAATGCGAGAACCTGGCCGAGCAGCGCATGGGTATGGAGGACCATTTGCGTGCTGTCTGCCTCAAGGCCGGTGAAGGCCGCGATCAGTCTTGTCAGATAGCAGTGTAGTGGGGCAATGACCTGATCGTGGATTAACTGATAGGCACGGGTCGGCGACAGTTGTTCACGGGAGATGAATTTACTCAAGTTCACCGTGCCGTCTTCAGTCAGCAGTCGGATCATATTCTGGCAGGCCCCGAGGATCTGCGCGCGAATCTCGTCTTTATCCGGTTCAGGCACACTGAGCAACATTTCTGCCGCCTGCGCATGAGGGCGAAAATTATTGCCGATGAAGTCGGCAATCCACTGGGCGCAGGCGAGGTACAGATCGTCCTTGGAACCGAAATAGTAAGGAATAGCCGCGATGTTTTGCCCGGCCTGAGCGGCAATATCACGGGTAGTAGCATGCAGGCCGTACTCACCGAACTGGGCGATAGCGGCAGCGATAAGCTGGATTTTCGCCTGCTCGCCTTTGCTGGTAATGGGTGTCGTCGTCATCGCGCGCCTAAAGTTAATCAATCGATTGATTAAGAGTATGACCAATTCGCGAAACTGTCCATAATGGTGAATACTTAATTCATCGCAGCGCAAGCGAGCATTGTTTTGCAGATAAAACGCTGGGGGATATTTTATGCGGTTCGTCACAAAATCTGCTAGACTGCGCCACTTCATGGCATTGTGGTTTTTGCCATCTCTTTCGCAATAATCTCCCTGAAAACTATGCCTGTGACGGGCCGGGGCGGTTCGGAGTTGTTATGTCTTTTGATTCCCTTGGCCTGAATCCTGAAATCCTGCGTGCCGTCGCTGAACAGGGCTATGTTGAGCCAACCCCTATCCAGCAGAAGGCGATTCCTGCGGTATTGCAGGGTCGCGATCTGATGGCCAGCGCCCAGACCGGCACCGGTAAAACGGCAGGCTTTACGTTGCCGCTGCTTCAGCATCTGATCCAACAAGAACCGCATGCTAAAGGTCGTCGTCCGGTGCGCGCCCTGATCCTGACTCCGACGCGCGAGCTGGCAGCCCAGATTGGCGAGAACGTGCGGGATTACAGTAAATATCTCAATATTCGTTCGCTGGTGGTTTTCGGCGGCGTGAGTATTAATCCGCAGATGATGAAGCTGCGCAGCGGCGTTGATATCCTGGTGGCCACGCCGGGTCGTCTGTTGGATCTTGAGCACCAGAACGCGGTTAGCCTGGATAAGGTTGAAGTGCTGGTGCTGGATGAAGCCGACCGTATGCTGGATATGGGCTTTATTCACGATATTCGCCGCGTGCTGGCGAAGCTGCCGCCAAAACGCCAGAACCTGCTGTTCTCTGCAACTTTCTCTGACGACATTAAATCGCTGGCGGAAAAGCTGCTGCATAACCCGCTGGAAATTGAAGTCGCCCGCCGTAACACTGCCTCTGAGCAGGTGAGCCAGTTAGTGCATTTTGTTGATAAAAAACGCAAGCGCGAGCTGCTGTCGCAGATGATCGGCGAAGGCAACTGGCAGCAGGTGCTGGTCTTTACCCGTACTAAGCACGGCGCCAACCACTTGGCTGAACAGCTCAATAAAGACGGCATCCGTAGCGCCGCGATTCACGGTAACAAGAGCCAGGGCGCACGAACCCGCGCATTAGCAGATTTTAAATCCGGTGGCATCCGCGTGCTGGTGGCAACCGACATCGCCGCTCGCGGTCTGGATATCGAGGAGTTACCGCACGTAGTGAACTACGAGCTGCCAAACGTACCGGAAGATTATGTGCACCGCATCGGTCGTACCGGTCGTGCGGCTGCAACTGGCGAAGCGCTGTCGCTGGTCTGCGTTGACGAGCATAAGCTGTTGCATGATATCGAACGCTTGCTGAAAAAAGAGATCCCACGTATCGCCATTGCAGGCTACGAGCCGGATCCTTCCATTAAGGCAGAGCCAATTCAGAACGGTCGCCAGCAGCGTGGCGGCGGCGGTCGTGGTGGTCAGAGCCAGGGGCGTGGTGGCCAAAGCCAGAGCCGCGGCCAGAGCCAGGGTCGTAGCCAGCAGTCCGCCCCGCGCCGCAACGATGGTGAAGCGCCGAAAGCACGTACTGCAGACGGTAAACCTCCACGCCGTCGTCGCCCGCGCAAACCGGCGTCGGCTGAGTAACGGTATTACCTCGTTCCTGTAGTTATCGCGGTGGTTGAGCGATCAGTGCCTCAGGTTTGTTTATCCGGGCAAGAATCTTTGCCCGGAACTCCCTCCGCTCGTGTCAAACCTCGAGCGTGATTCCAGTTTGTTTAGAAAGACGTTCCTTCCGCTAGCGAAAAAATGGCACAATAGTGGCTGTTTATACAGTATTCAGGTTCTCTCATGGCTTTGACCGCTGCGCTAAAAGCGCAAATCGCCGCCTGGTATAAGGCGCTTCAGGAACAGATTCCGGACTTTATTCCCCGTCCCCCGCAACGGCAGATGATCGCCGATGTCGCGAAGACGCTTGCCGGGGAAGAGGGGCGACATCTGGCGATTGAGGCTCCCACTGGCGTCGGCAAAACCTTGTCATACCTGATCCCCGGCATCGCGATTGCCCGTGAAGAGCAAAAAACGCTGGTAGTCAGCACCGCCAACGTGGCGTTGCAGGACCAGATCTACAGTAAAGACCTGCCGCTGCTGCGTAAAATTATCCCCGACCTGCGATTTACCGCCGCCTTTGGTCGTGGGCGCTACGTTTGTACGCGTAACCTGGCCGCTCTCGCCAGTACGGACCCGACACAGCAGGACCTGCTCGCCTTCCTTGATGACGACCTCACACCGAATAACCAGGCGGAGCAGAAGCTGTGCGCGACGCTTAAAACGGATCTTGATAGTTATAAATGGGATGGCCTGCGCGATCACACCGATAAAAACATAGATGATTCGCTGTGGAGCCGTCTGAGCACCGATAAAGCCAGCTGCCTGAACCGCAACTGCCACTATTATCGCGAATGCCCATTTTTTGTCGCCCGGCGAGAAATTCAGGAAGCCGAAGTGGTGGTGGCAAACCATGCACTGGTCATGGCGGCAATGGAGAGCGAGGCGGTGCTGCCGGATCCGAAGAATTTACTGCTGGTGCTTGATGAAGGTCACCACCTGCCGGATGTCGCCCGTGATGCGCTGGAAATGAGCGCTGAAATCACCGCTCCGTGGTATCGCCTGCAGTTGGATCTGTTCACCAAGCTGGTCGCCACCTGCATGGAACAGTTCCGGCCTAAAACCACACCACCATTGGCGAATCCTGAGCGCCTGAACGCGCACTGCGAGGAGCTGTTTGAGCTTATCTCCTCGCTAAATAATATTCTTAACCTGTATATGCCTGCGGGTCAGGAAGCGGAACACCGCTTTCCAATGGGCGAGCTGCCGCAGGAAGTCATGGAGATCTGCCAGCGGCTGGCGAAGCTGACGGAAACGTTGCGTGGGCTGGCGGAGCTGTTCCTCAACGATCTTGGCGAAAAAACAGGCAGTCATGATGTGGTGCGTCTACACCGGGTTCTGCTGCAGATGAACCGCGCGCTGGGGATGTTTGAGAGTCAGAGCAAACTGTGGCGTCTGGCATCGTTGGCGCAGTCTTCAGGCGCGCCGGTGACCAAATGGGCCACCCGCGACCTGCGTGACGGTCAGATGCATATCTGGTTCCACTGCGTGGGGATCCGCGTCAGCGATCAGCTGGAAAGGCTGCTCTGGCGCAGCGTCCCACATATTGTTGTCACTTCGGCGACGCTACGTTCGCTGAATAGCTTTTCTCGCTTGCAGGAGATGAGCGGACTGAAAGAGAAGGCGGGAGACCGCTTTGTGGCGCTGGATTCACCGTTTAACCACGTCGAACAGGGTAAAATTGTCATCCCGCAGATGCACTACGAACCGCTTATTGACCACGAAGAACAGCATATCGCCGAGATGGCGGCATACTTCCGCGAGCAGGTTGAGAGTAAAATGCATCTTGGCATGCTGGTGCTGTTTGCCAGCGGAAGAGCGATGCAGCGTTTTCTTGAGCACGTGACCGATTTGCGCTTGCTGCTGCTGGTGCAGGGTGATAAGCCGCGCTATCGGCTGGTGGAAGTGCACCGTAAGCGCGTTGAAGGTGGAGAACGAAGCGTACTGGTCGGGCTGCAATCCTTTGCCGAAGGACTCGATTTAAAAGGCGAGCTGCTGAGCCAGGTTCATATCCACAAAATCGCCTTCCCGCCGATAGACAGCCCGGTGGTGATTACCGAAGGCGAATGGCTCAAAAGCCTCAATCGCTATCCGTTCGAAGTTCAAAGTCTGCCGAGTGCTTCCTTCAACCTGATTCAGCAGGTGGGACGCCTGATCCGTAGCCATAGCTGCTGGGGGGAAGTGGTGATTTACGATAAGCGACTGTTGACCAAAAACTACGGCCAACGCTTATTGAACGCATTACCCGTATTTCCGATAGAGCAGCCTACCGTCCCTGAGGTTATAGTAAAAACTAAAGCAAAACCGACGCGTCGCAAACGGCGTTAATGGTGCAATGTCGACGATGTGAGAAGCTCAAAGGAGCCTTCGATGGACTACAGCAAGATCATTAAAGAAGTAGGGCGGGGGAAAAACCACGCCCGTGACCTGGATGTCGAAACGGCCCGCGCGCTCTATTCGCGGATGCTTAACGGCGAAGTGCCCGAGCTCGAACTGGGCGGCATTCTTATTGCCCTGCGCATCAAGGGTGAAGGCGAAGCGGAGATGAAGGGCTTCTACGAGGCGATGCAGCAGCAGACGCTAAGCCTGACGCCGCCGGTGGGTAAACCTATGCCGATCGTTATCCCCAGCTATAACGGTGCGCGCAAACAGGCAAACCTGACCCCGCTGATCGCCATCCTGCTGCACAAACTCGGTTTCCCGGTGGTGGTGCACGGCGTGAGTCATGATCCAACCCGCGTGCTCACTGAAACGATTTTCGAGCTGATGGGGATTCCGGCCACGCTACACGCGGGTCAGGCCCAGGCGCGATTGGACATCCATCAGCCGGTTTACATCCCGATAGGTGTGCTTTGTCCAGCGCTGGAGAAACAGTTATCGATACGCTGGCGTATGGGCGTGCGCAACAGTGCGCACACGCTGGCCAAGCTGGCGACGCCGTTCGCGGAAGATGCGGCGCTGCGTCTGTCGAGCGTCTCTCATCCTGAATACGTCACCCGAGTGGCAAAATTCTTTACTGAAATCGGCGGACGGGCATTGCTGATGCACGGTACTGAAGGCGAAGTCTATGCTAACCCGCAACGCTGCCCGCAGATTAGCCTGATTGATGCAGAAGGAACGCGTGTGCTGAACGAGCGTCAGGATATTGGTACAGCACAGGCTGTTGCGCTACCAGAGTCAAAAGACCCGGAGGTGACCGCACGCTGGATTGAACGCTGTGTGGCAGGGCGCGAACCGCTACCCCTGTCGCTGAGAATCCAGCTGGCCTGCTGCCTGGTGGCTGCCGGGGAAACAGCCACTCTGGAACAGGGGCTGGCGAAAGTGGCTGAGCACTGGTAATCATCGCCGCCATTGCGGGCGGCGCTGCTTTACTCAGTGATTTCCAACGAAGTGAAATCGAATTTACTGCCATCAAAGAGTCCCTGGCTGGTTAGCTTGAGCGCTGGGATAACCGGTAGTGATAAAAACGCCATCTGGATAAAAGGTTCGTCGGGAAGAGTGCCACAGAGTTTACCTGCGGCTTTGAGCGAACCTATTTGCTGCGCCAGCGTTTGTGCCGTTTCGGTGCTCATTAACCCGGCGACAGGTAGCGGCAAATGAGCTATGACCTGGTTATTATGGACGACGCACAATCCGCCGCCGGTTGAGATAACCTGATTTACCGCCGTGGCCATTTCTTGCGCGCGACGGCCAATGGCAACGATGTTATGGCTGTCATGGCTAACGGTTGCCGCCAGTGCCCCTTCACGTAAACCAAAGCCGCTCAGTAGACCGCAGGCGGGCGGCGTTTGCTTGCCATAACGTTCCAGAACGCTGATAAAGCAGATATCTTCTCGATCAAACCCTTCCCCGGTATACAGGCTCTCTCCATTGCCGGTGATCAGCTCGTTAGGAATGACCTCAATCACGCGATAGCGCCTGCCGGGAGTGAAATTGAAGGCAAAGTCGGCGGCGGATACCGGCTGGCGTACAACCGTGTTGCCTAAGGGAGGATGCGTTTTTGCTAATGTTGCAGACTCGGCGCGCAGTAATGCGTGTTCATCGACAGGAGTTCCCTTAATAAACACTTGCTGTACCTCAACTTGCTGAGGATTGCTAAGCAGGACGATATCCGCTTGTTTTCCCGGTGCCAGCAGTCCGAGATGTTTCAGGCCGAAATGGCGCGCGGCTGACCAACTGGCAATACGGTAAGCGACATGTAGCGGTACATTGTGTTGGTTAATAAGGCGGCGGATAAGCGCGTCGATATGACCTTCATGAGCAATTTCCCAGGGGTTACGATCGTCGGTACAAAGCATACATTGTGGGCTGTTCATTTCATTGATTAACGGCGCGAGCGAATCGAGATTTCGCGCAGCGGATCCTTCACGGATCATTAATCCCATTCCCGCCCGTAGCTTTTCGCGGCCCTCTTGTTGAGAATAGCTTTCATGGCAATTTTCGATGCCAGCGGCAACATATGCATTAAGCGCTTTGCTGCTCAGTCCCGGGCAATGACCGTCAATCGTCAGAGTACGGAACGCGTCTATTTTATCCGCAATTTCACGCTCTCCGGCGATAACGCCGGGATAGTCCATTACCTCCGCGAGCCCGGTGACCAGGGGATGGTCGCGCCAGCGGAGCATTTGTTCAAGGGTAAAGTCGGCACCGTTTAAATCGCAACCTTTCAGGGCAGGGACGCAGGAGCTAACCTGAATATACTGATTTTGTTGGGCCAGCTCGGCACAGCGAATAAACCAGGCGAAGCCGGATTCCCCCATCACATTGACGATTTCATGGGGATCGCAAACGATGGTTGTCAGGCCGCGCGGCAGAGTTGCCGTTTCAAAAGCTACGGGGGTCATCATGCTCGACTCAATATGCAAATGGGCATCAACAAAGCCTGGTACTGCTGTTGCTCCGCGGGCATCGACACGCTGGTGAGCCGGGGCATCGGCATACTCTGGGCCAATACCGGCAATATGCTGGTTTTTTATCACTATGGGGCCTGCGAAACTCCCGCCATTAATTAAATCAAGTACAGTGACATTATCAATAATATAATCTGCAACACCCTCGCTACGTGATACGGCGAGCAATTCTTGTCTGTTTTGACGACTAATCTGGTGATATTTAAAGTTAATTTTATTTATCATTTTATTTTCTCATTTTGATTTATCAAATTGATTTTTTAATTATCATTTTATCATCTGTGGTGGTTTTTTATTTTATCGATAAATAGATTTTTACGATGTGATAGCTATCACTGAATTATGAGTCAGGTATGATTTAAAAAGAGTAAAGTCAGTGGATGTATCATAAAATTATTCTTCATCAGCGGATGAAAAACATGAAAAATGAACGCAGCGAAAACATTCATCAGAGTGTAGGCAGTCTTTCCCATTTTTTTAAACTACAGCAGCATAATACCTGTGTGCGCACAGAGGTGATAGCTGGGCTCACTACGTTTTTAACGATGGTTTATATCGTCTTTGTTAATCCGCAAATTTTAGCTGCAGCGCATATGGATGCGAAGGTCGTTTTTGTCACCACCTGTTTGATTGCCGGTATTGGTAGCATTGCCATGGGGCTTATTGCAAATCTTCCTGTTGCACTGGCACCAGCAATGGGGCTAAACGCCTTTTTCGCCTTTGTGGTTGTTGGGGCGATGGGGATGAGCTGGCAGACAGCGATGGGCGCAATATTCTGGGGCGCTGTGGGGTTGTTTTTATTAACGCTTTTTCGCATTCGTTACTGGATGATTGCAAACATCCCAATAAGTTTGCGCATAGGTATCACCAGTGGAATAGGGTTGTTTATTGCAATGATGGGGCTGAAAAATTCAGGTGTCATTGTTGCAAATAAAGATACGTTAGTTGCCATTGGCGACTTGAGTTCGCATAGCGTGTTATTAGGGATTGTTGGTTTTTTTATTATTGCCGTTCTGTCTTCACGAAACTTCCATGCCGCAGTGCTGGTTTCAATTGTCGTCACATCATGTTGTGGTTTATTTTTTGGCGATGTTCATTTTAATGGTGTTTATTCTACTCCATCTGGTATTAGCGGGGTGATTGGCGAAGTGGATATACGAGGTGCCCTATCGCTGGATCTGGCTGGTATTATTTTCTCATTCATGCTGATTAATCTATTTGATTCTTCAGGGACGCTAATCGGCGTGACGGATAAAGCGGGTTTAATTGGCAAAGAGGGTAAATTCCCTAATATGCATAAGGCGCTGTATGTTGACAGTTTGAGTTCAGTGGCCGGTGCTTTTATTGGTACTTCGTCGGTGACCGCTTATATCGAAAGTACGGCCGGTGTGTCGGTGGGAGGCCGGACCGGTCTTACAGCGGTGGTTGTTGGCGTTTTGTTTTTGCTGGTGATGTTTTTTTCGCCGCTGGCTGAAATAGTGCCGGGATATGCAACGGCTGGAGCCTTAATTTTCGTTGGCGTGTTGATGACATCCAGCCTCGCCCGTATTGACTGGGATGATTTTACCGAGTCAGTTCCGGCTTTTATTACGGCGGTAATGATGCCTTTCACGTTCTCTATCACCGAGGGGATTGCGCTTGGTTTTCTGGCTTACTGCATTATGAAGATCTTCTGTGGAAGATGGCGTGAGCTGAATCTGTGCGTCATTGCGGTTGCGATGCTGTTTGCGTTGAAAATTATTCTTGTTGATTAAAAAAAAGCCCGTCCAGTGGGATGGACGGGCAAGGCAAGGGTATTAAAGGGTCTTACAGGGTTGAAACAGTGGCATTACAGGGTCTTACTTGCTACAGGAATTTGTGGCGATTATTTATAGATAACCGCGGTACCGCTAATTTTGTTAGCGGTGTTAGCAGAAGTGATGCTGTAGCCGGTTGCGCCAGCGGCTTCGGCTTTCTCTGCCAGCTTAGCTTCCAGACCATCCAGCGTCGTTGCGCCTTCAGCGGAAACCACACCGATTTTGTTCATGCTTTCTGCCTGAGCCGATGTTACCGGCTGAGCGGCGAAAGCACCAAAGGACAGAGCGGAAAGGGCGATGGCGGCGGCAGCATATTTGATAGTTTTCATAATTAATCTCTCGTAGGTTGTCTTGTACAGGTGACGATGTTCCGTCGATGTGAGAAGTATCACGGTTTTGAGCGAGAGATAAAATCGAAGGAAATTAACAATCTCAATCTAATTTTTTGAATGATTATTAATTTATTGAATATTAATAAATTATTTTAGCCCGTGAAGAGAAAACGGATTGAAGCGAAGTTCAGGGGGCGGTAAGGGCACATTTTGCCACTCAGTTTGCCAAAAAACGTGCGCGAAAAGATAACGCGATCTGCGGTAATGAAAGGTAAGTGACGGTCAGCGAAGCTGGCTATCTTTAGATCCGCGGCGATTATATCCTGAAAATGTATTGTTATGTAAATCTTTATCTTGTTGGCATTTTACGCAGTACCTCCCCCCCGCAACCGCTTGCCGACGCGCTTCCGGAATTGGCTCTCCGCACTCTTCACAAAATTTGTTGCTTTCACCCGATGAAAGCTCATTTCGCGCCCGCGCGATGGCATCATTAATCGTGCTGTCGATTTGCTCCTGCACGGCGTCGTCATTTGCCCAGCCTGATGCCATGGTTCACCTCGTTATCTCGTTTACTGTCAGTATAGAGAATATGGGGATAAAAAATGACCAGACAAGGTTCAGATCTCTGACCATTCGCGCAGCAGGTTATGGTACAGATTTAGCAGAGACAGCACTTCGTCGCTTTCACCGTGGCGGCTTTTTAACTTCTGAATATTACCATCCAGCTCAAACAGCATGGTGCGGTGCTTATCGTCGCGGATCATGGATTGAACCCATAAGAACGAGGCCACGCGGGTACCCACTGTAACGGGAGTGACGCAGTGCAGGCTACTTGAAGGATAGAGTACCAGGTCGCCAGCCGGGAGCTTAACCGAGTGCTGGCCGTAGGTGTCGTTAACCACCAGCTCGCCGCCCTCGTAGCTTTCCGGGGCGGATAAAAAGAGGGTGGCGGAGAGATCGGTACGCATCCAGCCGCCCTGGGCCTGACTGCGCACCGCACCATCAACGTGAAATCCATAAGTTTCACTCTGCTGATAGCGGTTAAACAGCGGGCTGGAAAGGGTTTTCGGTAGCGCGGCGGCAAAAAACAGCGAATTGCGATTCAGCGCTGCGACGACCGTTGCCTGAAGTTCGCCATACAAGCTGCTGCAGGTGTCTACCTGCTGGTTATTTTTGACCTGAGCGCCCTGATCGCCAGTAGTTACGCGGCCGTCAACCCAATCGGCTTGTTGGAGCTGGGCGGTGAAATAGTCCACTTCCTGTGGGCTAAGGACGGCGGGGATATGGTACATCATGATTTTGTCTCCTGAAGAAACGGGGCGTTGCCGCCCCATCGTGGATCAGAAATGCATATTGGCGGTTAACAAGAAGGTCCGTGGTTCCCCCGGGTGATAGCGGTAGCCGCTCTTATTAATAGAGGCAACATAGTCGGTATCAAACAGGTTATAGACATTCAGCTGCAGGTCGAGATTACGGTTGATACGATAACCCACCTTGGCATCCGCTACCCAGTAGCCTTCGGTATAGGACGGCGTACCGACCGCGCCGTCGCTACCGCGATGCATACTGCCGACGTAGCGTGCGCCAGCGCCGACGGAGATAGCCTCAGTGGCCTGATATTGGCTCCAGACGGTAAATGCGTGCTCTGGCGTATACGGTAGCGCGCTGGTGCCATCCTGGGCGGTATTCGCGCCTTCGCTAATGCTGGCGCGCTGTTGGGTATAACCGCCGATAACCTGCCAGTCAGGAGTAATATTACCGGCCAGAGAGATCTCATAACCTTCCACGCGTTTTTTACCGTACTGTGAATAAGTGCCGTCGTCGTTCTGTTCAACTTCGTTTTCAATATCAGTACGGAAGAGGGCGGCGGTCAGCAGCAGGCGCTTGTCCATGAGCTCCCACTTGGTTCCGACTTCGCTGGTTTTTGCTTTCTGCGGTTTAAAGTCGGTACGATTGGCGCTGTTGCCGGTACCACTTTGCGCGAGGGTGAAGTTGCTGCCTCCCGGCGGCTGCTGAGAAACGGCGTAGTTGACGTAGATATTGCCGTTATCGGTCAGATGATACAGCGCACCGGCTTTCCAGTTCACCAGGTTACCGCTGGTGGAGGTATCGACGGTGGTGACCGGCGTATTTTTCTCTACGCCCGTCGGGCAGGCGATAGCACCGCGTCCGGTACCGCCGCACAGGCTCGCGCTATCGTATTTAGTCTGATAATTGTCCAAACGGATCCCGCCGTTAAGTTCGAAGTCCTGAGTAATTTGCAGGGTGTCGAAGGCATAAACGCCGAAGGTATCCGTTTGCCCGTTGGCGTTGGCGCCGCTGCGGTCCAGGCCGCCGATGGAGATATCGCTGTTCGGGTGATAAATGTTCACCGCCGGCGGCGTTAGCGGATAAACCCCGTAGTTGGTCTGCGTTTCGCGGGTGAATTCCACACCGGTGCTGACGTCATGGCCGATGGAGCCGGTGTAGAACTTCGAGGTCAGGTTAGTCTGGTTAGTGAGGATCTTGTTGCTGGTGTCTTTGGTGTTTGCCAGACGTGACCAGGTCCAGGTGCCAACATCGCTGGGGTTAGGCTGGGTGATGTTCGTCGCCCCACCCATCACTGCGGTCATCAGATAATCCTGCTTCACGCGAGACCAGCGGGTCGTGTTCCGAATGGTCGTGGTGTCGCTCAGATCGTGTTCGAAGCGCATCGTCACGGTATCGGTGGTGGAATCATCGTAGTCGGAATTGGTGCCGTAGAAGTTGCTGGTGGCGACTTTACCGGAGTGATTCAGCGCCGAGGTGCTGGCGTTGGGGGCGGAATACCCTGGCAGACCGATAGTCGGAATGCCGCCATCTGGTGTATTGTGCTGGGTCACGTGCAGATAGTTCAGGTACAAGCGGGTCTCAGTGCCAAGACCGAACGCCGCCGATGGCGCCACGCCGTAACGCTCGTTTTTCACCTTGTCGCGGCCTGCATCGTGGGTTTTTTCACCCATCAGATTCAGGCGCACCGCGCTGGTTTCGCCAATGGTCTCGTTAATATCCAGCGTGCCGCGACGGAACCAGGCGCTACCTACGCTTGCGGAAGCATCGATGCCGGAGTCCAGGCGTGGCTGTTTGCTGATCATATTGATTGAACCGGTCGGCGCGCTGCGACCGTAGTCGGAACCAGACGGCCCCTTGATGACCTCAACCTGCTCAGTGTTGAAGGTATCGCGGCTGACGCTGCCGATATCGCGAATACCGTCGACGTAAATACTGTTGGAGGTATCTGCGCCGCGCATGTAGATGGCGTCGCCGGTAGTGGAGTTGCCATTTTCACCAGCAAAGAACGCCCCCACGCCGGGAACGTTCTTCAGCGCATCGGTGAGGTTGGTGACGCCCTGATCCTTCATCACCTGCTCAGAGACAACGGTGACCGTTCGCGTGGTATCGGCGATCGGACGAGAAAACTTAGGATCGGCGGAGTGGGTCGGCGCATACAGCGATGGAGTTTGCGCTTCGACCACCAGCGTTTCGCCAGCATTCTTTTCAGTGCTGTCCGCTGCAAGCACTTGACCGGTCGGAGAGAGACTCAGGCATAAACCGGTGAAGATTGTCAGTGAGTTGAAATTGCTGAACGGCAGATTATTATTTTTTTCCATATCAATAAGTGACTTATAGTTTTAATTAGGCCATAACGACCGCAGACGAAGCGATGCTTCGCCCCGACCACTGCAGGTGATTTTTAACAAAAGCAATGCTTTTGATAATGATTGTGATAATCATTATCAAACAACGGCCGAATTTTTATCACTCATTTATAAAAAAATAAATACATTTATTTACATTGACTGCATTTTTTCTACATAAAGAGGGGAGGCTATGGGCGAGGATAAAAGCAGAACGGGCCCAACCTGGATGTGGGCCCTATATTGCAGATCGCGTAGTTCAGAATGAAGGGGTTAGCGTGCGTCCGGACGAACAAGATCAAAGCGCAGGCTCTCATCGATGCCGTAGTAGGCGCTGGGGCCTCCGGCGCGCAAAATCGGCTGAGCTTTAGCGGTCTGGTAAATCCCTTCCTCCAGCAGCGACTCGTCGATATGCACCGCCACTACTTCGCCCAGCACCAGCCAGCTTTCAACCGCCATGCCGTCGGCGGTGGTCAACTGGATGCACTGCGAGAGACGACATTCGAAGTTCACCGGGCTTTCGGCAACCCGTGGGACGCTGACAATACGGCTGGCAGTGGGCGTGAGCCCGGCGCGTGAAAATTCATCCTCATTACGCGGTATACTGGCGGACGTTTCGTTCATCGCTACCGCCAGAGGGCGAGTGGCCAGATTCCAGACGAACTCTTTAGTCTCGACGATATTCTGCACGCTATCTTTCCAGCCGCTGCTGGCAAAACCGATAATCGGTGGCCGATAGTTAAAGCAGTTAAAAAAACTGTAGGGTGCGAGATTGCGCTGCCCGCTGCTATCCAGCGAGGCGATCCAGCCGATGGGCCGAGGCCCGATAATGGCATTAAGCGGGTCGTGCGGCAGACCGTGTCCGTGCGAAGGTTGATAGAAGTACATACGACACCCATGACGAAAGAGTAGATATCCAGACTCACTTATTTACCGCGCCGCCGTCAACGGGTATCTTACGCGGCTGTTCAAAGGAGATTGCCATGAAAGCCCAGAAACCGGGGTTACACCCGCGTAACCGCCACCACCAACGCTACGATTTGCCCGCATTGTGCCAGGCCCACCCTGAGCTTCAGGCCTTTATCACCCTCAATCCGGTGGGTGAGCAGACCATCGACTTTGCCAACCCGTTGGCGGTGAAGGCGCTGAATAAAGCGCTGCTGGCGCACTTTTACGCGGTGAAACACTGGGATATCCCTGAGGGCTTTCTCTGCCCGCCGGTGCCGGGAAGAGCTGATTACATTCATCACCTCGCCGATTTGCTGGCACTGGACACAGGGGCTATTCCCTCGCAGGCCAGCATTCTTGATATTGGCGTTGGCGCAAATTGCATCTATCCACTAATTGGCGTACACGAATACGGTTGGCGTTTTACCGGCAGTGAAACACACGCTGAGGCTTTCGCCAGCGCGCAGGCTATCGTCAACGGTAATCCTGGATTGACTCGCCAGATTCGCCTGCGTCGCCAAAAAGATACCAAAGCGATTTTGACCGGCATTATTCATAAAAACGAAACTTACGACGCGACCCTGTGCAACCCGCCGTTCCATGATTCCGCCGCCAGCGCGCGGGAGGGCGGCGAGCGCAAACGTCGCAATCTGGGTCTGGGCGAAGATAGCGTCACCAACTTTGGCGGCCAGCAGCAAGAGCTGTGGTGCGAAGGAGGTGAGGTAGCCTTTATCACCCAGATGATTCAGGAGAGCCAGCAGTTTGGCCGTCAGGTGAAGTGGTTTACCTCACTGGTTTCCCGCGGTGACAATTTGTCGCTGCTTTATCGCGCGCTGACCGACGTCGGCGCGGTAAAAGTGGTGAAAAAAGAGATGGCTCAGGGCAACAAGCAAAGCCGCTTTATCGCCTGGACCTTTATGGATGAAGCCAAACGCCGCCGTCCGTTTTAATCTGCTATAACGTCGGCTCCGCAGGAGCCGGCGGCCCGGCAGGTACCGGTGTTGGTAGCACCTGATAAGTCTGCACCGGTGCGCGAACGCCAGCGAGGTCGAAATGTCTTTTCACCTGGGTATCGAGGGCAAAACGAACCGTCCACTGCTTCAGCGGCAGGGTGGTGAAGGTGACCCGCAGGGTAAAGGCGGTATTACTCAAGCCCACCAGTCCGGCGAAAGACGGTTCGCCAATGATCAGCCCGCGAATCTCTTCCTGTGCCATCACTTCCGCTACCGCCTCTTTCAATGCCTGATTGGCTTTATCCAGACTCTCCTGTCGGTCAACATCATAGTTGGCGACCACTGAACCGATGCCGCGCACGAAGTTGGCGAAGGTGGTTATCGAAGACCACGGAATAATATGATAGGCACCGGTATCCTGGCGCACGCCGACCGAGCGAATCGACATCCGTTCCACCGTGCCGGTTAACGGCCCAATAGTGACCAAATCGCCGGTATTCATGCCGTTTTCAAACTGGATAAAAATCCCGGTAATAATATCTTTGACCAGAGTTTGCGCACCGAACGAAATCGCGAGGCCCAACGCCCCGGCACCGGCCAGCAGCGGAGCGATGTTCACCCCCACTTCCGAAAGCAGGATCATCACCGTAATGGTGCTGATTACCACCGCCAGCGCATTGCGAAACAGCGTCAGCAACGTCCGGGCGCGGGCGCTGGGCAGCGGGCGACCATGAATATCCGACGCCAGACGGTTCTCTATCAGGCTGGCGAGCAGCGTCCAGCCAATCGCCGAGAAGAACAGGATCAGCGCGATGCGAATCAGAACATCTACCGCTTTTTGCCCGCTACCGTTATGGATCCAGCTCCAAAAATCGAACAGCCCCCAGGCGCTGAGCAGCAGCATAATTGCCACGCAGACCGTTAATATCCGCGCGACTTTTAGCGAAGCGGATATCCAGCTGTTAAGCCGCTTTTGCAGCTCGGGGTAATTGCGTTGGGTTTCTGGCGACAACGTGATGGTTTTGGCAATCCAGCGCGACAAGATGCCAGAAACCAGAGCAGCAGCGCCGATAATCGCCAGACTGCGTAACGTCGCGCCCATCATAAATTTCAGGCTATTGCCGGGGTCGAACAGCGAGAAGAAAAACAGCACGATAAAATAGGCGCAGGCCAGCCAGTGCCAGATCAGGGCAAAGGCGCGGATAAACAAACTGAAGAAGGCCAATGAACGATCGGCAAGCTGAATAAGCCCCTGAGTAATCAATGCTTTATTGTGAAAAATTAGGTACAGCGCCCACAGTGTAATACACAGCATAATCATGACGTTGGCCAGCGCGCCGACCTGGACGTTGACCTGGTTGGAAATAATCGGCACCGCGACGATCAGGCCGTAGCCAATCAGGCTACTCAGGGCGCTCAGGCGCAAATTCCAGTATTTCGCTGCCTCATCGCTGAGATTGAATGGCCGCAGTTCAGGGATCCGTGGACAGAAAATAACCCGCAGAAGGGCTTTGAAAAACTCAATCAGCGCGAAGGCGTTAAGGAACAGGCTTTGCTGAAAGGCGATGGTGGGATTATTACCGTTCAGGCGATCGCTTAGCAGCTGGCCGACGAACAGCGTAAGGGCCAGCAAAAGCAGGTCAAAAATAAACGCACCGGCGATAGTCGAAGGTAGCTGCAGCCAGTTGCTGCGATCGCGGTTTTTATGCCGTCCCCAGTGGCCCATTTTACGATACAGAGGTAAGGCCGCCAGGCGCACTAGCCACCAGAAGGCAAAAACCAGCCCTGCCAGTAGTAAAAAGTGCCAGGCGGCGTTACTGAACGTTTCTGAGTTGAAGGGTTTATGCGGAGAACCGGTGATGTTACGCCAGAGCTGAGAGAAACGTGACGAGAGCTGCTCGCCATATTCGCGGCTGATTTGTGTAACGTTTTCCAGCACCGTGGTCTCATCTTCGACTTCGGGTGGCGTCAGCTTTGGCGTGCTGGCGGGCGGAGGCGTGGCGGCGGCTTTACGCAACTGGTCGATAAGCTCCTGACGAGCATCGTTGTTTTCGAGCACGTCGGCCAGCGCGCCGTAGGCGGCTTTCTTCTGCTCAAGATCGGGTTCGCTGCTGCTGGGCTGGTCAGTAGTGGCAGCCGGCACGCCGGGCAGCGTTGCGGCGAATAGCGGGGTGGTAAACAACATGGCGAGCAGTAACAGAATCCGCAGCACAGGCACCTCCATTGCATCTCAAACCGATAAGTATAGAAGACGAGATCTGGAGGGTGAGGTTGGATGATTCTGGAAAGCGGCTCTCCCACGAATGGGGAGAGCCATTGGGCATCAGGCTACGTGCTGCAAAAACTCGCGCAGGCGCGGGCTTGGCGGGTTCTTAACCAGTACCTGCGGATCGCCATCTTCTGCGATACGTCCTTTATCGATAAAGATCAGGCGTGAAGCCACTTTTTCGGCAAAGCCAATTTCGTGGGTGACGATGACCATGGTCATGCCCTCTTCGGCCAGATCCTGCATCACTTTCAGCACTTCGTGGCGCAGTTCTGGGTCCAGCGCAGATGTCGGCTCATCAAACAGCATCATTTTCGGCTTCACGGCCAGCGCGCGAGCAATCGCCACGCGCTGCTGCTGACCGCCGGAAAGCTCAGAAGGATAGTGGTGTGCACGCTCCGCCAGCCCCACTTTTTCCAGCAGCTCTTTCGCCAGCTTTTCCGCCGCCGCTTTACTGGCACCGCGAACGCGCAGCGGGCCAAACATGACGTTTTCCAGCGCCGTCAAATGCGGGAACAGATAAAACTGCTGGAACACCATACCTGCTTCCTGACGAATCAGTCGTTCGTCGACTTTAGGATCGTTGACCTTCAGGCCATCGACGATCAGCTCGCCGCTGGTAATCTCTTCAAGTTTGTTGATACAGCGCAGCAGGGTTGATTTACCGGACCCGGACGGCCCGATAATGACCACCACTTCGCCCTGGTTGATCTTCAGATCGATATCATGCAGCACTTTAGTTGGGCCAAAATGCTTGGAAACGTTTTTAAATTCAATCACAGGATTTTCATCCTTCTTTCGAGACGACGCAGAACAAAGCTCAGCACCAGGGTGATGATCAGATAAATGACGGCAACGGCGCTCCAGATTTCCAGCGCGCGGAAGTTACCGGCAATGATTTCCTGGCCCTGGCGGGTCAGTTCAGCAACGCCGATGACGATAAACAGTGAGGTATCCTTGATGCTGATAATCCACTGGTTACCCAGCGGCGGCAGCATACGGCGCAGCGCCAGCGGCAGGATCACGTGGCGGATGGTTTCACGACGTGAAAGGCCCAGTGCAAGGCCCGCTTCGCGAAAGCCTTTATGGATAGACAACACCGCGCCGCGGGTGATTTCCGCAATATAGGCACCGGAGTTGATCATAATGGTGACCACCGCCGCGGAGAACGGGTCGATGCGTAAATCGCTAAACGCCATTGGCAGGGCAAAATAAATGAACATCACCTGCACCACAATCGGGGTGCCGCGAATGATTTCGATAAACACCAGCGCGATGTGGTTGGCGATCCAGCCGCCGAAACAGCGGGCGAAACCAGCCACCAGGCCGATTATCAAACCGCCGATCAGGCCGAGGACGGAAATCCACAGCGTCATTTTGGCGCCTTCCAGCAAAATTGGAATGGCGGGCCAGATGGCACTCCAGTCAAACTGCATAAATGTGTTCCTGTTACCGTGTCGAAAACAGAGGAGACCCTCTGAGAAAATCATTCAGGCCTGCTTATCAGCAGGCCTGGAAGAGAAAACGCTCATTATTATTTTGGTTCAGTACCGAACCATTTTTTATAAATTTCGTTGTAAGTGCCGTTTTCACGCAGCGTTTTCAGCGCGCCGTTCACTTTTTCACGCAGTTCGTCGCTGCCTTTCGGGAAGGCGATACCGTAGTCTTGCGCTTCCAGTGAATCACCGACCGCTTTGAACTTGCCATTACCCGCAGTTTTGATGAAGTAAAGAATGTTCGGCGTATCGTGCAGTACCGCATCAGCGCGACCGGTGCCCAGTTCCATATAGGCATTGTCGATGTTCGGGAACTGACGCAGATCTTTGGTTTTGATATTGGCTTTCGCGTAGTCAACGGAGCCAGTACCGCCTTTCACTGCCACCACTTTTCCGTTCAAATCTTTAACATCTTTGATGTCATTATTATTAGCGTTGACCATCACCAGCAGACCGCTTTTGTAATAGCCATCAGAGAAGTCGATTGCTTTTTTACGTTCTTCAGTGATGGTAATTCCCGCCAGCGCGAGGTCGATATTTTTGGTTTGCAGCGCCGGAATAATGCCGCTGAAGTCCATTGGCTTCAGGGTATAGTCCAGCTTCAGCTCTTTGGCGACGGCAGCCCACAAGTCGACGTCGAAACCAACGTACTTATCGCCCTGCTTGAATTCGAACGGAACAAATGCCGTATCTGTCGCGACAATCAGTTTATCAGCGGCGTGAGAAGAAACCGCAAAAGCCAGGGTCAGTGCAGCCAGTGAAACTTTAAATACAGACTTCATAGCATTTCCTTTTTTATCCACGGGATGATCCCCTGCGAGAACGAATAGTCTTATGAAAAAATCGTGCCAGTTTTACAACTCGTTGTTTTACAACAACCAGGATGAATCTCATTGCACGGTTTTGATAACGGATAACGTTAATTGCACCATTGTGGGGTGTTGTTTTGGTGCACCATAAGCACTTAGCATAACAAGAGCATTTTTAACGCAAAACCAGAGGGGAAAACAATCTCGCCGTAACGATTGTGTGAGGTGATTATTACAATTGATTTACTTTGGTGCGTATTTTGAACACTTTTTTGCACTAATGTAGTGCATTAAGGCGATTGGCGTAGTGGAACAAAAAAAAGCCGCCAGCGGGGCTGACGGCAGTTGGCATTACTCGATATTGGCTTCGATGAACCACAGGAATTTATCTAGGTCACGGGAAGCAGCGGTAAATATATCGGCAGTATCTTCATCTTTTGCTTCTTCGATGGCTTTACGCACGTCGTTAGCGACGATGGCGTAGCGATCGGCCAGCTCTTTCAGATGGTCCTGCACGCTATGGATATCTAGCGGGTAGCTTTTCAGTGGGCTTTTGCTATTGATAACCTGAGTAGTCCCCAGCGCCACGCCGCCAAGCTGCACGGCACGTTCAGCCATGGTATCAAGATGGTCGACTAGCGCGGTGCGAAAGCCGTCCAGCATTTCATGAACGGCAATGAAGTTTGCACCGCGCATATTCCAGTGAGCCTGCTTGGTAATCAGCGACAGGTCAATGAACTGGATCACCTGGCGATTCAGCAGCTCAACGGTCGCCTTCTTCGCGCTATCTGCGACGTCGTTACGGGTATAGAGCAGATTCGTTGCTTTAGTTTTAACCAGTTTTGCGGTACTCATAGTTTCATATCCTCTTGATATTTGTACTCGTCATACTTCAAATTTGAATTATGCGGAGCGTCTCGTCCCAATAACTTGCGGGATTAAGTATAGCAACGGATATGAGGTTTGCAGTGGCGGTAGTCTCTATCGGTCTGATAGCACAGGTCTGTTGGACGGTTTTTATATCTTATAAATCAATTAACTAAGGCTCTACGTGATAGGTTTTTATCGCGTAGAGCCTGCGATTAGTTAATGTCGACTTCTTTTATTTTACTTTCCCGACGCATCGTCAAAGTGGAGCCCATCGAGGCGAGAATAATTGCCCCCAGCGCCAGCGTTTGCACGAGGGTTAGCATCTCGCCAAGAAATACCATCCCGGAAAGCGCGGCAAGGGCCGGTTCCATGCTCATCAGCGTGCCAAATGTTTTGCTGGGCATGCGGGTAAGGGCGATCATCTCCAGCGAGTAGGGCAGAGCGGTCGACAAAATAGCGATCCCGAGCCCTGGCAACAGTAGCGCCCACTGAAATAACGTATCGCTGGCCTGAATCATCCCTATCGGCACGAAAACCACTGCGGCGATAAGCGAACCCATCGCCACCGTTGCCGGGCCGTGCTCTTCCCCGGCACGCTGGCCGGTGAGAATGTAGACTGCCCAGCAGGCTCCGGCCCCAAGTGCGAGCAGCGCGCCCATCGGATCTATCTGCGAAACGTCTTGTCCCAGCGGCAGCAGGAACCACAGTCCGAGCACCGCCAGAGCCACCCACACAAAGTCCAGCGGGCGGCGAGAGCCAAACAATGCCACGGCCAGCGGCCCGGTAAACTCCAGCGCGACCGCAACCCCCAGCGGGATATGTTGAATTGATAAATAAAACAGGTAGTTCATCGCGCCAAGCGACAGACCGTATAACAGCAGCGGTAAACGCTGCTCCGGGGCGAAACGCAGGCGCCAAGGCTTGAAGACCACCACCAGGATTAAGGTTCCCAGGGCCAGACGTAGGGCGGTGACGCCAGGTGCACCCACTAATGGGAACAACGATTTCGCGAGCGATGCGCCGCTCTGGATGGAAATCATGGCGATGATAATAACCAGTATCGGCAACCATGCCGGTACTTTGCGGGACGAGCCGGGCATCCTTTCTCCTGTCAAATTTTGTCAAACGCGGTAAAGGTTCCAGTGTAAAGGAATTACCCGGCGGCGGTTTAGCTAATGTTGAAATAATCCGCCCAGGGAGCAGTACAATGAGATGAGGTGCGAAGATAAATTCACCGGATGATTAGGAATTATCTGGATGCATGTCTGGCGCTTTATGAGCCTTAA
The DNA here is from genome assembly GCF_027492335.1 of Klebsiella sp. Taxonomy (NCBI): domain Bacteria; kingdom Pseudomonadati; phylum Pseudomonadota; class Gammaproteobacteria; order Enterobacterales; family Enterobacteriaceae; genus Klebsiella; species Klebsiella sp. Next base: position 43,874 of record NZ_JAPUEW010000016.1, on the reverse strand, counting down.
TAGGACTATATTTGTAAAAAGGGTTTGTTTTCCAGTTTGTTATAGAAACGTAGAAACCTTTAGTTACATGAAAAAGTTCGTTAGACACTGTAAAGTGAAAAGAGTTTCCCAAAAGTTTTTGATATATTTAAGGCTTAGGACTTATTAGAACACATTTGAGGTGGTTATGAATAAAATTGCACGTTTTTCAGCACTGGCCGTTGTTCTGGCTGCATCCGTAGGTACCACTGCTTTCGCTGCAACGTCTACCGTTACCGGTGGTTACGCTCAGAGCGACATGCAGGGCGAAGCGAACAAAGCAGGTGGTTTCAACCTGAAGTACCGCTACGAGCAAGACAATAACCCGCTGGGCGTTATCGGTTCTTTCACCTATACCGCTAAAGATCGTACCGAAGATGGCGTTTACAAGAAAGGCCAGTACTACGGTATCACCGCTGGTCCGGCTTACCGTCTGAATGACTGGGCAAGCATCTACGGTGTAGTGGGTGTTGGTTACGGTAAATTCCAGGACAACAGCTACCCGAACAAATCTGATATGAGCGACTACGGTTTCTCTTACGGTGCTGGCCTGCAGTTCAATCCGATCGAAAACGTTGCTCTGGACTTCTCCTACGAGCAGTCTCGTATTCGTAACGTTGACGTTGGCACCTGGATTGCTGGTGTAGGTTACCGCTTCTAATCACTTCGGTGATGTAAAAAATCCGCCTCGAGGGGCGGATTTTTTTTGCCTGTGATTTCAGGTCGTCAGACTTAATTGACGGTGAAAGCGTCGGTGCCCAAATGTGTGTAGTCCACTTTCTTCAACTGGAAGTTGGTGATGTACGTCGCCCCGGCTTTCTGCTCGGAGATAAAACGATAGCGCGGGGTAATCTCCTGAGCGCTGATCCCGGTCCACTGCGAGAAGAAGCTGAGGAAATCATTGGCCGAGCGCCGCGCTTTAATGACCTTATGCGCTTTATCGTCGCTGGACAGCACCATAAACGGCACCTGGAAGTTCTGCTGATACTTATCATCGTGCGCCAGGTACTGCACCTCTTTCCCACGCTCCTTGAACGCCAGACCATGATCGGAAAAATAGGTCATCGAGAAAGTGTCGCCGGAGTTTTGTAGCTGGCTATAAAGATTGCTCAGCAGCGTATCGGTTTGCGTCATGGTGTAGAGATAGCAGGAGGTCTCTTTCGACTGAACGAAAACGGTGTATTTTCCCTTGGTGCGATCGCAGGCCTGCGGGTGCGAGCCCATCAGATGCAGGACAATCAGCTGCGGCTGGGAACGGCGGGTGGCGAGCACCTGCGCGGTCAGCTTTAATAACTGCTCATCCTGGGTGTTTTTATTGGCTTCGAAATCGCCGTTCTTGAGGAACTGCACTTCATCTGCGCGTTTGGCGATACTGGCAATCGCCGTATCGTATTCGCCAATTTGCCCCTGATTCGAAAACCACCATGTCTGAAAACCGGCACGGTTGGCGAGGGTGACGAAGTTATCCTGAAACTGCGGCTTATTATCGACGACGCGATTGAGAGTCAGGCCCAGTGACTTCTGCGTAGAGCCGCTGGCAGCGATGTAGTCATTGAACAGATAGCCTTTTACCGAACTGGCGAATGGCGTGTTATCCCAGTGGCCGCCGAAAGCACCGAGCGCATCGCGACGCGCGCTCTCCCCGATAACCACGACGTACAGATGATATTTTGGCTTCACCGCCAGCACGTGCCAGCTATCTTTCATGTTCGCTAACTGAGCCATTCGTGCCTGCTCATCCAGCACTTCATTATTATTGACCACCACATCTTTCACGAAGCGCACGGCCGGGTAGCCGGTGTCGATAACCTTAAAGACGCCGCCCCAGGCGAGGTTTTGCACCGGCTGCAGAAAGAAAATGCCGATGCAGAACAGCAGGCCGAGGGTGTCGATTTTCCCCCAGCTCGCTGACGCTTCCGGTTTACGGCGTACGGCAATTACCCCGAGTACAAAGATAAACACCGCCAGCAGATAGTTGTACCACGGGAAGATCGTCAGGATCTCGGTGGACTCTTCTATATTGGTGGCATGCAGCGCCAGCAGCGTATTGAAATTTGGCGCGCCATAGGCCTGGCCAAAAGGGTAGTACATCGCTGCTAACAGCGAATAAGCGCCAATCACCACTTTTTGCGCACGCGGAAAGCTCCGCCATAGCAGATGCAGTACGCAAGTAAAAGCAACGGTATAGAGCAGGCTAAAATCGTAGCCCAGCGCCAGGTTAATAAACAGCGATTGTAAAAAGTAGAATCCTGTCCATGGGTTCAGTACCACTCCGCGGGCGACCAGCGTTTCTTTCAGCGTGACATTCATAATAAACAATCAAAAAAGAGCCATGTGCGTCCCCTGGCATCAAGGGGTAAAACCTGCTGGACAGTGCCTGAAGAGGGTCTCTGCGAGCCGCAGTAGTGGCAGGGCTGACAAAAGATAGGGCTTGCAAATGTTAAGGTCAACTATCCATAACAGATTGTTTTGGGAGGATGCTTACAAAACTTGAAAAAAGTCGCAGAAATACGGAGTAACCGGACAGTGTGGCGGGGAATTGTGGCAGAAAAATGAAGCGGCGTACCGCGACGCCGCATTAGTTTTTCGGTTTATCCTGCTGAGGTTTGCCGTTGATCAGATCGCACAGCATACCGACAAGCATTAACCGAACTTTAAAAGGGGAATGAGTAAACACGTTTAAGCACCTCTTGAATTCGTTCATGGTGACCTCCTGTAATTTCGTCCTTCGCTCCTTGAAGGATGTGTGTATTACATACAGATATAGCACAGGCTATATTGTATAGCTATGGCTAAAACGTTAAATTTTTGTTCTCTGTGCACGATCCATTACAATGGAGGTCCTTTTAGATGATGCTTGATGCGTCACAGGAATGAGGAAGCACAATGAACCGTCGCGCAGGTAAGCCAATAACTAAAAAAGTGACGCAGCTAGTGAATGTCGAAGAACACGTTGAAGGGTTTCGTCAGGTGCGCGAGGCGCATCGTCGGGAGTTAATTGATGACTACGTCGAGCTTATCTCCGATCTGATCCTCGAAGTGGGTGAGGCTCGTCAGGTAGATATGGCCGCACGTCTCGGCGTATCGCAGCCTACGGTTGCGAAAATGTTAAAACGACTGGCCAGCGTTGGGCTGATCGAGCAGATCCCGTGGCGAGGGATCTTTTTAACTCCTGAAGGCGAGAAGTTGGCGCACGAGAGCCGTGAACGTCACCAAATCGTCGAAAACTTTTTACTGGTGATTGGGGTCAGCCCAGAGATAGCCCGTCGCGATGCCGAAGGGATGGAGCACCATGTCAGCGAAGAGACGCTGGCGATGTTTAAACAATTTACCCTTAAGCAGGGGTCGCAGGGGGAATGAATCTCGTCTTTGTTCAGTCGCTGGCCCGCGACCGCTTTTTACATCTGCTGCTGATTGTTGGCGTTGTTTTAAGCTTTTTTGTCCCGTTTGCCCCCGGAAGCTGGCTTCACGCCATTGACTGGCACACGATTATTACTCTTAGCGGGCTGATGCTACTGACCAAAGGCATCGAACTTAGCGGCTACTTTGATGTGCTCGGCCGCAAAATGGCGCGCCGTTTTGTGACCGAGCGTCAGTTAGCCATTTTTATGGTGCTGGCCGCCGCGCTGCTTTCCACTTTCTTAACCAATGATGTCGCGCTGTTTATCGTCGTGCCGCTTACGCTGACGCTAAAAAAATGGTGCGCTATTCCAACCAGCCGATTAATTATTTTTGAAGCGCTGGCGGTCAACGCTGGGTCTTTATTGACACCTATCGGCAACCCGCAAAACATCCTGCTGTGGGGGCGTTCCGGCCTCTCTTTCCCGGCTTTCATCGGTCAGATGCTGCCCCTGGCGGCGGCGATGATGATCACTCTGCTGGCGCTGTGCTGGTTCTGTTTTCCTGCGAAGCCCCTTAACTATCAGAGTAGCGACAGATCGCCTTCATGGCGGCCGAATCTGGTCTGGAGCTGCCTGGCGTTCTATCTGGTCTTTTTGACCGCGTTAGAACTCAAGCAAGAGCTGTGGGGGTTGGTGCTGATTGCGCTGGGTTTTCTGCTGCTGGCGCGGGCGGTGATTATTAACGTCGACTGGTCGCTGCTGCTGGTCTTTATGGCGATGTTCATTGACGTTCACCTGCTGACCCAGCTACCGGTTCTACAGCATGCGCTCAACGGCGTCGGACAGCTCTCTCCGGGAGGTTTGTGGCTGACGACGATTGGCCTGTCGCAGTTTATCAGTAACGTTCCGGCGACTATCTTGCTGCTTAACTACGTTCCGCCTTCGGTGCTGCTGGCCTGGGCGGTCAACGTGGGCGGTTTTGGCCTGTTGCCGGGCTCTCTGGCGAACCTGATTGCGCTGCGTATGGCGGGCGATCGCCGTATCTGGTGGCGTTTTCACCTCTACTCTATCCCCATGCTGCTGTGGGCGGCGCTGGTGGGCTACGGGCTGATAACTGTATTCAGGTAATTCGCTCTCCTTTTCTCTCTGCAAGCCGGATCGTGAATACTGCGATCCGGCTTTTTTATGCGCGGTGCTCACAAAAAACGATCCTGGTCTTTGCTTGTTGATACAATTTCACCTATATGACTAGTCATGAAATTTAAATGACTAGTCATAAGGTGCGGATCATGAATAAAACACTACCGGCAGATTTTCTATGGGGTAACTCGGTCTCCAGTATGCAAACCGAAGGGGCGTGGAATGAAGGCGGCAAGGGGATGTCGGTCTACGATATCCGCCAGCCTGCGGAATTTGCTTCTGACTGGAAGGTCGCCACCGACTCTTACCACCGCTACCGGGAAGATTTTGATCTCATGAAAGATTTGGGGATGAACTGCTACCGCTTTCAGATTGCCTGGAGCCGCGTATGCCCGCAAGGCGATGGCGAATTCAACGAAGAGGGGATCAACTTCTATCACCAGTTTATTGATGAGCTGATCGCCCGCGGCATCGAGCCGATGATCTGTCTCTATCACTTCGATATGCCGCTGTCGCTGGCGGAGCGCTACAATGGTTTCACTGACCGCCGCGTAATGGAGGCCTTTATCCGCTACGGGCAGAAGATGATCGACTGCTTTGGCGATAAGGTGAAGTGGTGGCTGACCTTTAATGAACAGAATCTCTACCATATGCCGGACGCGTTTCTTATTTCAGGCTATATGCGCGGCGAGAAAACTCTGCGCGAGCTCTATCAGATTCAGCACCATGTGATGATGGCCCACGTCCATCTGACGCAGTATCTGCACCAGAGCAAACCGCAGTGCCTGATGGGCGGTATGCTGGCCCATGCGCTGGTTTATCCGGCAACCTGCAAACCGCGCGATATGCTCTGTGCCCAGCAGCTTGATGAGTTCTTAAACCAGAACCTGCTGCGCGCATACGCCGGGGAGGGCTACAGCCCGGAAGTGATGCATGTAGTGGCCCGCGAAGGCTTCGACGATATTTATCTGCCGGACGATCTGGCGCTGATGGCGAGGGTAAAAATCGATTATCTGGCCTTTAGCTACTACGCCAGCAAGGCTCTTGATAGCGACCCGATCCCGCCAGGCACGCCGGTGAACAATTACATGCAGTTTGGTGATAAAAAGAATGAATATCTGCAGGCCACCGAGTGGAACTGGCAGATTGACCCTGTGGGCTTTCGCATGATCATCACCCGCTACTACAACGACTGGCGGCTGCCGGTGTTCCCGATTGAAAATGGTATAGGGGTGATTGAATCCTGGGATGGCGAAAACGAAGTGGCTGACGATTATCGTATTGCCTATCATCGCGATCATATCAACGCCATGAAAGAAGCAATGTTTGAGGATGGCGCGCAGGTGATTGGCTACCTGGGCTGGGGATTGATCGACATTCTCAGCTCGCAGGGCGATATGCGCAAACGCTACGGCGTGGTCTACGTTAACCGCGAGAATCACGATCTGAAAGACCTCAAACGCGTGCCGAAGAAAAGCTATGCCTGGCTGAAGCAGGCTATTCACAGCAACGGCGAAGAGATGTGACGGCGCGTCAGGCGGGCAGATAGTGTATTCTGCCCGCCAGCCACCATCAGCAAAGCAAAAGGATCGGGCAATGACGGCCAAATATCTGAATATCGCGCGGGAAATTAAAAAGCGCATCATCAGCCAGCAGTATCCGGCCAGCGCGCCATTACCCGACCAGTTCGCGTTAGCGGCGGAATTTAGCACCAGCAGGATGACCATCCAGCAGGCGATGCGCCAGCTTATCGTCGAAGGACTTATCTACACCCGTAAGGGGCAGGGCACCTTTGTGCGCAAGAATTTTCTCCAGCTTTCGCAGTGGGAGCTACCCGGCAGCGACTATTTTGGTGCGACGAAAACCTGGGAACATTTAGGAGAAGTGACCAGCCGGGTGATTCGCTTTGAGCTGCGTTTTCCCAGCGAGAAAGAGCAAACGTCGCTGCTGATCGACGCCGACGCCCCGGTCTATGATTTCGTTCGTCTGCGCCTGCTCAACGACGAACCTGTATCGCTGGATTTGACCGTGATGCCCGTTGCGCTGGTGCCCGGCCTGAATAAAAGTCATCTGGAAAGCTCGGTGTTCCGCTACGTGCAGGAGACGTTGGGGCTAAAAATGATGGGGTCGTATCGCGTAGTGCGGGCGATAAAACCGCAAGACCTGGATAAGGAGCATCTCAACTGCGAGGTGAGCGATCCGGTCTTGGAGGTTGAGCAGGTTATCTATCTGGAGGACGGGACGCCGCTGGAGTATGCCCATTGCCACTACCGCTACGATCATGGCGGGATCATCCTGGTGAATAACGGATAAAAAAATGGCGGGCACCAGGCCCGCCGTTCTGTTTTTTCTTACCAGCTTAGTTCAGACGCACCGGCATACCGGAACGGTTCTGAATGGCCTGATCAACCACGCTCTGATCAACATCCGTCTGGCCAGTGATAGCCTGCACTGACTTGGTCAGGTTAATCGGCACGATTTCACCGTCCTGGAACTGCGCTTCTGTGGTGGACAGCGGGTTGTGTACTTCAATGAAGCGGCTGCCGTCAGGCTCGGTAGTGGCTTTTACCGGCTCATCGATAAACTCAACGCGGGTGCCGACCGGCACGTTGTCAAACAGGAATTTGATATCTTCGTTACGCAGACGCACGCAGCCGTGGCTCACGCGCAGACCGATACCGAAGTTGGCGTTAGTACCGTGGATAGCGTACAGACGGCCGATATACAATGCGTACAGGCCCATCGGGTTATCCGGACCTGCCGGGACAACGGCTGGCAGAGGTTCACCTGCGGCAATATATTCAGCGTGCATTTTGGCGGTTGGGGTCCAGGTCGGGCCGGCTTTTTTACGCTCAACTTTAGTCACCCAGTTGATCGGCGTATCTTTACCCAACTGACCGATACCGATAGGCAGCACGATCACCGTGTTGGTGCCTTTCGGATAGTAGTACAGGCGCATTTCCGCGCTGTTGATAACGATACCTTCATGCACGGTGTCCGGCAGAATCAGCTGCTGCGGGATATTCAGTACGGTACCGCCCTTTGGCAGGAAAGTGTCCACGCCAGGGTTGGCTTCCAACATGTTGGATAAGCCCATCTGATATTCGGCGGCAAAGTATTCCAGCGGCTGCTTGTTGCCTTCCGGGATGGTGATGACCTGGTTTTGGCCAATCAGACGGCTGCCATCGGTAGGCAGTGGATAGGTTACAGCAGAAGCTGTGTTGCAAAAGCCCACGATGGCGAAGGCTGCCGCGAAGAGAGTCGATAATTTCATATTCTTTATGTCGTTGGCGAAAACAATGCCACACAGGCCTTTGTCAGATTAAACAGGGAGTCGATGGGAGCGCATTATATGTGCATTCCGGCAAACAGGTAAATGAGATGTGTACGAAATCACATTTTTTTCCCCGTGCTGTTTTGAGTGTAGCCTGCGGGCGTTGGCTGTTGTCGCAATTTGTGGCATCCAGGCCGGAGGGGACTACCCCTCCAGAAGTCTTGATTGAAGCGCTTCTCGCGCCTGCGGCGTGAGCTGATACTCCTTTTCCAGCCAACTATCAACGCTGGCATATCGCTCATTAATTGCGCCGAGCGCGGCGGCGAGATATGACTCCTGCACCGTCATCATTTCGGCCAGATTTTGCCGCCCGCGAGCGGTCAGTTCATCGCCGAGCGAGTTGAGCATAAAATTTTCAACCTGAGTCAGCATGCCGTGGGTGAGCAGGTACTCTTCCATCACCGTATGGGTATCACAGCCGAGGGCCAGCAGCGTCAGGGCGCAGCCGACGCCGGTACGGTCTTTACCCACCGCGCAGTGCTGCAACAGCGCGCCATCGAAAGGCTCCATCAGCCATCCGGTGAGCTGGCGATAGGCGGCGTTATTAAACGGCAGCTGGCGATAAAGTTCGATCATAAACTGCTCGCCGTTCAGGGCATTCAGCGTCGAGGCATTCAGCTCTGTCACTTTCGCATTGACGTCGCGAACGTGCGGGTTGGCGGGAGCGTTGAGATAGTGCGCCAGTTCGTTCAGCTTATCGGGGCTGCGATTCACTTCAGCCGGGTCGCGATAGTCAATTACCCGCCTAAGAGGAATAGTATCCAGCTGACTTAAGTCATCGTGGGTCATCATATGCAGCGAACCGGAGCGCAGCAGTTTACCTGAACGCACATGGCGACCGTCGGCGGTGCGCTGACCGCCCAGGTCACGAAAGTTGATGCCGCCCTGTAGCGATAAGAAAGCTGGATGGCGGGAGAGAGTGGTCATAGGTTCCTTCCGAATTTATGGAGAAAAATTACGCATCAAGCAGTGTAACCGCGCAATATGACAATGACCCTAACACAAGCGCCCGCTACGATTTTATTACGACCCGTGAAAAGTGAAGCATTTGCTGGCATAATGTCTGGTTCATCACACTTCTCATTCTCTATTTTCAGGATAACCCCGTGCTAGTATCCAGCAACGTCACCATGCAGTTCGGCAGTAAGCCGCTGTTCGAAAACATTTCCGTCAAATTTGGCGGCGGCAACCGTTACGGCCTGATTGGCGCCAACGGTAGCGGTAAATCGACCTTTATGAAGATCCTCGGCGGCGATCTGGAACCGACGCTTGGCAACGTCTCCATCGATCCAAACGAACGTATCGGTAAACTGCGTCAGGATCAGTTCGCGTTTGAAGAGTTTAGCGTGCTGGATACGGTTATCATGGGCCACGGTGAGCTGTGGGAAGTGAAGCAGGAGCGCGATCGTATCTACGCTCTGGCGGAGATGAGCGAAGAGGACGGCTACAAAGTGGCTGACCTCGAAGTGCTGTATGGCGAGATGGACGGCTATTCTGCCGAAGCGCGCGCCGGTGAGCTGCTGCTGGGCGTCGGCATTCCGGTGGAACAGCATTACGGTCCGATGAGCGAAGTGGCTCCCGGCTGGAAACTGCGTGTGCTGCTGGCTCAGGCGCTGTTCTCTAATCCGGACATCCTGCTGCTCGACGAACCGACGAACAACCTGGACATCGATACCATTCGCTGGCTGGAGCAGACGCTTAACGAACGCGACAGCACCATGATTATCATCTCGCACGACCGTCACTTCCTGAACATGGTCTGTACTCACATGGCGGATCTGGACTACGGCGAGCTGCGCGTTTATCCGGGCAACTACGACGAGTACATGACCGCAGCGACCCAGGCGCGTGAACGTCTGCTGGCGGACAACGCCAAGAAGAAAGCCCAGATTGCTGACCTGCAATCCTTCGTCAGCCGCTTTAGCGCCAACGCTTCTAAATCACGTCAGGCGACTTCTCGCGCCCGTCAGATTGACAAAATCAAGCTCGACGAAGTGAAAGCCTCCAGCCGTCAGAACCCATTCATCCGCTTTGAGCAGGACAAAAAACTGTTCCGTAACGCGCTGGAAGTGGAAGCCCTGGAAAAAGGCTTTGAAAACGGCCCGCTGTTTAAAAAATTCAACCTGCTGCTGGAAGTGGGCGAGAAGATTGCCATTCTGGGTGCCAACGGCGTGGGTAAATCCACGATGCTGAAAACCCTGGTGGGTGAGCTGGCCCCGGATAACGGTACCGTGAAGTGGTCTGAAAACGCGCAGATTGGCTACTACGCCCAGGATCACGAATACGAATTCGAAAACGACCTGACCGTCTTCGACTGGATGAGCCAGTGGAAGCAAGAGGGCGACGACGAGCAGGCGGTGCGCAGCATTCTGGGTCGTCTGCTGTTCAGCCAGGACGACATCAAGAAGCCCGCCAAAGTCCTTTCTGGTGGTGAAAAAGGCCGCATGCTGTTCGGCAAGCTGATGATGGAAAAACCCAACATCCTGGTGATGGACGAACCGACCAACCACCTGGATATGGAATCGATTGAATCGCTAAACATGGCGCTGGAGATGTATCAGGGCACTCTGATCTTCGTTTCCCACGACCGCGAATTCGTCAGTTCGCTGGCAACCCGCGTCATTGAGATTACGCCTGAGCGCGTGGTGGACTTCACCGGTAACTACGAAGATTACCTGCGCAGCAAAGGCGTCGAATAATTTTCCCGTTGTCTTTCCCGGATTGCGGCGCTAATGCGCCTGATCCGGGCTACCGACTCGCGCACAGCGGTGAACCCGTAGCCCCGGTAAGCGCAGCGCCACCGGGGGGAGAGTTCGGTTGAAATGCTACCTCGTTATGCCATTCCCAAAGCCCGCTTGCCGTGGATATTTAAATCATCCAGGGTAAAGCGGTCTTTCCAGTCGACTTCATAATCTTCACGCGGGAAATCACCCGGCGAAGCGCCTTTCTCCAGCGCCACTTTGACCTTATGCGCATAGGCGAGGTTTTTCTCGCACATCGGCGCCGCGGGGATATACATCACGTTGCCCCAACCTTGCTGATTCTCTACCGGTGCGACCGAGTGAATCACATCACAGTGCCACCACACCGAATCGCCCGCATTCAGCGCCGGAATAGAGCTTAAGGCCTTGATCAACAGCGGGTGCCATTTTTCTGAAATCGGCAGCACCTTACCCGGCGCGACGCCGCACAGTTCATCATCCGGTACATCGTCGAGCAGAGGGCGCAGCAGCACGTAAGCCATCGCTTCAGGAATTGGCACCACGTGCAGCAGGCCCTGATCGGGGATCATATCGGAGAGTGCGGTCCAGCCCTGGAAGGTGCGGAATACCGAGCATTTAGTGGTGTTATCGACGGTATACTCTTCCACTTCGGTACGATGGGCCGCATCCCACGGATCGTAAGCATCGATATTGCCGTTAAAAACGTCGGCAAAGACTTTTTGATAGGCCGGCAGCAGCCAGCGCTCCAGCGCGCCGGAATCGGTATGCGCACCCAGACCTTTTGACGTGGTTCCCGGCGGGCGGCGGCGAATGCGATCTGGATAAATTACGCTTACATCCGGGTCAAACCACTGCTTACCGTCGCGGTTAAAAGTCCACAGGCGGTTGAGGAATGACTGTACGGCAGCCATTTCATCACTCTGGCGAGCCTGCATTTGCGCCTGTGACCAGTAAATCGGATAAATTTCCGGGCGCGAAGCATCCAGTGAACCGAAGAAGGTATCTCCGGGGCCTTTATAGACATCATCGAAATGGTTGAGGTCGAGATACTCCAGCATTGAGTTATCCCATGCCAGCGCCCGTTCACGGGTGAAATGACCTTTGATGACCGCGCAGCCGCGACGCTTGATGGCTTCGCGCTGGGCATCCGTTACCTGGCCCTGCGCAATATCGCTGAACGGAATGACCGGCCAGACATCCTGGCCGTTGGTTTTAAGGGCATCAATTTCCTCCAGGCGTGTGGTGATGCGCGCCGTCAGCCGATCGAACACCGCCTGCACGTCACCGATCTGCGTGCGCAGGTCCTGCTTAATCTGGCGGATTGCCGCTTTATGGTCGGCGGGTAGTGTTTCACAGGTATGGGTAACAGCCATGATGACCTCTCATCTTTCATTCGAAAGTAATTAATCTTACAAACGTTAATTTAAGTTAAAATTAAGTTAATGCAAGTTTAAAATTATGCGGAGGTGCACAAAACGGAAAACCGGAGCAGAAATGCTCCGGTGAGAGATCATTCGTTGAAAGGAGTAGCGTGGTCGAGGACGGCCTGAATAACATTTAGCGCACCGTCATGGTTGTTGTCAGCGGTAGCAAAACGGGACACTGCTTTGATGCTTTCGGCGGCGTTGGCCATCGCGAAGGAGTATTTCACCAGCTTTAACATCTCCGTATCGTTCGCGCTGTCGCCGATGGCGACACACGCCTGCGGCGAGATGTTCCAGCGCTTAAGCAGGCGGCTGATACCGTTGGCTTTATGCAGGCCAGGGATAATCAAATCGACGAAGCCAAAGCCGCTGGTGACCGGCTTCATGATGCCGTCCAGCGAGACGTGCAGTTTGTCGATAAGCAGGGGGATTTCGCTATCCGGCAGGTTAAGCGAAAACTTAAACAGCTTATCGTCAATATCGTGGTAGTTGCTGATGCGCTGCAGGCGATGATAGTGCTTTGACATCAGCGCGACAAAGGCGTCGGGCGCACGATCGCTGACGTATGCGCTTTCAAGGCCGCAGGCGACGAAGTTGAGCTGTGGGTCTTTGAGTAATTCACCAATCACTATCTGGGATTCGTGGCGGGTGAGCTCGCCGTGAAACAGCTGTTGACCGTGTTCATATACCAGCGCGCCGTTTTCGGCAACAAAGGAGATCTGCTCGCGGATTTCCGGGAAAAATGAGATCAGCTGGTAGTACTGGTTGCCGCTGGCGACAACGAATTCGATACCCTGCTGTTGGAGTTGCGCGAACTGCGCGAGAAAACGCGAGCGGTCATACTGCTTGGCGTCATTGAGAAAAGTTCCGTCCATATCGGTGACGATAACTTTAACAATCATAACAAATGCTCCTGGCTTAACTTCGACCAGCAACATTCTAATTACAATGTGATGTGGAGCACAAATTTATTTCGAATGAAAGTTTGCGTTCACTGCTGTGCAGCATAAAACCCCGGGTTGCGGCGTAAACGCCTTACCCGGGCTACCGGCTGTCCGGGCTACGGGGCTTGTGCCGTCGGGTAGCCCGGACAGGCGCAACGCGCCGCCTCCGGGGGATTTAACTTACAGTGTATGCTCGGTACGGGCGATAATATCGTCCTGCGCATCCGGCGACAGGGCGGTAAAGAATGCCGAGTACCCGGCGACGCGGACCACTAAATCGCGATACTGGTCAGGGTGTTTCTTCGCTTCCAGCAGCGTCTCGCGTGACACGATGTTGTACTGAATATGCCAGCCTTTATGCACCTCGAAGAACGTGCGCAGCAGCACCATCAGTTTCTGCTTATCGGACTCGTTATCCAGCGTTGCCGGGTTCAGCTTCTGGTTCAGCAGCACGCCGCCAAGAATTGAACCGGTTGGCAGCTTACCCACCGAACTGATAACCGCGGTCGGCCCCAGATGGTCGGTACCGGATGCCGGGCTTGCTCCTTCCGCCAGCGGTGAATGCGCTTTGCGGCCATCCGGCGTCGCCATGGTCTGCGCGCCGAACGGGACGTTAGCGGAAATAGACGATGTCCCGGCGTAGTAATTACCGCCAATCGGGCCGCGACCGTAGCGCGGGTTATGATACTGCTTCAGCTCATCGATATAGGTCTGGTAAGCGCGGGCCAGCAGGATATCAACGCTATCTTCGTCGTTGCCGTATTTCGGCGCGCCGTTGATTAAGCGCTGGCGTAGCTGCTCGTGGGTCAGGCCTTCAAAGTCTTCAGCCAGCGCTTTTGCCAGCTCTTGCTGTCCAATGACGCCCTGATCGAACACCAGTTTCTTCACCGCCACCAGGCTGTTGCCGAGGTTAGCGATACCGACCTGCAGACCGGAAACCCAGTCATATTTAGCGCCGCCCTGTTTGATACTTTTCGCGCGCTCGATACAGTCATCAACCAGCGCCGAGCAGAGAATATCGTGCACGTTCTCTTCCAGCATGGTGTCGACCACATACTCAATCTCGATAGATTTGCGCGTGTAGTAACGGATCTGCGTATCCCAGTCGGCCAGCACCTGGTCGAAGTTATCAAAGTTACCTTTCGACAGCGCGTGCGTTTGCGGCAGGAAAACTTCACCGCTGGTGGCATCACGGCCGCCTTCCAGCGTCGCCAGCATCACGCGGGCAAAGTTGATAAAGCTCATCCCGGTGCAGCGATAGCCCCACTTGCCGCCGACCGCGGTTTCGATGCAGCCGATAGCGGCATAATCGTAGGCGTCCTGCGGCTCAATGCCGAGCTTGATAAATTCCGGAATAACGATTTCGTCGTTGTTGAACGCCGGCATCCCGAAGCCGCAGCGAATCACCTGCACGCAGGCGTCGAGGAAGTCGTTGCTCATGCCCGCGTGGTAACGCACGCTGAGGTTTGGCTGCGTAGAACGCAGGCGACCGCAGGATTCTAGAATCGCGTAGGAGAGCGGATTCACTGCATCTTGCGCGACGCCGTCTACCAGATTTTGACCGCCGATGGTGACGTTCTGATACAGCGGGCTACCGGCGGAGGCTTTAGAGTGCGAGCCGGAGCGAATTTTGTTCACTTCCAGCAGCTTCAGCCAGCAGCAGTGCAGCAACTCAATGGCGTGCTCACGGTCCAGAGACTGCTCAAGTTCGACGTCGCGGCGGTAGTACGGGTAGAGATACTGGTCCATGCGGCCAAAAGAGACCGAGTGACCGTTGGATTCGACCTGCAGAATCAGCTGAATGAAATAGCACAGCTGCAGCGCCTGCCAGAAGGTCTTCGGCGGTTCATGGGCGATAATGTCGCAGTTCTCGGCAATGGCCAGCAGCTCGTCGCGACGGGATTCACGGGTCTCTGTCGCCGCCATGCTGCGCGCCAGCTCAGCGAAGCGCTTGCTGTGCTCGCTCACTGCTTCCAGCACGATATCAATGGCTTTCAGGAACTGCTCGCCGTGCAGGTCTTCCAGTACCGTCAGATTAATGCGCGAACGGCGCTCTGCGACTTTAGCACGCATTCCGTCAAGGCCTTTTTCCAGCAGCAGCGGGTAGTTGACCGCCAGGTGCGCATCACCGGAGGTCATATTGCCTTCTGCTTTGATGATCCCGGTGGCGAGCAGCGCTTTTTGCTCATCGGTAAACATGCCGTAGCAGCGATCCTGTACGGTTTGGCCACGCCACCACGGACACACTTCGTGCAGTACGCGTTTGTTCTCTTCGCTGACCGCAAAGCCCGCGCCGGGGCGATCGGCCAGGTCGTCGATCTCTTTTTCGATCCAGCTAACCGTATACTCCGGGAAGATTGGCGCGGCGCGGACTTCGCTTGCCTGGTTACCGACAACCAGTTCGTCATGTTTGATCCAGATAGTGCGTTCTGCCAGGTGATGGGCCAGCGCCAGCGCGCGGCGTACCGGGATCGGCTTATCCAGATGTTGCTGGTAGGCTTCAGTGTAGTGCTGGGCGCGCTCGGTACAGACAGGCGGCTTGACGATATGCACCAGCGCCATTTTATGTGCCTGAATGCGCGGGCTTAGGGTATCCAGTTTCAACGTTGTCATAAGGTTATCCTCGTAGAGTCGCCGTTAAACCTTTGCTCTGAGCGTAGTGCTGCGCGAAGGCGAGCAGCTCGGGGGCAGCAAGTGGTTTGTCCGGAGCGGTATAGGGCTGACTGAGTAATTGGTATTTATTCATTCCTAACGTGTGATACGGCAGGAAGTGGATCTCGCCGACCTTTAAGCGGTCAGCGGCAAAATCGGTTATGGCGGTAATATCGCTTTCATTGGCGTTAAAGCCCTGAATCAGCGGCACGCGAATAATGATTTTTTTCCCGGCCTGCGCCACGCGTTGCAGATTATCCAGCACCCGCCGAGCGCTGCCGTCGGTCCACTGCTGGAAAATAGCTTCATTGACATGCTTAAGGTCGGCGAGGAACAGGTCGATAAAGGGTAAAGAAGGCTCGACGTATTTCCATGGTACGTGCAGACAGGTTTCGACGGCGGTATGAATCCCTGCGTTGTGGCTGGCTTCAAACAGCTGGCGGGCCAGCTCCGGGTTCATAAACGGCTCGCCGCCGGAGAGAGTGACGCCGCCGCCGCTGCGATCGTAGAACGGTTTATCGCGCAATACCTTCGTCATAATCTCTTCGACGTTTTTCTCTTCGCCGCAGACCGTTAATGCCGTAGTGGGGCAGCAGTTACGCAGCTTGCCAATATGCGTATCGGTGAGTTTTTCACGGTGGATAATCAGGCCATCCAGTTTGCGGGTAATAACGTCCGGCGCTGCCTGCTGGCAGAGGTCACAGCCGTCAAGGCACAGGCGTGCGTCATACAGCAAATCCGCCGTGCGGGCGCGGCTTTCCGGGTTCTGACACCAGCGACAGCCCAGCGAACACCCTTTGAGGAATACGACAGTGCGGATCCCCGGGCCGTCATGGGTGGAGTAACGCTGAATGTTGAAGATCATGATTCACCCTCTTGTTTGCATATGAAGATTAAAGTACTTTCGAATGAAAGTTGTATTGATATAAATCAACAAGCAGAGAGGGGGAATAAAAGCAGGCGCTAAAAAGTCGTGGATGGTCACAAATAATCCGGCGGCAAGGCCCGCCGGAGAAGGGTTAAGATGTACCACACACCTCACACTGTGGGTTACGCATCAGTTTCATTTCGCGAAACTGGCAGCGCATGGCGTCGTACATGACGATTTTACCCGTCGCAGGGCTGCCGTAGCGGGTCAGAACCTTGATGGCTTCCATTGCCTGAAGCGAACCGATGGTACCGACCAGCGGCGCCATCACCCCGGCTTCGACGCAGGTAAGGGCGTTTTCGCCAAACAGACGGCTCAGGCAGCGGTAGCAGGGTTCATCTTCCTGATACGTAAAGACGCTGATTTGCCCTTCCATACGAATCGCCGCGCCGGAGACCAGCGGGGTTTTATGCCGGAAACACCCGGCATTGAGCTGGTTGCGGATGGCGACGTTGTCGGTACAGTCAAGCACCAGATCGTGGGCGGCGATTTGCGCCCACAGCGCTTCTTCATCCAGCAGCGCGTTTAGCGGCGTGAGCTGAACGTTGGGGTTAATGCGCGCAAGCGTAGCGCGGGCGGAGTCAACCTTCGGCTGGCCGATGGTGGCATCGCTGTGCAGGGTCTGGCGCTGAAGATTGGAGAGCGACACGGTGTCGAAATCAAGCAGGGTAAGCTGACCAACGCCAGCTGCCGCCAGATACTGCGCGGCGGCGCAGCCCAACCCTCCGAGGCCAACCACCAGCACACTGGAGGCTTTTAGCTGCTCCTGGCCGTCAAAATCGAAATCGCGCAGGATGATTTGCCGGTTGTAGCGCAGCATCTCTGCATCGCTCAGCTCCACGCCCATTACAGCCCCCCGAAAAGATGGTTAAAGGGCTCAACTTCTACCCATTCTCCCGCTTCAACGTTGCCGCGCTCGCGTTCCAGCACGATAAAACAGTTGCCGAGGCTGAATGAACTGAAGATGTGCGAACCCTGATGACCGGTGCTGCTAACGACCAGTTCACCGTCCGGGTTACGTTGCAGCACGCCGCGCTGAAAATCGAGGCGGCCCGGCGATTTTTTCAGCCGTGAAGCGGCGCGTACGCGCAGACGCATCGGCTGGGTTTGTCCTATGTTGCCGGAGAGTTTCGCCAGCAGCGGCTGCACCAACTGATAAAAAGTTAGCGCAGCGGAAACCGGGTTGCCCGGCAGACCGCAGAACCAGCTGTGGTTAAGCTTGCCGAAAGCAAAGGGTTTACCCGGTTTGATAGCCAGCTTCCAGAAGCCGATTTCGCCCAGCTCTTCAAGGATCTCTTTGGTGTAATCCGCCTCGCCAACGGAAACGCCGCCGGAGCTAATCACCACATCGGCCTGCTGGTCAGCCTGAATAAAGACTTCGCGAAGTTTGGCCGGGTCGTCGGGAATAATGCCGAGGTTAACGACCTCACAGCCCAGCTCTTGCAGCATCAGGTGCACCGCCAGGCGGTTGGTGTCGTAAATCTGCCCGTCGGCAAGCGGTTGTCCCGGAAGCTGAAGCTCATCGCCGGTGGAGAACACTGCAACGCGCACTTTACGCACCACGTCGACTTCCGCAATCCCCAGAGAAGCCAGCACCGGCAGCTCGGCGACGGTCAGACGGGTTCCCGCAGGGAAAACGACCGCCCCGTGGGCGATATCTTCACCTCGACGACGAATGTTCTGCCCTTTTTTCACCGGAGCGATAACGCGCACTCCGCCGTCGGTTTGTTCGGTTTGCTCCTGCATCACTACCGCATCGCAGCCTTCCGGTACCGGCGCGCCGGTCATAATGCGGATACAGGTGCCGACGGGCCAGACGTCGCTAAAAGGCTGACCGGCAAAAGCCTTGCCTGCCACCGGCAGTACCGCGCCATCGGTGAGTTCAGCCAGGCGAACGGCGTAACCGTCCATCGCCGAGTTATCAAAGCCAGGAACGTCGAGAGGCGAAACGAGATCATGGGCGGTCACGCGCGAAAAGGCCTGCAACAGCGGTACGGTTTCCGTCGCATTCAGCGGCGTAATACGATTGAGCATCTGGGTCAGGGCTGTGTCGAGCGGCATCAGTCCGGCGGTAAAATCCATGGGTTTCTCCTGCGGGCAAACATCGAAAACGCCTATTATACCCTAAATAATTCGAGTTGCAGGCAGGCGGCGACGTAGGGAATCCCCGGGAGCTTACTTCAGTAAGTGACTGGGGTGAGCGAGGAAGCCAACGCACATGCAACTTGAAGTATGACGGGTATATGGCAGAAAAGAGAAGCAGGCTATATCCCACCTGGGTACAAGCTTTACATCACTGCTTGCTCTTTCTATATTCAAAAATGGTATAGGACAGTCAGCAAGATAATGATATTTATACACGTTATCCTTCAAGCTGCCTCTTTGTTGGCTGTGATCAGAAACCCCAGTCACATAGTTATCTATGCTCCCGGGGATTTCTTCTCTTGCCGCCTTGATGCATCTCGAATGATGGTGTGTATATACACTTTATCGTTAAGGAATGGCGTAATGGGCAAGGCGGTTATAGCAATTCACGGCGGCGCCGGGGCGATTACCCGCGCCCAGTTGACGCCAGAGCGCGAGCGGGAGTACGTGGCGGCGCTGTCGGCGATTGTCGATAGCGGGCAAAAAATGCTAGCGGAAGGAGCCAGCGCGCTGGATGCGGTAACCGAAGCGGTGCGACTGCTGGAAGAGTGTCCGTTATTTAACGCCGGTATAGGCTCCGTGTTTACCCGCGATACCACTCATGAACTCGATGCCTGCGTCATGGATGGTTACAGTTTACAGGCGGGAGCGGTGGCCGGAGTTAAGCATTTACGTAATCCGGTACTGGCAGCGCGTCTGGTGCTGGAGCAAAGCCCACATGTGCTGATGATGGGTGGGGGCGCAGAAGATTTTGCCGCTTCCCACGGTATGGAGCGGGTGGATAACGCCCTGTTTTCGACTCCTGAGCGCCTGTTGCAGCTACGTCAGGCGCAGGAAGGTGACGATATCGTGCTCGATCACCATGCAGCCCCGTTGGATGAGCGGCATAAAATGGGCACCGTCGGCGCGGTGGCGCTGGATCTGGCGGGCAATCTCGCGGCGGCAACCTCCACTGGCGGAATGACCAATAAGCTGCCGGGACGCGTCGGCGATAGCCCGCTGCCGGGAGCTGGCTGCTATGCCAATAACGCCAGCGTTGCCGTCTCCTGTACCGGTACCGGCGAGGTGTTTATGCGCACGCTGGCGGCTTACGATATTTCGGCGCTGATGGAGTACAGCCAGCTCAGTCTGCAGGAAGCCTGCGAGCGGGTGGTGATGGAGAAACTCCCGGCGCTGGGCGGCTGCGGCGGTCTGATTGCGGTCGACAGAGAAGGCAACGTAGTATTGCCATTTAATAGCGAAGGTATGTACCGTGCCTGGTGCTACGCGGGCGATACGCCCACGATTGGAATTTATCGCGAATAAGAGGAAAGGGCGTTGCCGCATAGTCTGGAAATCGATGCTAATGATGTTCTGCTGGTACGCGATCTGAACGTTTCGTTTACTCAGCAGCAGCAGGCTTTTTCTGCCGTTCGTCACCTCTCGTTCACCCTACGGCGCGGCGAGACGCTGGCGATTGTTGGTGAGTCTGGATCGGGTAAATCGGTAACGTCGCTGGCGCTGATGCGTCTGCTTGATTCGGCGACCAGCGAAGTGTGCAGCGATCAGCTGCTGCTACGTCGCCGCAACCGGCAGGTTATTGAACTTAGCGAACAGTCTGATGCCGATATGCGCAGCGTGCGCGGTGCGGATATGGCGATGATCTTTCAGGAGCCAATGACCTCGCTGAACCCGGTGTTCACCATTGGTGAGCAGATCGCTGAATCAATACGATTGCATCAGGGGTTAAAGCATGATGAGGCGCTGCGTGAGGCCAAAAAGATGCTCGATCAGGTGCGGATCCCGGAAGCTGAAGCGATGCTGTCGCGTTATCCGCATCAGCTTTCCGGTGGGATGCGCCAGCGCGTGATGATTGCGATGGCGCTCTCGTGCCGCCCGGCTGTGCTGATTGCCGATGAACCCACTACCGCGCTTGATGTGACTATCCAGGCGCAGATTTTACAGCTGATTGCCGTCCTGCAAAAGGAAATGGCGATGGGCGTTATCTTTATTACCCACGATATGGGCGTGGTCGCCGATATTGCCGACCGAGTGCTGGTGATGTATCGCGGTGAAGCGGTGGAAACAGGCAGCGTCGAAGAGATTTTCCGTGCGCCAAAACACCCCTATACCCAGGCGCTGCTGGCGGCGGTACCGCGATTGGGTGCGATGCGCGGTAGCGATTTGCCGCGCCGCTTCCCACTCTTCAACCAAAGCGCGCCGCAAGAGGGTCTGAATACCGTTGTTGCTGGAGAACCCATTCTTAAAGTCCGCGATCTGGTGGCGCGTTTCCCGCTGCGCAGCGGCATTCTCAACCGCGTTACCCGCGAGGTACATGCGGTGGAAAAAGTCAGCTTTGATTTATGGCCTGGCGAAACCTTAAGCCTGGTGGGCGAGTCCGGTTGTGGTAAATCAACTACCGGCCGGGCGCTGCTGCGGCTAGTGGAAACCCAGGGTGGGAGTATTACGTTTAACGGTCAGCGTATTGATACTCTGGCAGGCAGTAAGCTTCAGGCCCTGCGCCGTGATATTCAGTTTATCTTCCAGGATCCTTACGCTTCTCTCGACCCACGGCAAACGGTGGGGTATTCGATTATGGAGCCGCTGCGCGTGCATCGGCTGCTGGAAGGTGATGCCGCGAGAGAGCGAGTGGCCTGGCTGCTGGAGCGCGTCGGGCTGGAGCCGGAGCACGCATGGCGCTATCCACACGAGTTTTCCGGCGGCCAGCGACAGCGCATCTGTATTGCCCGCGCGCTGGCGCTCAATCCGAAGGTAGTGATTGCGGACGAATCGGTATCGGCGCTGGACGTGTCGATTCGCGCGCAAATTATCAACCTGATGCTCGATTTACAGCGCGAAATGGGCATCGCGTTTCTGTTTATTTCCCATGACATGGCGGTGGTTGAACGCATCAGCCACCGCGTGGCGGTGATGTACCGCGGGCGGATTGTCGAGATTGGCCCGCGTCGCGCCGTGTTCGAAAACCCGCAGCACCCCTATACCCGTAAATTGATGGCTGCTGTACCGGTTGCCGACCCGGCGCATCGTCACCCGCAGCGCGTACTGCTGTCTGACGAGCTGCCGGGCAATATCTACAAGCGGGGAGAAGAGGGGATCAGTACGCCGCTACAACAGGTGGGCCCGGGACATTTTGTCGCCAGAGAACCCGCCGCAGACGTACTGGCACGATAACAACGACACTAATAACGCAGCATTTCAGGAGAACAACATGACTCAACGCGTTTCAGGCAAATGGCTGTTGGCGCTGGGCGTCGCTTCGGCGCTGGCGACAACTCCGGCCTTTGCCGCAAAAGATATAGTGGTGGCGGTCGGTTCTAACTTCACGACCCTTGACCCATACGATGCTAACGACACGTTGTCGCAGGCAGTGGCAAAGTCTTTCTATCAAGGGCTATTTGGCCTTGATAAAGAGATGAAATTGCAGAGTGTGCTGGCGGAGAGCTATACCGTTTCCCCGGACGGGCTGGTGTATACCGTTAAGCTGCATCCGGGCGTGAAGTTCCAGGACGGTACTGAGTTTAACGCTGAAGCGGTGAAGGCTAACCTCGATCGCGCCAGCAATCCGGAAAATCATCTCAAGCGCTATAACCTGTATAAAAATATCGCCAGCACCGAAGCGGTAGATCCGACAACGGTGAAAATCACGCTTAAACAGCCTTTCTCGGCGTTTATCAATATCCTGGCCCACCCGGCGACGGCAATGATTTCCCCGGCGGCGCTGAAGAAATACGGTAAAGAAATTGGCTTCCATCCGGTAGGTACCGGTCCGTACCAGCTCGACACCTGGAATCAGACCGATTTTGTTAAAGTGACGAAGTTCGCCGGTTACTGGCAGCAGGGGCTGCCGAAGCTGGATTCCATTACCTGGCGTCCGGTGGTGGATAACAACACTCGTGCGGCGATGTTGCAGACCGGCGAAGCGCAATTTGCTTTCCCGATCCCTTACGAGCAGGCGCCGCTGCTGGAGAAAAACAGCAAGCTGGAGCTGGTGGCCAGCCCGTCAATTATGCAGCGTTATATCAGCATGAACGTGACGCAAAAACCGTTTGATAATCCGAAAGTGCGCGAGGCGATTAACTATGCCATCAACCGTCAGGCGCTGGTGAAAGTGGCCTTTGCGGGCTATGCCACCCCGGCGACCGGCGTGGTGCCGCCGTCGATTGCCTATGCTGAAAGCTACACCGCCTGGCCGTACGATCCGGCTAAAGCGCGTGAGCTGCTGAAAGAGGCGGGTTATCCGAATGGATTCAACACCACGCTGTGGTCGTCGCACAACCACAGTACCGCGCAGAAAGTGCTGCAGTTTACCCAACAGCAGTTGGCGCAGGTGGGCATTAAGGCGCAGCTGACGGCGATGGATGCGGGCCAGCGTGCGGCGGAAGTGGAAGGCAAAGGGCAGAAAGAGAGCGGTGTACGCATGTTCTATACCGGCTGGACGGCCTCAACCGGTGAAGCCGACTGGGCGCTATCGCCGCTGTTTGCTTCACAGAACTGGCCGCCGACCCTGTTCAACACGGCTTTCTACAGCAATCCTCAGGTCGATAAAGACCTCAACGAGGCATTGAAAACCACCGACGTGAAGGAAAAAACGCGGTTGTATAAAGACGCGCAGGATACTATCTGGAAAGAGTCGCCGTGGGTGCCGTTGGTGGTGGAAAAACTGGTCTCGGCGCACAGTAAAAATCTGACCGGGTTCTACATCCAGCCGGATACCGGATTTAGCTTTGAACAGGCGGATCTTAAGTAGAGAACTGTATACCCTAAATAATTCGAGTTACAGGAAGGCGGCAAGCTCGTGAGTCCCCAGGAGCATAGATAACTATGTGACTGGGGTGAACGAGTGCAGCCAACGCACCTGAAACTTGAAGTATGACGGGTATATCTCCCCGGGCGCAGGCTGCGGGGACTTCACGCAAGGAGAAGCATGCTCAATTATGTGATTAAACGCCTGCTGGGGCTGATCCCTACGCTGCTGATTGTGGCGGTGTTGGTGTTTCTGTTCGTGCATATGCTGCCCGGCGATCCGGCGCGGCTAATTGCCGGGCCGGAAGCCGATGCGCAGGTGGTTGGAATGGTCCGCCAGCAACTGGGGCTCGATCAGCCGCTATACGTGCAGTTCTGGCACTATATCAGCAATATTTTGCAGGGGGATTTCGGCACCTCGATGGCTTCGCGCCGTCCGGTAAGCAGCGAAATCGCCAGCCGGTTTATGCCGACGTTCTGGCTAACGCTCGCCAGCATGAGCTGGGCGGTGGTGTTTGGTATGGCGGCGGGGATCGTGGCGGCAGTTTGGCGTAACCGCTGGCCGGATCGTTTAGGTATGGCGCTGGCAGTGACCGGGATCTCATTCCCGGCGTTTGCGCTCGGCATGCTGCTGATGCAAGTCTTTTCCGTTGAGCTGGGCTGGCTGCCGACGGTGGGCGCTGACAGCTGGCGGCACTATATTCTGCCTTCGTTGACGCTAGGAGCGGCGGTAGCGGCGGTGATGGCACGCTTTACCCGCGCCTCGTTCGTCGATGTTCTGCATGAAGACTACATGCGTACTGCCCGGGCGAAAGGGGTTAGCGAGACGCTGGTGGTGCTTAAGCACGGCCTGCGCAATGCGATGATCCCGGTGGTCACCATGATGGGGTTACAGTTTGGCTTTCTGCTCGGTGGGTCTATCGTGGTGGAGAAGGTCTTTAACTGGCCTGGGCTTGGGCGTCTGCTGGTGGACTCCGTCGAGATGCGCGACTATCCGGTGATTCAGGCGGAAGTGCTGCTGTTTTCGCTGGAGTTTATTCTTATCAATTTAGTGGTGGACGTACTCTATGCCGCCATTAACCCGGCTATCAGGTACAAGTAAGGTGCGATTGCTCAACTGGAGAAGACAAGCGGTTATCAACGCGATGCCGGGGATTAAACCCGGGCAGATACGCACGCCGTGGCATGAGTTCTGGCGACGTTTTCGTCGCCAGCCGGTGGCGATGGGAGCGGGGATATTTGTTCTGCTGCTGATTGCGGTTGCGGTCGTTGCACCGTGGATTGCGCCGTTCGACGCGGAAAACTACTTTGACTACGATCGGCTTAACGACGGCCCGTCAATGATGCATTGGTTCGGTGTCGATTCATTAGGGCGGGATATTTTTAGCCGGGTGCTGGTGGGGGCGCAGATCTCGCTGGCTGCCGGGGTATTCGCGGTATTAATTGGCGCGGTCATTGGTACCGTTCTCGGGCTATTGGCAGGGTATTACGAAGGCTGGTGGGATCGCATTATTATGCGCATCTGCGACGTGCTGTTTGCGTTCCCCGGTATTCTGCTGGCGATTGCCGTGGTAGCGGTCATGGGCAGCGGGATGTCGAATGTGATCATCGCGGTGGCGATCTTTTCGATCCCGGCGTTTGCGCGTCTGGTACGCGGCAATACGCTGGTACTTAAGCAGCAGACCTTTATCGAGTCGGCGCGCAGTATTGGCGCCAGCGATGCCAACATCCTGTTTAACCACATTTTGCCCGGAACGGTATCGTCGATTGTGGTCTATTTTACGATGCGTATCGGGGTGTCGATTATCTCCGCCGCCAGCCTTTCGTTTCTAGGGCTTGGCGCGCAGCCGCCGACCCCTGAGTGGGGTGCGATGCTAAACGAGGCGCGGGCGGATATGGTGATGGCCCCTCACGTTGCGCTGTTCCCGGCGATCGCCATTTTCCTGACGGTACTGGCGTTTAATCTGCTAGGGGACGGCTTGCGCGATGCGCTGGATCCGAAGATAAAGGGGTAGGCGTTCGAGGGTTTTGTAGCCCGGATAAGGCGCGTTAGCGCCGCAATCCGGGACACGTTCAGAGGAAGGAATTAAACCCGGCTGCCCCACAGGTCATATTCGTCGGCGTGTTCAACTTTCACCCGCACAACGTCACCCGGTTTAACTTTACTTTCGCCGTTCAGGTAGACCGCGCCGTCGATTTCCGGGGCATCCGCCATGCTACGGCCAATCGCGCCTTCTTCATCAACTTCATCGATCAGAACCATGATTTCGCGGCCCACTTTCTCCTGCAGACGCTCGGCGGAGATCTGCTGCTGGAGTTGCATAAAGCGGTTCCAGCGCTCTTCTTTTACTTCTTCTGGCACCTGGTCCGCCAGTTCGTTAGCGGTTGCGCCTTCCACCGGGCTGTATTTGAAGCAGCCGACGCGGTCAAGACGAGCCTCTTTCAGGAAGTCGAGCAGCATCTGGAAATCTTCTTCCGTTTCGCCCGGGAAGCCGACGATAAAGGTTGAACGCAGAGTTAGCTCCGGGCAGACTTCGCGCCACTGTTTGATGCGCGCCAGCTGACGGTCAGCGGAGCCAGGACGTTTCATCATTTTAAGAATACGCGGGCTGGCGTGCTGCAGCGGAATATCCAGATACGGCAGAATCTTGCCTTCCGCCATCAGCGGGATGACATCATCAACGTGCGGATACGGGTACACGTAGTGCAGGCGCACCCAGATACCGAGCTTAGCCAGCTCTTCGCACAGGCTTACCATGTTGGTTTTCACCGGCATACCATTGTGGAAACCGCTGCGGTGTTTGACATCAACGCCGTAGGCGGAGGTGTCCTGGGAAATCACCAGCAGCTCTTTGACCCCGGCATCTGCCAGGCGTTTGGCTTCCGCCAGTACTTCACCAATCGGACGGCTGACAAGGTCGCCGCGCATCGACGGAATAATGCAAAAGGTGCAGCGATGGTTGCAGCCTTCAGAAATTTTTAAGTAGGCGTAATGACGTGGCGTTAGCTTAACGCCCTGTTCCGGCACCAGGCTCAGGAACGGGTTATGTTTTGGCTTCGGCGCGTAGTGGTGGACGTGTTCCAGCACCTGCTCGTAGCTGTGTGGGCCGGTGATTTCCAGCACTTTCGGATGGACTTCGCGGATTTGATCTTCTTTCGCGCCCAGGCAGCCGGTGACAATCACTTTGCCGTTTTCTTTCAGCGCTTCGCCAATCGCTTCCAGCGACTCCTGCACGGCGCTATCAATAAAGCCGCAGGTGTTTACGATAACCATATCGGCGTTATCGTAGGTTGGAACCACGTCATACCCTTCGGTGCGCAGTTCGGTCAGGATACGTTCTGAGTCCACGAGGTTTTTCGGGCAGCCCAGAGAGACAAAGCCGATTTTCGGCTGATGGGTGACATTGCTCATAGCTTAAAAAGTGTTCAATTATTGGAATGGTCAGGGCAGGGATTTTACAGGTCTTTGCGCAAAATAGTATAGCAACGACATGCTTAATGATGAAAAAGCCCAGGAGGGTATCCTGGGCGTTGAGGAATTACAGCGTTTGTGTGGCGCCTGTACCCGGCGCAGCGCCTGGTGCAGTCGGCTCTCGATTATCGCGAAGCGTGAATATCGAGATCAGAGTAAACAGTCCGGCGATGCCGCCCAGAATATAATATGTGTGCGCGAAGCCGATGGTGTCGTACAAATACCCCGCCAGCGGTGAGTAAATCGCGGTAGCGATGGAGGCGACAAACAGTACCAGCAGGTAGACCGTCGATGACAGTTTGTTGTCGAAGTTGGCGGCGATAAATTTAAATACTGAAACCAGAATCAGCGGTTTTTCCAGCGCATGCATCATTTTTACCGCACCGATCCACACCGGACCAAGCGGGATAGCAGAGCCGACAATGCGCACCGACATAATCAGTCCGGCGATAATCAGCGCCCACTTCGCGCCGGTGCGGTTAACGAACCACGGCATCAGGCATAAAAACAGCGTTTCGCCGCACACCTGAATGGAAGCCAGAATCCCGTACCATCGGTTGCCTTCTTCCGGTGTCGGGAACTGCAGAGAAAAGTATTGAGCGAACTGCTGGTCATAGGTGTCGTAGATTTGCGTGACGAAAAGGGTAAAGACCAGCAGCATCCAGAACTGTCCGTTCTTCGCCAGCTCCAGAGCATGTGAAACTTTTAGCGAGCTGGTTTTTTGTATTTCCGCTTCGGTCAGTTCAACTTTGGTTAACATAAAACAGATAGCCGCGATAACAATGGCGAAGCTGGCCAGCCAGAAAGCGAGGTTCGGATTGCTGTCGATATATTTGCCGACGATCCACGCCGCAGCCGCCCAGCCTAACGATCCCCACATCCGCACGCGACCATATTCGAACTGATAGCGGCGCGAGATTTTATCGATATACGAATCAATCACCCCGCAGCCGGAGTTGAAAATAATCCCCAGGTATACCCCGCCAAGCAGTGCGCCCAGCCAGAAGCTATGAACCAACAACGGTGCATATAAGTAGATAAAGAACGGGCCAACCGGCAGAAGCATGGCGACCAGGATCCAGATCAGCCGTTTTTTCAGGCCGAACTTGTCGGAAATAAAACCGAAGAAGGGCTGCATCAGCAGGGCGATGAAGGCGTTGACCGAGTAGAGCAAGCCAGTTTTTGTTGCGCTAATCCCAAGATGTTGAGTGGTCCAGATAACGAAAAACGCCATGGTCGAGGACCAGGCGAACAAATAGAGGAAATCGAAAAGACTCAACAAGATATAGTTTCTTTTGCCGGGCGTAATCATTTCTGTTCCTTCAAACGATAGAGACAAAGGTTGCAAACAGGATCGAATCGTTTGCTGTTCTTATTAAATGTTATACGTAATACATTTATTGGAATGATATGACACCTGGAATACTTTTCAGGCAATAAGCATTAAGCTATTTTGTGATCATTGCTGCAATAAATGATTGTTCATCGCCAGATTGAAAATTTTATTTTTATGAGAGCGTATAACATTATCGGTGTTTTGGCTTTGAAGGCTGTTTGAACGTAGGGGGAGGATTTTACCCATCGTTGTAACATTGTAAATGATGTTAATGGACTGATATTTATTGATCTCCCTCATCGTTTTGTACGAAAAGTGACCATATTATAATTATGGTAAAGGACGACAGAGGAGGAGCTATGATGACTGTTGACAAACTATATCGTAACCTTATGAATAAGTTGATTAATGCCAACATTGATCTTGATGCTTATTTACAGTTGCGTAAAGCGAAAGGCTATATGTCGGTCAGCGAAAATGACCATCTACGTGATAACTTGTTTGAACTGTGTCATGAAATGCGTGAACATGCGCCGCGCTTGCAGCACGCCGTTGCGCCGGAGGAAAAGGAAGCTCTGCGGCTTGCGGGCGAGGCCGTCGCTTCTGCGGCGGTGTGCCTGATGAGCGGACATCATGATTGCCCGTCCTACATTGCTGTCAACGTAGATAAGCTGGAAAGCTGTCTGGCGGTATTGACGCTAAATATTCATAAATTGAATAATTCAGTGCCTATTCACCCTGCCTGAGATAAGGGGGAGCCTGCTCCCCCTGATTAATGTTATGTAAAAATCCCTTCCCGTTTCCCCATGCTGGCTACCCTTATCCCATTGCTGACAAAAGGAGTATGCCATGCGCCAGACCGTTACCCTGATAGCCCTTACCGCGTTGTTGTTACCCGTGGCAACCTTTGCCGCCCAGGAGCGCGTAGAGGTGTTGCAGGACCAGCTTGAACACCCGTGGGCGCTGGCCTTTCTTCCTGACGAAAAAGGAATACTGATTACTCTGCGCGGTGGCGAACTCAAGCTTTGGCAGAAGGGAAAAGGTCTCTCGCCTGCGCTGTCCGGCGTACCGCAGGTATGGGCCAGCGGGCAGGGCGGTTTGCTGGATGTTGTACTGGCACCGGATTTCACCCAGTCGCGCCGGGTATGGCTAAGCTACGCCGAAGGCGGCAATGACGGTAAGGCCGGGACTGCTGTGGGCTATGGCCGACTGAGCGAGGACCTCCAGCGGCTGGAAAACTTCCAGGTGGTTTTCCGCCAACTGCCGAAGCTATCAACTGGCAACCATTTTGGCGGACGGCTGGTGTTCGACGGCCACGGTCATCTGTTTATCGGCCTTGGGGAGAATAATCAGCGCTCGACTGCCCAGGATCTGGATAAGCTACAGGGGAAAGTGGTGCGTCTGACGGCTGACGGTAAAATCCCCGCCGATAATCCTTTCGTCGGCAAGCCGGGCGTCAGGCCTGAAATCTGGTCTTACGGTATTCGCAATCCGCAGGGGATGGCGATGAATCCGTGGAGCGATACGCTGTGGTTGAACGAACATGGTCCACGCGGCGGCGATGAGATTAATATTCCGCAAAAAGGTAAGAACTACGGCTGGCCGCTGGCGACACACGGTATTAATTATAGCGGCCTGCCGATTCCGGAGGCTAAAGGTAAGACAGCGGCGGGAACCGAAGCACCGCTGTTTGTCTGGGAAAAATCTCCGGCAGTGAGCGGGATGGCTTTTTACGATGCGACGACTTTCCCACAGTGGCAGCACCGGCTGTTTATCGGTGCGTTGAAGGATGAGTCGCTGATTGTGCTGAAGGTCGATGGCGATAAAGTCACGGAACAGGAGCGAATTCTGGGCGATCGCGGTAAACGAATCCGCGATGTGCGCCCTGGACCCGACGGTTATCTGTATGTGTTAACCGACGAATCCAACGGTGAGCTGCTGAGGGTAAGTCCAGCCGGCTAAATCAGGTGACCGGGATCATCACCACATTGCGCCAGGCCTGACGCTCGTTAATCTGCTGATACCAGCGCTGAAGATGCGGGCGCGGTTGCCAGGTTTTTACGGTTTCCAGCAGGTTATAAACGAACGGTGCGACGGCTATGTCGCCAAGGCCAAAGGTGTCGCCCGAGAGCCACGGATGCCGAGCCAGTTCGTCATCAAGAATGGCAAACAACGCCTCGCAGGCGGCGATACCGGCTTCAATCGCCGCAGGATCGCGTTTTTCCGGTGGCGTCCTGACCAGCCCCATTAGAATCGGCCGATGAGCGGGAGAGAGCGAACCGTTGGACCAGTCCATCCATTTTTCGCCCTGGGCGCGCAGTGCCGGTGACTCTACCCACAGGCGATTCTGACCATATTGCGCGGCCAGATAGCGAATAATAGTATTCGATTCCCAAAGCACGATGTCGGTGGACTCATCTTTTAACAGCGGCACCAGGCCATTGGGATTCATGGCCAGATATTCGGGGTCGTGATTCAGACCAAACTCAAGTCCCGCCAGAATTTGTTGATACGGGAGGTCGAGTTCTTCCAGTACCCAGCGCACTTTTTTCACATTGGTCGAGTTGTTTCTGCCCCACAGCGTAATCATATCCGCTCCTGCTTTTTATTTAGCCGCCATTGCAGCGTAGTGAGCATTCATGTTGGAATAAAGTTAATATTCCGGCAAGTGATTTTATTTTACTGAAACTAAACGTTTTTTATACCCACTACCTTACGTTTGGGGCACCCTTGGGACACAACGTCAGAAAAACTGTTATTCAGCATTTCCACCTGGTTGCGGTCCATCTCTCCGATCCACTTCGAGTAGATTTCATAAACCATCTTCGCATTCTCGTGGCCCATCTGTCCGGCGATGAAAGACGGGTTAGCTCCGGCAGTTAAAAGCCAGCATGCGAACGTGTGGCGCGACTGGTAAGGGCGTCTGCTCCTGATTCCCGCCTTCTTTAATCCCGCCTCCCAACTATACCCCAGAGACTGAGAGCCATAATACTTCGTTTCCCCGCGCCAGTTTTTGGGCGGGATAAACACGAACCGCAGTTTTTGTTGTTCAGTTAACCCATGTTCGCGGTGATGGAAAGTGATTTCGGTTTTGCTTAATGCGCCAGTTAGCTTGAATTGCTCACGTAAAGCGTTCAGCGCAGGCTCAAGCAGGGTTACCGTTCTGATCCCGGCTTCTGTTTTGGGTGGCACAAACAGGCCCTCATTTGTCTGATTACGCCTGACGTGAAGCTCACCCTTATCAAGATCTACATCCTCCCAGGCTAAAGCTGTTAACTCGCCATGCCGAAGACCCGTAAAGATAGCTGTAGTCCAGAGCAAGGCATACCGAGGAGATAGCGCTTTTATAAATCCCTCGTACTCGCTCTGAAGAAGCGGATCCGGGTCTCTCCTGGAGCGTTTAAGCATCTTTATACCTTCGTGCGGGGTATGGTCAATAAAGCCGCTCAGATTCGCCAGCTTGAGCAAAGCAGTCAGGTTGTTCATCAGGCCGTTGACCGTGGATACAGCGCGACCTTTTCTTTTAAGCCAGGGCGCGTGATCGCTAAAGGTGTTACCAGTTAATAGCGCGTTCCTGTAATTCAACAGGTCGGTATGCTGAATATCCGCAATATGCGTATTACTTCCAACAATAGCGCAAAGCGTTGCTATACGTGATTCTGCGCCTCTGTATGACGCAGCTGAGACCTCAAGCTTTTTGGCATTAAGATAAACTTTGCACAATTCACCGAAGGTTTTAATTTTTTGTGTTGTGGTGAATTTTTTAAGCGCCTTTGATTCAGGAAAGTGCTCTGCATAGTCAAATTTACCTTGCTGAATCTCACTCATAATTAAAGCACGGAGATTGCCAGCTTTTTTTATATTGCTATTTGATACAGTCCAGCCCCGCAAAACTTCGCGGCAACGTATGCCGCGATATAGAAAGCTAATTCTTATTCCTTTCCCATGCAGCTCTACGCCAGCAGGCATATTCATTATGTTTCCCCGACAAGCCTATTGATCCTGGTGTAGTTGTAGAGAAGCGTTACCCTTCCTTCTGAAGCTTTTGGATCTGGTGGGTGCTTCTTATAATGAATACCCTCGATCCATCTCCCCTCCCGGTAAGATTTAATTTGCCGGGGAGTCATATACATCTTCGCTACAATTCCCTTTTCCATCACCCATTCATCTTCTTGAGTAATATCGGCCATAAATAACCTCATGGCCGGGAAACTATAATCAGTTCCCCGGTTTAATGTTGATTATTGGAAATCAAATGCTGGATCCATCAAGATGATCAAACAAACTCCAGTATCTCGACCAGTCTGGCTGCGAATACTCTTCCGCTTCATCATCCCATTCGCCAGCAAAGGGGTCTTCACAGACCGAGGTTAGCCATAGCCCTATCGCCGGACAGCCAGGGTTTCCCTCAAATAATTCAGCGATAGCAGGCCAGTGGTTTACAGTGGCTTCATTTGGAGGGAAATCAGCAAGGTAAAGCCTGATGTATTCAGCTGCACGGGAGTAATGCTCCTTGAGGACATACATCCGGTCATATGTCATTGCTAATACAGCTCGGTGATGAAGTGGGATATCCTCCCGATAGGCCAGAGGCCATAGCTTATCGATAGATGCCATATAACCATAAGGGGCCGCTCTCAGATAACGGATGGCCATGTCGTTCCAGATTACGGGGCCGCTGCCCCATGCATTGCGAAACTCTTCAGCAGTCTCTGATTTTTCGCCAGGCCAAACTCGTATTACTGTTGTGTAGCTCATCGTGAAGCCTCCGCGCGAAGTACGTGAGGTGTTTTACCGGAAATAACCGTTTTTAAAATAAAGAATCCGCTACGCTTTGAACGAACAGAAGGAGCCAGGAATAAAGCAGTATCAACGGCGCGATTGTGTAGCCGGAATTCGAATACCGTACTGGTGACAATCGCGGTTGCAATCACACCTTTATCAATAAATTCTATTTTCATATTTGTTATTTCCTTTTGCAGGGTTGCTAACTGAAACTGATTTTATTTATTCCAGAACGAAGGCCGTAATTGGGCTGTTGCTGGTCTGGCTGGTAATGAGTTTCGGAATGATGACTGTGCAGCTGTGAGCGTTTCTTTCTTCTTTTGCTTTTCATTGCACACAGGGCAGTAATAGGCTTGCTTACGGTATGCCCCCTTTCCGATGGGGCGATACTGCAATTCTTCGCGTGAAAAGGAGCCGCCGCAGCTGTAGCAGTGGAGTGTTTCGGTTTCCATATTTATTCCTGTATTAAGGTGTGTGGATACCTGCCATTTAAGGCATTAATTCATTTGTTCGATAATTAAAATGAAACTTCGGTATTTACTTTATATTGCCCTGTAAGCAAGTCAGCATCGACGGAAATTAAATCCCCGTACAGGTCGTAATTTAAAATTACATCACGAAATTGAAGTCCGGAAAGTGAATCCGTGCGACCACAAAACATATGGTCTTCTTCATGCTTTGCTGCTTCATGAATATATTTTATTGACGCCATGGCATCAGACCACATGCCACTGTTACCAATAAATTGCGCAATAGCGAGTTTGCTTTGAGCTGCTTTAACCATCGGGTTGCTTTGCAGAAAATTAGCCATTAAACACCCCCGTAACATGCAGAATTTTGATAATGGTCGCTGACCAGGCAACAAGGCAGATGGTCAGAACAATAACCAGTGAACGAATGCCATTTCTGCTCATACTCCACCCCAGCACTGAACGCTTACCGATGCGACCACAACCAAAAACGGAACAACCTTCAGCCAGAACCGGCGCCATGCTGGCTTGTCTTCGTCTCGGATCATCTCCTTTCCCTCATGCGTATTGAGTACCTAACAGACCTTGCAATGCAGTGCCGGGTGCCTCCCGGTGATACCAGCCAGTTAACAACTGGTAACGACAGCTTCTTTTCCACCCCACTCTTTTTAGAAACGAGTGTTACCGCTTAACTGTGCCGCGTGCGCATAGCCGCATTCACCGCATTGCAAAGCCTGTTGATTTTTAGCCTTATGGCGGCCAACCGAACGTTTAACCTATCGCACCGTTGTGTCGATGTACTCATGGTGAGCTACAGGCTAAATAAAATCAACCAAAAGATAAGTCAAAGGCTAAAAAAATACCGCCAATCGGCGGCATTCTTTTGAAATTGAAGTGAATTTATTTTTCTCTGGTAGTCGGATCTACGTTGTCAGAGTAAAAATCTTTGAGTTTTTGTAGCCGCATCTGGAATGCAGCCAGCATATTGCGCCTCTCGATAGGAGGCAATTCGCGGAAAACTTCAATAAGTGCAATTTCGTCTTCGGTGTATGTCCCGCCGAGTTCCTCTGCTCCTGTAAGTATCCATGAGAGCGAGGTTTTAGCGGCCTTAGCTAGTTTGGCTGCTGACTCCTTGCTAATGGTTTCCCTCTTAAACCAGTTGGTTACAGAGGTAGGACTAACTCCCGCAATCCTCGCCATTTCTGTGCGAGACCAATGATTCAGTTTCATCAACTCATCAAGTCTTGCGGCAAGCGTGCTTTGTGGCTTTACGCCTGATTCATGCTGGGTTTCTGTCTTCATAGCAACAATTGTAAGCCACTGGCTAAAACAATAATAATTTCTTGTTGTTGATTTTTTTTAGCCATTAGCTCAATATAATTGCACAATGGCTAAAACGAGAGGTTCACATGTCAGGTCTTGATAAGGCAATTACAGCTGTAGGTGGCAAACGTCGGCTTGCGCTTGCCTTGAACATTAAACCGTCGTCGCTGAGTCGATGGATTCATAAGTACCAGGGGCAGGTTCCACCAAAGCGCGTAATTCAGGTTTACGAGGTAACTGGAATTACTCCGCATGAGTTGCGTCCTGATCTTCACCCAAACCCAACCAGTGGCCTTCCTGAGAATAATACGGCTACAGCACAGAAGGAGTCTGATTAATGGAAATCAAACACGAGCACGTTGAGATGGTTCTGCTGGCCTGGGCTGCTGAAGTCGGCCAGGCATACGCAGCCAACGCGATTACTGAAGAATACGTGCGCTCAGGTGCGGCTGAGCTTCGCCTGGTACCGGGTAAAGCGTGGGCCAATCAGCAGAATATCTTCCACCGCTGGCTGAAGGGTGAGACCGCACAGCAGCGCGAGAAAATCCGTCTTCTGCTTCCGTCAATCCTGCGCGTTCTGCCGCGTGAAATCCGTCATCGTCTGAGCATCTACGACACGATAGAGCGTCGGGCATTGCTGGCGGCCCAGCATGCCATCGGTACGGCTATTGATGCGCACGACGACGCTATTGAAGCCATATACAGCAAGGCGTATCAGCCTGTCGCTGTTGAAGTAACGAAATACCACTGATTCCGGAGGTGACTATGTGTAACCAGTCTGCTGCTGAATTGATTGCTCGCCTGAAACGAGCGTATCCGGCGTATGAGCCGTCTGAAGGAGATTGTGCAGGCACTGGCATCCCTAAGGCCGGTTCTCGCTTCCAGCACAGACACAAAGGCCACATGGTGACGGTACTCACAGCGACAGAGAAAGATGTTTCCTACCGCAAAGCCTGCGGGGCTGTTGGTTGGGTGGGATTGAGAGAGTTTTTACGGCTACACAATGAGGTTTCGGAATGAACAATCAGGTGTTTGAAATTGTTCAGGCCATGTCGGGGCAGGGGAACTGCATAACGATCCCCGGACCGTATCTGGATTTCTTTGCAGGAGACAGGCAGCAGCATTTGCTGGCGGCCATTCTCAATCAGCTGGTGTTCTGGTCGGGCAAGTCGAGTCTGGAAAATGGCTGGTTTTACAAAGAGCACGCAGCGCTTGCGAAAGAGATCCGCGCTAAAGACGGCGATGTGGTCAGAAAAGCAATGTTCAAGATTACAGAGAAGTACCTGGCGGGGGTTATTGAGGAAGAGCTGCGGCAGGTAAGCGGCACGCCGAAGAAGCATTACCGCGTCGATCAGGAAGCGCTAATCGCCAAAATATTCCCGCAAGAGGGAGATTCAAATAAACCATTGAAAAATATGGATACGGCTCAAGAGCTGAATGGAAACGACTCAAGAGCCGAATCGAAGCAAGTGATTGAAAGTAATGGAAACGGCTCTCAAGCCGAATGCATTCGCCCCAAGAGCCGAATGGAAACGGCCCAAGAGCCGAATCCTGGAAACGGCTCTCAAGCCGAATCCTATCTCTATACAGATCTTAAAAACAGATCACTACATACAGATCATAAAAACCACGCGGGAGAGATTCTTCCTGTGGATAACTTTGCAGAGTCAGGACGTGAACCAGTCATCCCGGAAGCAAACATTCCTGACGCTACCGGAGACAGTAACCTGGCTACCGATGACGACTTCGATCTCGCGATGTGGTTCTGGTCGACCATCATCGAGATGTACGAACGCGCCGCCGAATTTGACGGCTCTCTGGCAAAACCGAGAGAACCGAGCTTTGTCGCCTGGGCTAACGAGGTTCGCCTGCTTCGCCAGGAGCATGGATGTAGCCACGACCAAATTCGCACCATGATTGAGCGCATTCAGCGCGATCAGTTCTGGTGCCCAAAAGTTCAAACCATGAAGACATTACGCAACAAATGGCCTGAGCTGGCGCTGAAGCTGTGCCCGGTAAATCTCGCAACCGGCGGCAACCTCGGTTTTAGCGGCAAGGTTCAGGCAGATATTCCTAAGGGTTTCAGGGGCTAAGGAGTTTTTCAATGAAAACAACCAAATCCAGGAAAACACAATACAGCGGTGAAATCACGATGATCGAATTTCTCAAAGCTAACTCTGATTTGACTACGCGTGAAATCGCCACTGCGCTGGGGCGCGGTATGTCGTCGGTGAATGGCCAGCTTCGCCAACTGCATGGAGCAGGGCAGATTGTCCAGAGCGGCCTACGCAACGGCGCAGCCTTGTGGCGCTTTAACGACATGCCGTTTGGCTGTGCGAACCGTATCCGCATGATGTTTGAAAACCTTCTGAGGGAATGTCGCGGGGTCGCTCAATGAAATTACAAAAATGCCCTGATTGCGGCGCGGTACCTGAGTTTCACTGGAAAGATTATACGTTTGGCTCATGTTCAGGCGCCCTGAAATGCCAGTTTGATCATTACCGGGTTCAGCACAGTTACTGGGCTGGTGGAAAGAACAAAGCCAGGCGAACTCTGGAACAAAAATGGGCGGAAGCGGTGAATAAAAACGAGGTGAAAAATGGCTAAAAATTCGAAAGACGCATACGGTGCCAGCGGCAAAACAAACGTCCTGACGTTCGAACCGGAAAATCTGTACCTGGTTACGGATAAAACCCACCCGCTTTACGACGAGCGTGTCCATCTGCCTATCCATGAGCCGACTGTGATTAACATCATGGAGTTGGGCGTACTGGAGCCGATTATTATCTGGAAAGACCCTGAGACAGCTCTAACTTGCGTGGTTGAAGGCCGTCAGCGGGTTAAGAACACCATTGAAGCAAATAAACGTCTGCAGAAAGAGGGGAAAAAGCCTCTTCTGATTCCTGCTGTAGTAAGGCGCGGATCACCAGTCAGCATGGCCCTGGCAATGATTAGCGCAAATGAAATCTTTCAGGCTGACACTCCATTGGGTCGCGCCAAGAAGATGGCCGATGCGCTGGCCCGGGGCCACGACGAAAAAGACTTAGCCATGATGTTTGGCGCTAGCATCCGGACCGTACGCGCAACACTATCCCTTCTGGATGCCACGCAGGCAGTCAAAGACGCGGTAGAGTCCGGCACGGTCACTGTCACGCAGGCCCGCCAGCTTGGCACGCTTGCCCCGGAAGAGCAGCGGGAAAAAGTGAAAGAGATTGAATCTGCGACCGCTGGGACTACCGGCCATGAAAAAGCCAAGCGTCAGCGCGCCGTGCTTGGCGAATCTAAGCCACGTCTAAAATCACGCAAAGAAATCACAAAAGCCCTTGAAGCTGCCAGTGGTGAATACGCTGATGCACTGCGCTGGGTGCTCGGGGAGGTTGTATGAACATCTCAACAGTAAACGAGCTCATTCGGTCGCTGGAGTCGGCGGGCGAGCTGTCGATCAAAGAGACAAAGGTTATGGCGCTGGCGAAAGCTTACCAGCAGCTGGCTGCGGAGAACGTGGCGCTTAAGGCTGCAATTAGTGCAGTACACAGGACAGCGGAAGAGTGTGAGCTTAACGGCGACGAATTGAAATACGTTGTCGAGCCGTCAGAGTTTGAAGCGTTAACTGATTTGCTGGACGAAACCCCCGCCACCGATCGCATCGTAGCCGGGATTAAGGCTGATGCTGCAGCCCCGCTGGTGAGCGCTCTTAAGGTGATCGCAAATTCAGAACAGCACAACGGCGATACGGTTGTTTGTGATTTTGACACGCTTATTTCTGTTGCGGCCTGTGCGCTGCGTGACTACTACGCCATGCAGCTCCGTGAGGGGTCCGACAAATGAGCAGACATTATTTCAGGCGACCGATAGCTGAGCACATCTCAAACATTCGCTCAGAGCTGGCAAAAGTACCAGCAGAAAAGAGTCTTCACGCCATAGCTGAGGCGTTGTACGACATGAACCCGACAGGAGCCGATGAGGTTCTTAGAGCTTCCTGTGGCTGCTATGAGTGGGATATCAGCATGGACTACCGCAGCGCCGACGTCCGTTATGCAGAGAAAAAACAACCAGGCGGTGCCGCATGACAACTGATATCACCGAACTGGCGCAGCGTATGAAGGCTGCAGCTGTGCGAGCTAAGGCAGCAACCGAAGATTATGTTGCCCATCGCATGTCCATCACTGTCTACCTAGAAGAATGCAAAGAATTTAACGACCTGTCAGATGGGCCAGATAACATCCTCGCGCTGGTAGAGGCGGTGGAGAAGGCGCAGAGCGCAAAGAGAACACTTGAATCACTTGGCTACACAGACAATGGCGGAGAGCTATGGAGACCACCTATTGGGCCAAAACCTAATTTTAGCCTGATGGATTCTTACCGGCATCGCATCGCCGAGCTGGAGTCCCGCACCGTCACCGTGAAGCTGTCATCTGAGCGGTTCCGCTACGGTGAAAGTGATTATGACGATGGTTATGTGAATGGCTGGAATGCGCGGATGGCTGAGGATACCGCGGCTCTCGATAGAGTTGGCATCAAGTGGGAGGCTGAGTGATGGCTAATCATGTTGTCTGGTCACTCTTTGATGGCTCCGGGATTATGGGACTTCCGTGGGCTGAATATGGCCACACCGTGTACTGTTTTAACGCCTCGTCAGGCAATCATGGCGAGTACGCAGGGCGCAAGGAGCACCCGTTAGTACACCATATCGACATGTGGATTGATGGGGATTTTGCGAAGAAGTGCGCCGCGATGAACATCCCCAGTCCTGACATTATCTTTGCGTTCCCTGACTGCACAGAGCTTGCTGTATCAGGTGCGAAGCACGATGGGCATACAAGCCTTATTTCAGTAGACAACGCGAAAATGGTGCAGGAAATGGCGGAGGAGTTCGGAGCCAAATGGATGGTAGAAAACCCGGTAGGGAAAATGTCTACAGCATGGCGCAAGGCCGATTACTACTTTCATCCATATGAATACGGCGGTTATATGCATGGCGGTGAGGAAAGTATCCACCCGAAAATGCCAGAGTATGACGGGTACACGAAAAAGACCTGCATTTGGGCTGGCGGTGGGTTTGTAATGCCCGAGAAAAAACCGGGCCCGGTAAATATTGGCTTTTTCTGGGGATGGCGCTGGCTGGGAGGTAACTCGCCGCGCACGAAGCAACTCCGCTCACTAACACCGCGGGGATTCGCAAGGGCTGTATTTTTGGCAAATCGGGGAGCTAACCAATGACCAGCAAATTAACTATAACAGACGAGCGTCTGGCGGAATTAGTGGCGTTCAAACCATTACCTGGCACAGATATCAACTCGGCCACCCGGGATGAATGGATGGCTATGGCCGCAGAGCTACAGGAACGCCGCAAGGCCGCATCTGAGCCGGTAGCGTATTTAGTCTGTAATGGCCGTCTCTATCAGGACCGTGCATTCATGAGTCCGTTGATGGCTGAGGAGTCGGTGAAAAACAGGAACGATGGCGCAGAAATCAAGGCGCT
This sequence comes from Klebsiella sp., assembly GCF_027492335.1. NCBI lineage: Bacteria > Pseudomonadati > Pseudomonadota > Gammaproteobacteria > Enterobacterales > Enterobacteriaceae > Klebsiella > Klebsiella sp. Next base: position 3,614 of record NZ_JAPUEW010000016.1, on the reverse strand, counting down.
GTGTGTTTGCGGGAAAGCGGAGTGTGCGGAATGACCAGCAAATTAACCAGAGAGCGAATTGAGCTAATCGCCAATTTCCATCGCGCAATGACGCTGCCGCCGTCTCACGATGAAATTGAAGAGTTGGCCCGCATGGCGATGGTCGCAATGGACAGCGAGCCGGTGGCGTGGCTCTGGTCTCGGGACGGGGACGCTGAGCGGGATGTGTCGTTGACACCACCAGATGACGATGACGATGCCGCCGACGCGATTGAATGCGGCTGGACTGCTACGCCGCTCTATCGCCACGCGCAGCAGCCGGTAGTTGATGCCGACGATAATTTCTATTCGTGGTTTGGGAGGGAATGGGCTGAGAATTATCAGCACAACCAATACACCACAGCGGCTAAGCAAATGCTGGGTGTGATGGCTGAATCTGCGTGGATAGCAGCAACTGAAAGGCAGCGGCAAAAGCAAAGCGTTTCTGTCCCTGATGTGAAAATCTACGAAGGCGTGCCTTATAAAGTTGGACGCTTCAAAACTCATCGAGATTGCTATTGCGATGGCTGGAATGACTGCCGCGCCGCCATTCTGCAGGAGAGCCAAAAAAGTGCAGGAGAATCGAATAACTGCAGGAGCTGCGAAAATGTGCAGGACCTGCAGGCTGGCAACTCTCCGGCGCAGGGTGGGTCGCGCTGCAGCATCCAGACTGCGCCAGCACTGGATTCCTTTAAAGAAAATGCCGATGCGCGCTGCGGCAACTCTCCGGTAATTCCGGGTGGGTACGTGATGGTGCCGAAGGAGCCGACAAAAGAGATGATTGATGCCGGGTGGCTTCACTTCATGGGAACCAAGAACCCTTCATCAAAAGGCACATACAAAGCCATGCTCGCAGCCGCCGAGCAGGAGGTACCAGATGGAAAATGAAGGCGACAACGTCATCACTCTGGTTCAGCCCAAGCGAGACGAAGAGAAGCTACTGAATATCACCGTAACCGACAGAAAGGACTACAGGCAGCAACACTGCAAGCATAAAGCCGTTGAAGTCGATGAGAAAGGGCGGATCATTCTGTGCCTTCAATGTGGCTGCGCTGTAGACCCTTTCCAGTACGTTCTTCAGTGCGCGACTGATGGCGAGGCTGTGGTGAGAGAGATTCAGCAGCTTCATAACCGCCGTGATGAGCTGCGCGAATCCGTCGCCAACCTCGAGCGAGAAGAGAAAAATGCAAAGGCAAGGCTACGCGCTGCCAGAACGTCGATCCTATTCGCGTAAAACGACCTGAAAAATACTGAGCAGGGGATAAAGCAATAAAACACAAACACCATATTTGTTATCAACAAATCTAAGGTTTGTTATTTATGCAAATGATAACGCGAAAGAAGCCGGCTTTTACTGAGCTGTATCAGACCGGTGTACTGACACGCATAGCCGCCGTGAAAAGTCCTGATGGCGGCGGCTGGCGATTGTTCGGCTTATGGCGGGGTAAAGATATAGCTGTGTTTGTCGAGGCTGCTCGCGGAGGGATTCGCGAGTGGTCTGGGCTGGACTATCTTGCCAACTTCTGCGGTAGCTGCGGAATCAGCCTGTGGGAAGTTCACAGCAAGGTCGCCGAAAAATCCCCTCAATGACACCCCTCTCCTGAGGGGTTTTTCGTATATGCTCATTTTGCATTTATCCCCGGGAAGGGCGATAATTACCTCGTCAGCCTGAGCAACTGACACGATTATCCGGCGCCAAGTGGGGACACATGGCGCACAAAGTTAAAAACACTTGGATCAAAGATTTGTATGCAATAACTTTGCTGATCTTGTTGATTATTCAGGTTGTTGCTGTAAATGCAGTATTTGTCTGCGTTGGGCTTGGGTTATTGAGTTTATCTGACGAAGTCTTGAAGATTTTCGCTGGATGTACGATGTCCCAGGTTTGTGGACTTGCCTACTGCGTTGTCAAATCTGTCTTCCGAGCTAAAAATTGAAAAACCTTCTCTACGGAGAGGGTTTTTTTTTGAACATACATTTTCCATGTGCGTCTGATCTGCGCAGCATCGAAATGGTTGATGTAGAACACCAAGCAGTAACTCTTCTGACTTAACCGATCTCGCGGTTGCCGTCCACCGATGAATGTTTCCTTTTATAGCCTGGTAAATAGGGGGTTGCACACTACACAAAATGTGCATTCTTTGTCGCGCTAGTGTTTTCTGCTACTTCATTTTACATGCAGTTAATTAAATTCTGAAATTGGCTGAATTCTTCTGTCTGAGTGAAATAGGGGGTTGCACCAGAGAAAAAATGTGAATGACTTTTTTATATTTAGTGGCTTTCCATAATGCATTGAATTTATTGCTCTTTGTATTTTCATTGCCATTCTATTTTGTCTGTAAAAATAGGGTCTTGATGGACGATCTAAATATGTCATTGTATTCCAGAGCGTCGCGAGTTCATTTTTAGCCATCCCTGTACAGGAAAAGAAAAATCTACGATTTATGAAATATTCACAAGGTGCGGACTGATGAATAAGAAAGAAATGAATGAAGCAATGGACGTTTTGGGTACGTATGTTGTCAACCACCTTTCTGGTGGAGTTTATGTTGTAACCCCGCTTAATGAAGGAGAGATTGTAATCACTAAGGAATCTCACGAGGAGTGTAAAGTATTCTTCCGGAAGAAGAAAAAGTGATTTATACTAATCACCTCGGCTGAACACCGAACCTATCGCGCCATCACCGGAGTAAAGTGATGACGCAAAAACGCATCAACGCCATTTTACGCCGTGCCTCAGTGCGCGGTGTTTCCGTTTGTCTGTCGCACCCAGGCGGTGCGGTATGAGCAAATCAAAAACCAAAGCTGAAAAGCTTCATATTAGCCGCGTAGCCGCTCTGGGCTGCATAGTTTGCCGCAACCTTGAATACGGTGAATCACCCGCTGAAATCCATCACTGCAGTTCTGGTACTGGCTTGTCTGTCCGCGCTGATAATTTCCACGTAATCCCTCTTTGCCACGCACATCACCGCACCGGCGGCCACGGTGTTGCTATTCACGCTGGGCGTAAGTCATGGGAGGAAAAATTCGGTACTGAAGCTGAGTTACTGAGCCAGGTTCTCCAGGAGTTAGGGGAGACCACAGCATGACTAATCCTTACGGCGAATCTCTCACAGCCCTTCGCAACGCACCATCACATTATTTAAAAGAGGTTGGCGACCAGTGGCGAACGCCGGATCCGCTTTTCTGGGGTATCAACGCAATGTTTGGTCCGTTGATGCTGGACCTGTTTGCTGATGACAGCAATGCAAAATGCCCTGTCTGGTACACCGCAGAAGATAACGCGCTGACGCAAGACTGGTCTGCTCGCCTGAAAGAGCTTGGAGGTGCGGCCTTTGGCAACCCGCCTTACAGCCGCTCTCAGTACCACGAAAAGCAAGCCATCACTGGCATGACTCACATCATGAACTACGCAGCTGCGCAAAGAGAGAAGGGCGGCCGCTATGTTTTCCTGGTGAAATCCGCAACGAGCGAAACGTGGTGGCCGGAAGACGCGGATCATGTCTGCTTTATCCGTGGGCGAATTGGTTTCGATCTGCCAGTCTGGTTTAACCCTGCCAACGACAAACAAAGGCCAACAAGCGCGTTTTTTGCTG
>NZ_JAPUEW010000015.1:0-24459 GCF_027492335.1 Klebsiella sp. | reverse complement strand
CTTTCTTGAGTGGCGGGAAAGCGGCTGGTTTGCTGGCATGTATTGAATAGAGATAGATGGATTCTCGATTGAGCAAATTATTTTTTGAGAATCCATTTATATTAGTCTTATAGAAATGGTGGTTATTATTGCCGTTCATGTCGCATCCGGCATAAAAGGCCTATATGAACAACCTGATTTTGAAATTCATCGTTTTCTATCAGCGTGTTATCTCTCCCCGTAAAGGATATCGCTGTGCTTATGGCGCTCTGCATCATACGCAAGGATGCTCGGGGGCGGTCAAAGAGATTATCCAACAGAAAGGTGTGATTGGCGGTTGGGGGGCGATTCGTCAGCGTTTCAGTGACTGTCGGCTTGCGGCTGAAAATTTGCAAAAACAAAAGCCTAAAGACGATCCGAAACGTAAAAAGGAGTGTGATGATTGTGGCCTTTCGGGCTGTGATGGCCAGTGTTGCACTTATCTGCCGGATTCATTACCGAAAATCCCTCTGCCAGATTTGGAGTGTCCCTGTGACTGCTCTTCCCTGCGTTTTAAAGGTTATCGCAGATAAAAAAAATCCCCGCCGTTTGGCAGGGACTTGAAATTTTGAGCTTTTTAAGCTTACAGGCTGTTTACGTTACCAGCTGCCGGGCCTTTAGCGCCGCTTTCGATGGTGAAGGAAACTTTCTGACCTTCGTCCAGAGATTTGTAGCCTTCGTTCTGGATAGCAGAGAAGTGTACGAACACGTCTTTAGAACCATCGTCAGGAGTGATGAAGCCGAAACCTTTGTCAGCGTTGAACCATTTTACGATACCAGTCATTTTACCGGACATAGCGAATTACCTTTAAAAAATAAATGAGCCTTTCGGCGTTACGGTCTGGACTACAGATTTGAAGCGATAAAGGGAAAGTTCACTACCGGGGTATCAACGATAACCTTTGAAGGACTGCTCTATTCGAATACTCTGTGGTCTTTAAATCAAACCTGCGAGCATTAACGCATTTTCGCGCCGTGATAGCAAACTTTTTTTTCACTGGCTTAAAAACGGTCCTTAACAGGACCGTCAGCCTGAACGAAGTATAGCCTAAATTGTTAGTCGATGATCTGTCTTGAAAGCTGTGGGTTCGCCTGAATAAGGCGCATTAATTTCATCTCGGTGGAAGAGGGTTTCAGGCGTCTCGATTCCCACTCTTGTACCATTGCTATGCTGACGCCCATGGCATTAGCGAAATCATCTATCTTGAGCCCGGTACCTTTGCGTAGCTGTTCAAATTCGCTGAATGTGGCGGACTTGCGCGTCAGGGTTGCCGCCTGTGCTTGATCTTTAAAAATAATCTGTTCCAGGTTGCTCATTAATTCAAATACGGGATCTTTATATTCCATTGAGAGCTCCTCTCTTTCATACAGCGGAGGTTGAAATTTGTAGAGCCTCTTAAGAATAGTCGCAAAAAAGATCTAAGAATGATCACGTAGGTGATTATTTGCCGACGCGGTTTCTTCTGATGGGTCATGGTCTGGGTAAGATGATGATTAATAATGGCGCCAGCCTGTTTAGAAAATTATTGTAAACAATTAAGAAGAAAAGCAGAAAAGGCCAGCGCGTTCCCGCTGGCCTTATGGATTACGCCTTTTGCAGCTTATCGACTTCACTCTGTGGGGCCGTGGATTGTCGTTGGCTCAGTTTGTATTTCGCCAACAGTGCGATGGCGGACAAGAACGCCGGGATGGCCAATAGAGTAAAAATAGTCTCGAATGATAGCTGAGCTTCCATTAGGAATACGCCGCTAAATGCGCCAAGAATGCCGCCAAAGCGCCCAATGCCCAGCATCCAGGCAACGCCAGTCGCGCGGCCTTGTGTTGGATAGAATCCAGCAGCTAACGCAGGCATCGACGATTGTGCGCCGTTCATAATACTACCCGCGATAAACACCATCACACCCATCAACAGCAGGCTGCTGGTTGAGAAACCGACCAGACAAACGAATACTCCGGTCAGCAGCCAACCTACGGCGACGACCTTGTTCGGGTTGATCTTATCCATCAATGCGCCGAGGATGAGCACGCCAATGCCGCCACCCAGCGGGAACAACGCGGTAATAATCGAGGCCTGGCTCATGGTTGCGCCGGTTTCGCGAATTAACAGCGGCAGCCAACTGGTCAGTAAATAGAAAATCAGCAGGCCCATGAAGTAGGTCAGGCAGAGCATTACGGTCCCCACGGCATAGCGTGGTGAGAAAATCACCCCAATGGCCGATTTCTCTTTTACCTGGCCCGCTTCGCGTAGTTCAAACTCGGCCTGTTCGGGGATGGGGGCAATACGGCGCAGGATAGCGGCGATACGCTGAGCAGGTTGCTGCTTGACCACCATATATCGCGCTGATTCGGGTAAGAGAAACATCAGCACTACCGCTAACAGCAGCGGCATCACGCCACCAAGCACCAGCACGCTTTGCCAGCCGTAGTGAGGGATCATCCAGGCGGAGAGGAAACCTCCCAGCGATGAGCCCATCGGAAAGCCGACAAACATCAGGTTAACCATCAGCGCCCGACGGCGCTCGGGGGCATATTCGCTCATCAGCGTCGCGGCGTTTGGCATGGCGGCACCCAGACCAAGACCGGTCAGAAAACGCAGTAGCGTCAATTGATTGAGGCTGGTAGCAAAGGCGGTTAGCAGGCTGAAACTACCGAAAACCACGATTGACATAATCAGCACTTTCTTACGCCCAACGCGGTCGGCTAGCGGTCCGGCTGTCAGCGCGCCGACGGCAAGCCCCACTAACGCGGCGCTCATCACCGGGCCTAACGCTGACTTTTCGACCCCCCATTCCTGTACAAGGTCGGAGGCAATAAAGCCGATTATCGCGGTATCGAACCCGTCCATAGCGACGGTGATAAAACATAAGGCCAGAATCATCCACTGGTATTTCGTGAAGGGATGTTCATTGATAAAAGCCTGAATATCGATGGTTGTTTTCTTCATGCGGCATTCCTGGCAGGCAGAGCGGGGGACAGCAATAGATTATTATTATCTCCCTCGCGGGCGTTGATGTTGTTTGTGCGATTATCGAACGAAATGTCGTTAATCGCTCATTTAATAAAATCATCGAACGGCATTTCAGGCAATGCAGGCTAGTCGGGAAGCGTGCGATTATCGTCCGCTTTGCTGATATAAAAGCAAAGATACGCAATAAATTTAAATAAAATCAGTTTGTTAATTCGATCTTAGCCTGGGCCAGGGATGGCGGTAATTGTGATGCACTTAACAGACGATATTATTGCGCGCTAAAACAGCGATAACCGGCATTTTAAGGAGGAAGATTGTCAGGAAAAGGTATCCTGCAAGGCCGACCTGGACTATCCTTGTCAGCGTCTGGCACGTGTGTGTCTGTTTGCGCTTTTTTTGGCTGAAAGGAGTAAAAAAATGGCGACAGGAAAGTCCTGCTCTCGCTGGTTTGCGGCTATTGCAGCCCTGTTAATGGTGGTTAGCCTGAGTGGATGTTTTGATAAAGAAGGCGATCAGCGCAAAGCGTTCATCGACTTCCTGCAAAATACGGCAATGCGTAGCGGCGAACGTCTGCCAACGCTGACCGCCGATCAGAAAAAACAGTTCGGGCCTTTCGTCTCCGATTATGCGGTGATTTATGGCTATTCACAGCAAGTGAGCCAGGCGATGGATGCCGGTCTGCGTCCGGTGGTTGATAGCGTAAATGCGATTCGTGTCCCGCAGGATTATATGACTCAGCGTGAACCGCTACGTCAGGCAAACGGCGCTTTAGGTGTATTAAGCCAACAGCTGGAAAACGCAAAAATGCAGGCGGACGCTGCCCATGGTGCGTTGAAACAGGGTGACGATCTCAAGCCGGTCTTTGACCAGGTTTATAACAAAGTGGTGACCGCACCGGCGAATGCGCTACAGCCGCTAATTCCAGCCGCGCAGGTATTTACCCAGCAGCTGGTGCAGGTGGGCGATTTTGTTGCTCAGCAGGAAGCACAGGTGAGCTTCGTGGCGAACGGTATTCAGTTCCCGACTTCACAGCAGGCCAGTCAGTATAATACGCTGATTGGGCCGCTGGCCGCTCAGCACCAGGCCTTTAACCAGGCATGGACTGCGGCAGTTAACGCAACCCGTTAACGGTTCTGACAACCCGGGCACGGCTTGACCCTGGCCCGGGTTTTCTTTTCTCACTTCACCTGCGGATTCACGCAGTTCTTCTCGACTTTGCCGTTCAGGGCATCAATCAGATTATCCACTGCGCAGGCCGCCATGTTATAGCGAGTCTCATGCGTTGCTGAGCCAATATGCGGCACCGCGACGACGTTCGGCAGGCTTAATAGTGGGGAATCTTTCGCCAGCGGCTCTTGTTCAAACACATCCAGCCCGGCGGCATAAATTTCACCTTCCTGCAGGGCGGTAATCAGCGCTTTCTCGTCAACCACCGGACCGCGTCCGGCGTTGATAAAGATGGCGGAAGATTTCATTTTGGCAAACTGTTCTTTACCAAACAGGTGATGGGTTTCTTCAGTCAACGGCAGGATCAGGCAGACAAAATCCGCTTCCTGTAACAGGGTGTCGAGATCGCAATAGCGGGCGTTGAAGCGCTTTTCCGCCTGCGGGTGCTGGCGGCGAGCGTTATAGAGAATCGGCATGCCGAAGCCCGCATGCGCACGTTGGGCGAGCGCCATCCCGATACGACCCATGCCGACGATCCCGAGGGTTTTGTGATGCACATCGTTGCCAAACCAGTCCGGACCGATGCTTTTGGTCCACTCTCCAGCCTTCACGCGGTTGGCAACTTCAACCACCCGACGTGCGGTGCTTAACACCAGCGCCATTACGGTATCGGCGACGGTTTCGGTCAGCACGGTCGGGGTGTGCATCAACAGCACCTTATGGGCATTCAGCGCATCGACGTCGAAGTTGTCGTAGCCGACGGAGATGGTTGAGGTCGCACGAAGCTTCGGCATTTTCTCCAGTAACGCGGTATCGACTTTTTCGCTGGAACCCAGCAGACCTACCGCTTCAGCGAACGCCGAGGCGTGCTGCGAAACGGTCTCCGGACTCAGGTTTTTGACCTGAGTGACGGTAAAGTGTTGTTCCAGACGCTGTTGCAGGTCGTCGGGAAGCGTTTTGTAGAGAATAACTGACGGCTTCATGCGGATCTCCGTTGTGTTAAGGGTTCAGGCGTGACGTGCGCCAAGTGGAAGTTTTTGATTGTTAGCAGGCTTAACAATCAGAGTAAGCCATACCGAGGCGAAAAGCGCCACTCCCATAAAAATGTACGATGCTGACGGGCTGCCAGTGGTGCCGTTCAGGTAGCCCACAAACCATGAACCGAAGAACGAACCGAGTGCACCCATGCTGTTGATCAGCGCCATCGCGCCCCCGGCCACGTTACGCGGCAGCATTTCAGGGATGATGGCGAAGAAAGGCCCGTACGGGGCGTACATCGCCGCACCGGCAATAACCAGCAGAATATAAGACACCCAGAAATGATCGCTGCCAACGGCCCAGGACCCCATAAAAGCAAAGGCGGCAATCAGCAACAGCGGCCAGACGAACAGCTTACGGTTCTGCATTTTATCGGATGCCCACGAGACAACGATCATCGCGATAGTCGCTGCCAGGTAAGGAACGGATGAGAGCCAGCCAACCTCGACCATACCCATATTTTCGCCGCCGCTGCGGATAATCGACGGCAGCCACAGAACGAAGCCGTAAACCCCGATGCTCCAGGCGAAGTACTGCATGCACAGCAGAACAACGTTGCGTGAGCGGAAGGCTTCTTTGTAGTTACGTACGGCTTTAATACCCTGCTGTTCACGTTCCAGTTGCTCTTGTAGCGCGGCTTTCTCGCTTTCGGCCAGCCAGTTCACCTGGGATGGTTTATCCTTCACCAGCACCCACCAGCAGAAAGCCCAAAGGATCGCCGGGACACCTTCGATGATAAACATTTCACGCCAGCCTAAGGCCTGAATCAGATAGCCGGAAACCACCGACATCCACAGTACCGTGACCGGATTGCCGAGGATCAGGAAGGTATTGGCCCGCGAACGTTCAGATTTAGTAAACCAGTTGCTGATGTAAATTAGCATCGCCGGCATCACCGCCGCCTCAACGACGCCAAGAATAAAGCGGATCGCCGCCAGCGCGGGAATGTTGTGCACCATCCCGGTCAGCGAGGCACAGCCGCCCCACAGAATCAGGCAGATAAAAATCAGTTTGCGCACGCTGCGGCGTTCCGCATAAATGGCGCCGGGGATCTGGAAGAAGAAGTAGCCAAGGAAGAACAGCGCCCCCAGCAGGGAAGAAACCCCCTTGGTAATGCCCAGATCTTCAGTAATTCCCGCCGCCGAAGCGAAGCTAAAGTTGGCGCGGTCGAGGTACGCCAGGCTATACGTGATAAACACGATAGGCATGATGTACCACCAGCGTTTTGTTGCATTCGTCGAGCTTTTCATAGACTTGCCTCTGTTAGTGAGGTGACATTCATCATCGATAAGGTGCGTTACGCCGCGCTGTATGTAGGGTACAGGACGGCTATGACATTGTGCTGAACCGGATTATTCGCCCAGCGCTTTGCGGGTGGGTAATCCTTCGCTATCCCCCTGGACCTGGATGGCTAGCGAACCAATTTTATTACCGCGTTGTACCGCCTGGCGCAGTGGATGGCCTTCCAGCAGGGCGCTAATGACCCCGACGGCAAAACCATCGCCTGCGCCGACGGTATCGACGACGTTATCTACTTTTATCGCCGCCACGGCTCCTTGTTCGCCATCGGCAGTTTTATACCAGGCACCATCAGAACCGGTCTTAATTACCACCGTGCGCACGCCGCGGGTGAGATAGAAGTCCGCGATGGCTTCCGGTGTCTGCTGACCGGTCAGAATCATCCCTTCTTTTAAGCCGGGCAGAACCCAGTCGGCCTGAAAAGCAAGCTGGTTCAGTTTTTCCACCATCTCGGCTTCGCTTTTCCACAGCGTCGGACGCAGATTGGGGTCGAATGAGAGAGTTTTTCCCTGAGCCTTCATGGTACGTGCCGCGTGATCCAGCAGGGCGTACGAGCTTTCCGACAGCGCGGCTGCCACGCCGCTTAAATGCAGGTGACGAGCGCTGGCGAAATACGCTTCGTTAAAATCATCCGGCGAAAGATGGCTGGCGGCGGAACCTTTGCGGAAATATTCCACAATGGGATCGGTTCCATTTTCGACTTTAGATTTCAGCTGAAAACCGGTAGCGTAGCGGCCATCTTTGCTTACGCCGCATGCGTCGATACCCTCTTTCGCCAGCGTATTGAGAACGAAACGGCCAAAGCTATCCTCGCCGACGCGGCTCACCCAGCCGACGCTTAAGCCCAGGCGGGCCAGGCCGGTGGCGACGTTCAGCTCCGCACCCGCCACGCGTTTCATAAAATGTTCGACATCAGCCAGTTCACCGGTTTCGGTAGCGACAAACATCGCCATGGCTTCGCCTATGGTGATGACATCTAACGCTTTCTGCATAATTTAATCCTCACGTAGCAGGTTGACGTAGCGGCGGGTCACGGCCGTCAGGTCATGGCCAGTCAGCGGAAATTCGATCCCGCGTGGGGCATCGGCGGGCAGCTTGTCGAGCAGCGCCAGCCAGCGGTCGGACGCTTCGTCCGGCGGTACGGCGCGAAAATGCGAACGATGCGGCTCGGCTGCCTTGACGTGAATATAGCTGACGGCAGGAGCCAGCTGGCGTGCGGCCTCTTCCGGCGAGTCGCCGACCCACAACCAGTTGCCCATATCAAAGGTCAGGGTGATCGGCAGTTGGTTAACCCGGCAGGCGGCTTTGAAGCGCTGCATCGGCGCCAGGTGGCCGCAGTCGGTTTGATCGTTTTCCACCACCAGTGCCATTCCGCTCTCCTGCAGAATATCGCGCAGGGTTTCGAGGTCGTCATGACGGGTAAAGTGGCCCAATGAGAGCTTCAGCCACAGCGCGTTGAGAGTTTGCGCCTCCTGTAAAAATCCGGCGAGATGCGGGTTGAGCGATCCGTCAACGGCAAACAGGGCTTCTGGCGCGGAGTAACAGGCCAGCAGGCCGCGATGCTCAATGTCAGCGGCGAGTTGTGGCAGGCGATTTAGTTCATCAGCGCTAAACAGTTCGCGGCGAATTTCTACGCCGTCCGCACCGGAACCAGCGATAAACGGCAGTACGGCGGACTGTCCACCCAGCGCCTTAACGTGGTCATTCCCGTACGCGGCGGTTACGACAATAATTTTTCTGGCCATCCCAACACTCCCGGCGATTATATAATGCGTTGTTTATTACGCTAGATGGTATCGGTTCCAAAGCAAAGGTTAAGATGTTCAATTTATGATCGCCATCACGAAGGATCGTTAGCGGGAGGTGGAGCCTCTGACGATTAGCTCGCCGGAAAACACGCGTTCACAGACCGGGTCATTGCTACCAGCAATCCGGCGCACCACCTGTTCGACGGCGGCGAAGCCAATCTGCCAGGTCGGTTGCTTGAGGGTGGTAATCCCCACGCCCGCCAGCTCGGCCCACTCCAGCTCATCGAAGCCCAGCAGGCCAATATCGCTGCCCCAAATCAGGCCAATGCGCTTAAGAGAGCGCGCAACTTGCAGGGTCAGCGCGCCGTTGGCGGAAATCACCGCCTTGCGCATTCCACGGTGGTGGGAGTGGAAATAGCGCAGGACGTTGTCGAGCATCGCGCCATCGTTGAGCGGGACTTCGGCATTTTCCGCGATGATGCCTGCATGATGCTGGAGCGTGTTGCGAAAGGCGCTCAGGCGCTCGCGGCGAGTGTTCACTGAACCGAGGGGTTCGCTGAGGAACAGCAACGCTTCAAAGCCTTTTTCCACCAGATGTTCGGTGGCGGTGGTGGCGGCCTGGGTATTATCGAGACCGACGACATCACAGGCGAACTCAGGAATTTTGCGGTCGATAAGCACCATCGGCAGCGCCGACTGCTGTAGCCGGTTTAGACCGTCTTCACGCATCCCGACTGCATTGACCACAATCCCCTCCACCTGGTAACTGCGCAGCAGGTCGAGATAGTGCAGTTCCTGGTCCAGTTCGTTATTGGTGTTACACACCAGCAGGGTAAAGCCTTTTTCGCGACAGGCGGCCTCGATGCCGCTGAGCACGTTGACGGAGTAGGGGTTGGTGATATCAGCGATGATCAGGCCAATCAGCCGGGTGCGGCCATGCTTCAGGCCGCGGGCCATCAGACTAGGACGGTAATCGAGCTCGGCAATCGCTTTTTCAATTCGCCCTAACAGATCGTCGGAAAGCAGATGCTTTTCGCCGTTCAGATAGCGTGAAATGCTGGTTTTGCCGGTCTTTGCGGCTTTCGCCACATCGCTGATGGTTGCTCGCGCCGCTTTCGCCATGGTGGCTTCCTTTGCTGAAATCTGCACACACCTTAGCGCGAAAATCCGCTATATCAAGCATTTTGCCCGGCGAGTACCGGGCAAAGGGGAGTTACTGCAACGGGCTAAGGGTGATTTCGACGCGACGGTTCTGCGCCTTACCTTCTGCGGTGCTATTGCTGGCGACCGGATTAGCCGGACCCATGCCGGTGGTGCGGATGCGGTTTGCCGCCACGCCCTGGGTGATCAGCGCGCTGGCGACGCTGTCGGCACGCTGCTGGGAGAGACGCATATTCAGCTCCTGGCTGCCTGTGCTGTCGGTGTAGCCAACGACGTTGACGGCAGTTTTCTCGTACTCTTTCAGTACCATCGCCACCCCTGTCAGGGTATTAGCACCCGCTGGTTTCAGGTTGGCGCTGCTGCTATCAAAGGTCACGTTGCTTGGCATATTCAGCACGATGTTGTCGCCATTTCGCGTCACGCTCACCCCGGTTCCCTGCATTTTCTCGCGCAGTTTCGCTTCCTGCACGTCCATGTAGTAGCCGATGCCACCACCCAACGCTGCCCCTGCCGCCGCGCCGATCAGCGCGCCTTTACCACGGTCATGTTTTGAGGAGGAGAGTGCGCCAATACCCGCGCCGACTAACGAACCGACACCTGCGCCGATGCCGGATTTACCCGCCTCGCGCTCGCCGGTGTAAGGGTTGGTGGTACAGCCTGAGATGACCAGTGTGCCGCTAACGATAGCCGCAATCATGAGTACGCGTTTTTTCATCTTATTCCTTAATCCTTTTTATTCTTTGCCACAGCGACCGTGACGGTTGATTATGACGCCCGAAGACGGAGAAAATTCCACAAAGAGCATCTCAATTTGTAAATAACATTGAACGGCCGAATAACAGGCCGTCATCACACCTGCTATCGCTGACCGGGAGCCTGCTTTGCCAACCTCATCTGCCACCAAAACCATCCTCACCGCAGCCCACTGGGGGCCCATGCTGGTCGAAACCGATGGCGAAAATGTCATCTCATCGCGAGGGGCAATTGACACGCCTTTCGCTAACTCCCTACAAACCGCAGTACGCGACCAGGTGCACAGCAAAACTCGCGTACGTTATCCGATGGTGCGTAAAGGGTTTCTCGCTTCGCCGGAGCGTCCGCAGGGTGTGCGCGGTCAGGATGAGTTCGTGCGGGTGAGCTGGGAACAGGCGCTGGATTTGATTCACGCTCAGCATAGACGTATTCGTGATAGCTATGGCCCGACATCTATCTTCGCTGGCTCCTATGGCTGGCGATCCAACGGCGTATTGCACAAAGCGGCGACGTTGCTTCAGCGCTATATGAGCCTGGCGGGCGGCTATACCGGGCATCTGGGGGATTATTCCACCGGCGCAGCGCAGGCGATCATGCCGTACGTGGTCGGCGGCAATGAGGTTTATCAACAGCAGACCAGCTGGCCGATGGTGCTTGAGCATAGCGATGTGGTGGTGCTGTGGAGCGCCAACCCGCTGAATACGCTGAAAATTGCCTGGAATGCCTCCGATGAGCAGGGGGTCCCATGGTTCGACCAATTGCGTCAGAGCGGGAAACGAGTGATCTGCATCGATCCGATGCGATCGGAAACGGCGGAATTTTTTGGCGATGCGGCGGAGTGGATCGCCCCGCATATGGGCACCGACGTTGCGTTGATGCTAGGCATCGCCCATACGCTGGTGGAAAACGGCTGGCAGGATGACGAGTTTTTGGCCCGCTGTACTAGCGGCTATGATGTTTTTGCCCGCTATCTGAACGGTGAAAGCGATGGGACGCCAAAAACGGCAGAGTGGGCGGCGGCGATCTGCGGCGTTAGTGCGGATAAAATTCGCGAACTGGCAAAATTATTCCACGAAAACACGACTATGCTGATGTCCGGCTGGGGGATGCAGCGTCAGCAGTTTGGTGAGCAAAAACACTGGATGCTGGTGACGTTGGCGGCGATGCTCGGGCAGATTGGTACCGAGGGCGGGGGCTTTGGCCTTTCCTACCATTTTGCCAACGGCGGCAACCCCACGCGCCGCGCTGCAGTGCTGGCTTCAATGCAGGGCAGCGTGGCGGGCGGCACCGATGCGGTAGAAAAAATTCCGGTCGCCCGCATCGTCGAGGCGCTGGAAAACCCCGGAGCGGCTTATCAGCACAATGGTATGGAGCGCAGCTTCCCGGATATTCGTTTTATCTGGTGGGCGGGCGGCGCTAACTTTACCCATCATCAGGATACCAATCGACTGATTCGCGCCTGGCAGAAGCCGGAGCTTATCGTGATTTCCGAATGCTTCTGGACCGCGGCGGCGCGCCATGCCGATATTGTGTTGCCCGCCACCACCTCCTTTGAACGCAACGATATGACCATGACTGGCGATTACAGCAACCAGCATCTGGTGCCGATGAAGCGGGTGGTCGCGCCGCGCGATGAAGCGCGCGATGATTTCGATGTGTTTGCCGACCTCAGCGAACGCTGGGAAGAGGGCGGTCGTGAACGCTTTACTGAAGGGAAAAGCGATGTGCAGTGGCTGGAGACGTTCTACCAGGTTGCCGCCCAGCGCGGGGCTGCGCAACAGGTGACGCTGCCGCCGTTCGCTCAGTTCTGGCAGGCGAATCAGCTGATTGAGATGCCGGAAAATCCAGAGAACGCACGTTTTGCCCGTTTTTCCGCCTTCAGGGCCGATCCGCAGGCGAATCCGCTGAAGACCGCCAGTGGCAAAATTGAGATTCACTCCTCAACTATCGCCGGTTTTGCTTATCCGGATTGCCCGCCGCATCCCATGTGGCTGGAGCCGGATGAGTGGCACGGCAACGCGCAGGAAGGTCAGCTACAGGTGCTGTCAGCACATCCGGCGCATCGTCTTCACAGCCAGCTCAACCATACCTCGCTGCGCGAGCAGTACGCGGTGGCGGGCCGTGAACCGCTAACGCTTCACCCGCAGGATGCGCAGGCGCGCAATATCGCCGATGGCGATCTGGTTCGGGTGTGGAATTCGCGCGGCCAGGTGCTGGCCGGTGCGGTGGTGACCGACGGCATTCGTCCAGGGGTCATCTGTTTACATGAAGGGGCGTGGCCCGATCTTGACGCCCTGGCGGGTATCTGCAAAAACGGTGCGGTGAACGTCCTGACCAAAGACATTCCGACATCGCGGCTGGGCAACGGCTGCGCCGGAAATACGGCGCTGGCCTGGCTGGAAAAATATACCGGACCCGCGCTTACGCTGACGGCATTTGATCCGCCGACCAATGCATAATCCAGGTCGGATGCTGGGTTTCATCCTGCCATGCGCAGTCTTCAATGCGAAAGCCCTGTGCATGGTAGAAATTCACTGCCCGGACGTTTTTCTGGTATACCTCAAGGCTTAGCCAGTCGTAGTGCTTTTTGACTTCATTGATCAACGCGCTGCCGATGCCCTGCCTGGCGGCATCAGGCGCGACGAACAACGCACCGATAAAGCGCGACTCCATCACGCTGATAAAGCCCTTTAGCACGCCGTCCTGCTCCCAACCCCAAGTGCAGGCGGCGGGAAGATACACATCCCGCACTATCGCGATGCTGTCATGCCAGTAGCTCTCGGCGATAAACGGATGCGCATAAATAGTACTTTCCAGCCACAATTCGATTAGCGGGCCAGTATCGTTAGCGTCCCAATTGCGGATCATCCTGACCT
This sequence comes from Klebsiella sp., assembly GCF_027492335.1. Lineage (NCBI taxonomy): Bacteria > Pseudomonadati > Pseudomonadota > Gammaproteobacteria > Enterobacterales > Enterobacteriaceae > Klebsiella > Klebsiella sp. Next base: position 11,431 of record NZ_JAPUEW010000015.1, on the reverse strand, counting down.
CCGGGGTGACAGAAGCAGCCGGTAACATGGTCGTTGACCAGGCCACAGGCCTGCATAAAGGAGTAGCAGATAGTCGAACCGACAAATTTAAAACCCCGCTTTTTCAGCGCTTTCGACAAAGCGTCGGAAGCTGGAGTGGTGGTGGGGATTTCTGCCAGCGTCGCCGCAGCGGTGACCTGAGGATGATTGTCGACGAACGACCAGACAAAATCTGCGAAAGGCTCGCCATTTTTTTCCATCGCCAGAAAAGCACGGGCGTTGCCGATGATGGCCTGAATTTTCCCGCGGTGGCGAATAATACCAGCATCAAGAACCAGGCGTTCAACATCCGCCTCATCCATGGCCGCCACGCGAACCGGGTCGAACTGGTGAAAGGCACGGCGATAGTTTTCACGTTTTTTCAGCACCGTTATCCACGACAGCCCTGCCTGCTGACCCTCAAGGCAAATCATTTCAAACAGCCGGGCAGGGTTCTTTTCCGCGACGCCCCACTCGCTATCGTGGTACTGAATGTATAAAGGATCCTGACTCACCCATCCACAACGTTCCATTTGCCTCTCCCTTTTGTCATAAAAGTTGTCTGTTCACCTTGACGGCTGAAAGATAAAGATAATAGTTAATACAGGGTTATTATTGCCAACACGGGGATAAGACACCCCCATAAAAAAACACAGCAACCTTGCCGTTTCGGCTCTTTTTGGAGTCGCATTAATGATAATAAAGAAATGCAATGGCCTCCGGGGGTTTATCATCCCGGCGTGCGTATCCGTCTGGGCGTCGTGTGTTGCCGGAGCGAATGCCTGGCAACAGGAATATATCGCTATCGATACAAGAAGTAATACTCCGGAACGCTATACATGGGATAGCGATCACCAACCGCGCTACGAAGATATTCTTGCGGAGCGGATCAATGCGTCCGATGATCCTGCTGGCCTGGCGTTCAACCAGGCGGTATCGCCACCAGATAACGTACATGGCATGAGCGTCGGCTGGAACTTCGCTCTGGCAAACGGTATCACCTCCGGCCCGGTAGCCAGTTTACGCAGCGATCTGACATCGCCTCCTGATTCCCGTAATGCTACCGGAACTGGCTACGTGAATACGCTGGGCTGGCGGGTCGATTATCAGGAACTGTGGGGTGTTCACCCGTGGGCGCAGGTGAGCTATAACCAGACGCTCTCAGCCGATCCTGTGGGCGCGAATCGCACGCAGGAAGGAGCCTGGCGAGATGTGACCTTCGGTGCGGATATGTCGCTCAACTCCCATCTTGCCGCCTGGGCGGCGCTGTCGCAGGCGGATAATTTGCCCACCGGGGCGAATTATCTCTATCTGATGGGGGTGAGCGCCAATTTTTAATTTATCCGCATCATGTATGATGCAATTATTTAACTTATCAATCACAGGAATGAAGCACCTTCCTGCGATAGCAGGTACTAACTTTTTGGAAATTATTTAAGGCGTGAATGTTTTTCAATGTCATTCATTCCGCCTTTAATGCATTTCATTCCGTGGTGGCGGCAGCTCATGCCTTTTCCCCCCTGGTTTACCGGGGGCTTCGTTATTGTGGCGGCAGTTAATTCTTCAGGACAACTGCTATGAACGCTGCAAACCGTCAATACACCCGCTGGCTTACGCTGCTCGGCACTATCATTACGCAATTCGCGCTGGGATCGGTTTATACATGGAGTTTGTTCAATAGTTCTCTTTCCGCCAAGCTGGATGAGCCGGTGAGCCAGGTGGCGTTCTCATTTGGTCTGTTAAGCCTCGGCCTGGCGCTCTCCTCATCCGTTGCGGGTAAATTACAGGAACGTTTTGGCGTCAAACGCGTCACCATGGCTTCCGGCGTTCTGCTGGGCCTCGGTTTCTTCCTTACCGCTCACTCGAATAGCCTGATGATGCTGTGGCTGAGCGCGGGCCTGCTGGTGGGGCTGGCGGACGGCGCAGGTTATCTGCTGACGCTGTCGAACTGCGTCAAATGGTTTCCGGAACGTAAGGGACTGATTTCGGCCTTCTCTATCGGTTCTTATGGCCTCGGCAGTCTCGGTTTTAAATTTATTGATACCCATCTGCTGGCGACGGTCGGTCTTGAGAAAACCTTTATCATCTGGGGCGCTATTGTGCTGGTGATGATTGTCTTTGGCGCGACGCTGATGACTGATGCACCAAACCATACCGCCACCGCAAGCAATGGAGTTGTTGAAAATGACTTCACTCTTGCCGAATCGATGCGTAAACCGCAGTACTGGATGTTGGCGGTGATGTTCCTGACTGCCTGCATGAGTGGCCTGTACGTGATTGGGGTAGCGAAAGATATTGCTCAGGGGATGGTGCATCTTGATATCACAACGGCAGCAAATGCGGTCACCGTGATTTCCATTGCCAACCTTAGCGGTCGTCTGGTACTGGGTATTCTGTCAGATAAAATCTCGCGTATCCGGGTGATTACCATCGGCCAGGTTGTGTCGCTCATTGGTATGGCCGCGCTGCTGTTCGCACCGCTTAACGCTATCACCTTCTTCGCCGCCATTGCCTGTGTCGCTTTCAATTTCGGCGGGACGATTACCGTATTCCCATCACTGATTAGCGAGTTCTTTGGCCTGAATAACCTGGCGAAAAACTACGGTGTGATTTATCTGGGCTTTGGTATTGGTAGTATTTGTGGTTCGCTGATTGCTTCCCTGTTCGGCGGTTTCTACGTGACCTTCTGCGTTATCTTCGCGCTGCTGATTCTTTCTCTGGCGCTTTCTACCACCATTCGCCAGCCGAAAAGCGAGGTTTATCGCGAGGCCCATGCCTGAAGTGGGGCGTCGTCGTATTCCTGATTAATCACCTAAGCAAATAGTGCCTATCCAACCAAATGTTTTGTAAATGTTTGGTTGGATCACATTCCCTCCTGATACTTTTTCCTTCTGCTGTGGTCTACTTAGCGCGCTTTGTAGAGGTTTCTTATAACCAAGCTAAACGCACTTTATTAACCTGCTTACTTATATCGCTTAAGTCGGGCGGTTTTATCTCTTCGTTTTCCAGGTTTTTTGCATGAAATACATTAAAACGATGACGCAGCTGAAGCTCAGTATCTGGCTGGCGCTGTACATCGGCTGGTTTATGAACGCTGCCGTATTCTTCCGTCGCTTCGAAGGTTACGCTCAGGAATTTACCATCTGGAAAGGACTCTCAGGTGCAGTAGAATTGGTAGGGACCGCGCTGGTCACCTTCTTCCTGCTGCGTATTTTGTCGCTATTTGGACGCCGTATCTGGCGCATCCTTGCAACCTTAGTTGTTATATTCTCTGCCGCTGCCAGTTATTACATGACCTTCCTGAACGTTGTGATTGGCTATGGGATTATTGCGTCGGTGATGACGACGGACATCGACTTGTCCAGAGAGGTCATCGGCTGGCATCTGATTCTCTGGCTGGTACTGATGAGCGCGCTGCCGCTGCTGCTTATCTGGAGTAACCGCTGCCGCTTCACGCTGTTACGGCAAATTCGTACGCCTGGTCAGCGGATGAAGAATATTACCATCGTGGTGCTGGCCGGTCTGATGGTCTGGGGACCAATTCGCCTGCTGGAAGTCCGTCAGAAGAACTTTGAACGTAGCTCAGAGGTTGATCTGCCAAGCTACGGCGGGGTGGTGGCCAACTCTTATCTGCCGTCTAACTGGCTTTCGGCGCTAGGGTTGTATGCCTGGGCGCAGGTCGATGAGTCTTCAGATAATAAATCCCTGATTAACCCAGCAAAGAAATTCACCTACGTCGCGCCTGAAGGGCTGGATGACACCTATGTGGTGTTTATCATCGGCGAAACCACCCGCTGGGATCATATGGGCATTCTGGGTTATAACCGGAACACTACGCCGAAGCTGGCGCAGGAGAAAAACCTGGTCGCCTTCCGCGGCTACTCCTGCGATACCGCCACGAAGCTGTCGCTGCGCTGCATGTTTGTGCGTCAGGGCGGGGCGGATGATAATCCACAGCGGACGCTGAAAGAGCAGAACGTGTTCGCGGTCCTGCATCAACTTGGCTTTACCGGCGACCTGTATGCGATGCAGAGCGAGATGTGGTTCTACAGCAACACAATGGCTAACAATATTGCCTATCGCGAGCAGATTGGCGCTGAGCCGCGCAACCGCGGTAAGAGCGTTGACGACATGCTACTGGTTGACGAGATGCAGCGCGGGCTGGCGAAGAATCCAAACGGTAAGCATCTGATTATTTTGCATACTAAAGGCTCGCACTTTAACTATACCCAGCGCTATCCGCGCAGCTTTGCCCAATGGCAGCCGGAATGCGTGGGCGTTGATAACAAGTGTTCGAAGGCTGAGCTGATTAATTCGTACGATAACAGCGTGACCTATGTCGATCACTTTATCGTCAGCGTGCTGGACCAACTGCGGGATAAGAAAGCGATTGTTTTCTACGCGGCTGACCACGGTGAGTCCATCAACGAGCGTGAGCACCTCCACGGTACGCCGCGCAAGATGGCGCCGCCGGAGCAGTTCCGTGTGCCGATGCTGGTGTGGATGTCGGATAAGTATCTGGAATCGCCTGACCATGCGGCTTCTTTTGCGCACCTGAAACAGCAGGCTGCAATGAAGGTACCGCGCCGTCACGTTGAGCTGTATGACACCATCATGGGTTGCCTTGGCTACACCTCGCCGGATGGTGGGATTAACCAGTATAACAACTGGTGTCACGTTCCTGACACAGCGGCGAAGAAGAAGGATTAACACAGTGGTGAGATTCTCGCCGCTTAAGTGAATTTTTCATAATAAGGCATTGACGGGTTTGCATCTCAGCAGTAAGATGCGCCCCGCATTCGGTGATTGGCGCAGCCTGGTAGCGCACTTCGTTCGGGACGAAGGGGTCGGAGGTTCGAATCCTCTATCACCGACCAAATTTGAAAAGCCTGCTCAACGAGCAGGCTTTTTTGCATTTGTAGCCCCGCTAAATTTCCGGCTACAGGTTCACTGTCGTCTACGGGCCGGTAGCCCGGACAGGTGCGTAGCACCGCCTCCGGGAAAATATGCAGCCTACTAAGAGTGTGAAAAAGCTCGCCCATCCCCATTTCCTGCCGCTTATTCGCTATTTTGTGACATCTTCCATTGTATTTTTTTATATATAGTCCGATCTTTTTTCGCGAAGCTTATGGATAACTTCAGCATTTTCCGCTGTGCGTTTTAACGTTCGCGCTATTTATCGCTCACATATTGGTCACATCGCAAGAAATTTTTACCATTTCCCATAATTGCTTATCACTATATCTCGAAAAATATTAAGGGATTTATTCTGTCTATTAGCCGCTAGCATAAATTTCTCTGCTGGAAATAGGGCTGTGCACTTTTTTTAATCTTTGCCCGCTGATTCTCACCCCGGATGTAAAACCAGGTTGGCTGTATTGACGTTTACCCATTCTGTTGACAGATTGTAGGGCATGAGGGGCATTTCATGGAGAATCCGTACTGCAACTCAGTCGTTTTTGCGAAAGGAATCCCCATCTCTCTCAACGCCTTCGGGCATCACCGACCGGACCGGGTAAAACATAAATAAAGGTCTGGCGGATATATGCAATGCAAACAACATCACATTTGGAGCAGAATAATGAGTATTTCCTTGAAAAAGTCAGGGATGCTGAAGCTTGGTCTGAGCCTGGTTGCCATGACCGTCGCAGCAAGCGTACAAGCGAAAACCTTGGTTTATTGTTCAGAAGGCTCGCCGGAAGGCTTTAACCCGCAGCTCTTCACCTCTGGCACCACCTATGACGCCAGCTCAGTGCCGATTTATAACCGCTTGGTTGAATTCAAAACCGGCACCACGGAAGTTATTCCGGGCCTGGCCGAGAAATGGGAAGTCAGCGAAGACGGTAAAACCTATACCTTCCATCTGCGTAAAGACGTGAAGTGGCAGGATAATAAAGATTTTAAACCGACTCGTGCGCTGAACGCCGATGACGTCGTCTTCTCGTTCGACAGACAAAAAAATACCAACAACCCGTACCATAAAGTGTCTGGCGGCAGCTATGAATACTTCGAAGGGATGGGGCTTTCCGACCTGATTAGCGAAGTGAAGAAAGTGGACGATAATACCGTCCAGTTCGTGCTAACTCGTCCGGAATCTCCGTTCCTCGCCGATCTGGCGATGGACTTTGCTTCTATCCTGTCAAAAGAGTATGCCGACAACATGCTGAAAGCCGGTACGCCGGAGAAAGTGGACCTGAACCCAATCGGTACCGGCCCATTCCAGCTGCTGCAATATCAAAAAGACTCCCGTATTCTCTATAAAGCTTTCCCGGGCTACTGGGGCACCAAGCCGCAGATCGATCGTCTTGTCTTCTCCATTACGCCTGATGCTTCCGTGCGCTACGCTAAGCTGCAGAAAAACGAGTGCCAGGTGATGCCGTACCCGAACCCGGCAGATATCGCGCGCATGAAGGAAGACAAAAACATCACTCTGATGGAGCAGCCAGGTCTGAACGTCGGCTACCTCTCTTTTAACACCGAGAAGAAACCGCTGGATGATGTCAAAGTTCGTCAGGCGCTGACCTACGCGGTAAATAAAGAAGCGATTATCAAAGCCGTTTATCAGGGCGCAGGCCAGGCCGCGAAGAACCTGATCCCGCCAACCATGTGGGGCTATAACGACGATGTTAAAGACTACACCTACGATCCAGAGAAAGCGAAAGCGCTGCTGAAAGAAGCGGGTCTGGAAAAAGGCTTCAGCATTGACCTGTGGGCGATGCCGGTACAGCGTCCGTACAACCCGAACGCACGCCGTATGGCAGAGATGATTCAGGCTGACTGGGCCAAAGTGGGCGTTCAGGCCAAGATTGTCACCTTCGAGTGGGGTGAGTACCTGAAGCGCGCGAAAGCGGGCGAACACCAGACCGTGATGATGGGCTGGACCGGCGATAACGGGGATCCGGATAACTTCTTCGCCACCCTGTTCAGCTGCGCGGCGGCGAAAGATGGTTCTAACTACTCTCGCTGGTGCTACAAGCCGTTTGAAGACCTGATTCAACCGGCTCGCGCAACCGACGACCACAACAAGCGTATTGAGCTGTACAAACAAGCTCAGGTGGTGATGCATGACCAGGCTCCGGCGCTGATCGTCGCTCACTCCACCGTCTATGAGCCAGTACGTAAAGAAGTCAAAGGCTACGTGGTCGATCCATTAGGTAAACACCACTTCGATAACGTCTCTATCGAATAATAAGCAATACGGTCCTCTCCTTTGAGGGAGAGGGCTGGGGTGAGGGTGGAGAAGCCGCCCCCTCACCCTTACTCTCTCCCCCTGTGGTGAGAGGGCGTTTACTTTTGTGAGCAATACAGACGTCCCGTCACCAGGCGGGCCGTCACTAGAGAGAATCCGGGTTATGTTGCAGTTCATTCTCCGACGTTTGGGACTTGTCATCCCAACATTTATCGGTATTACCCTTCTCACTTTTGCCTTTGTCCATATGATCCCCGGTGACCCGGTGATGATTATGGCGGGCGAACGTGGAATTTCCCCTGAACGTCACGCGCAGCTGCTGGCCGAGATGGGCCTTGATAAGCCGATGTGGCAGCAGTACGTCAACTATATTTGGGGCGTGATGCACGGTGATTTGGGCATCTCGCTGAAAAGCCGTATTCCCGTATGGGAAGAGTTCGTACCGCGCTTTAAGGCCACCATGGAACTGGGCGTCTGCGCGATGATTTTCGCCGTCGCCGTTGGGATCCCGGTAGGCGTGCTGGCAGCGGTCAAACGCGGCTCTATCTTCGATCACACCTCGGTTGGTCTCGCGCTGACCGGCTACTCCATGCCTATCTTCTGGTGGGGCATGATGCTGATTATGCTGGTGTCGGTACAACTCAACCTGACGCCGGTCTCCGGGCGTATCAGCGATACCGTGTTCCTTGACGATACCCTCCCGCTGACCGGGTTTATGCTGATTGATACCGCGATTTGGGGTGAGCCGGGCGACTTTATCGATGCGGTAATGCATATGATTCTGCCTGCCGTGGTGCTGGGCACCATCCCGCTGGCGGTGATTGTGCGTATGACCCGCTCGTCGATGCTGGAAGTGCTGGGTGAGGATTATATCCGTACCGCGCGCGCCAAAGGGCTGACGCGTATGCGGGTGATCATCGTTCATGCTCTGCGCAACGCGATGTTGCCGGTGGTCACAGTAATCGGGCTACAGGTTGGTACGCTGCTGGCGGGCGCTATCCTCACCGAAACCATCTTCTCCTGGCCGGGCCTTGGCCGCTGGCTGATTGACGCGCTGCAGCGCCGCGATTATCCGGTGGTGCAGGGTGGGGTACTGCTGGTCGCGACGATGATCATCCTCGTCAACCTGCTGGTAGACCTGTTGTACGGCGTGGTGAACCCGCGTATCCGGCATAAGAAGTAAGGGGCCACCATGTCACAAATTACTGAAAATAAAGCTGTTGCAGCGCCGGTGCCGATGACCCCTCTGCAGGAGTTCTGGCACTATTTTAAACGCAATAAAGGCGCCGTCGTGGGTCTGGTCTACGTGGCGGTCATGATTTTTATCGCCGTGTTTGCCAACTTCATTGCGCCCTATAACCCGGCGGATCAGTTCCGCGATACGCTGCTGGCCCCGCCGTTCTGGCAGGATGGCGGGAGCATAAGCCATCTGCTCGGTACCGACGACGTTGGCCGCGATATCCTGTCGCGTCTGATGTACGGCGCGCGCCTGTCGCTGCTGGTCGGCTGTCTGGTGGTGGTGCTGTCGCTGATCCTCGGCGTGGTGCTTGGTCTGGTTGCGGGCTACTTCGGCGGCGTTGTTGATTCTGTCATCATGCGCGTTGTTGATATTATGCTGGCCCTGCCGAGCCTGCTGCTGGCGCTGGTGCTGGTGGCTATCTTCGGCCCCTCAATCGTCAACGCCTCGCTGGCCCTGACCTTTGTCGCCTTGCCGCATTACGTACGTCTGACCCGCGCTGCGGTACTGGTGGAAGTGAACCGCGACTACGTGACTGCTTCTCGTGTGGCGGGCGCCGGGGCGATGCGCCAGATGTTCGTTAATATTCTTCCTAACTGCCTCGCACCGCTAATTGTTCAGGCGTCGCTGGGCTTCTCTAACGCCATTCTCGATATGGCTGCTCTTGGCTTCCTTGGCATGGGTGCGCAGCCGCCGACACCGGAGTGGGGCACGATGCTCTCCGACGTGTTGCAGTTCGCGCAGAGCGCCTGGTGGGTCGTCACCTTCCCGGGTGTCGCGATCCTGCTGACGGTGCTGGCATTTAACCTGATGGGTGACGGTCTGCGTGACGCGCTCGATCCCAAACTGAAGCAGTAAGAGGTTCGAGATGGCGTTATTAAATGTAGATAAATTATCGGTGCACTTCGGAGACGAAGGGACACCGTTCCGCGCCGTAGACCGCGTGAGCTACAGCGTAAATCAGGGTGAAGTGGTCGGCATCGTCGGTGAATCAGGATCGGGTAAATCGGTCAGTTCGCTGGCGATTATGGGCCTGATTGACTACCCCGGTCGGGTAATGGCTGAAAAGCTGGAATTTAACGGGCGCGACCTGAAGCGTATTTCCGAAAAAGAGCGCCGCCAACTGGTGGGCGCGGAAGTGGCGATGATCTTCCAGGACCCGATGACCAGCCTCAACCCGTGCTACACCGTGGGTTACCAGATTATGGAAGCCATCAAGGTGCATCAGGGCGGCAACAAGAAAACGCGTATCCAGCGGGCGATTGACCTGCTGACGCTGGTCGGTATTCCCGATCCGGCTTCTCGTCTTGATGTCTATCCGCACCAGCTTTCCGGTGGGATGAGTCAGCGTGTGATGATTGCGATGGCCATTGCCTGTCGGCCAAAGCTGCTGATTGCCGATGAACCCACAACGGCGCTGGATGTGACTATCCAGGCGCAGATCATCGAGCTGCTGCTGGAACTACAGCAGAAAGAGAATATGGCGCTGATCCTGATTACTCACGATCTGGCGCTGGTAGCCGAAGCGGCGCACAAAATTATTGTGATGTACGCCGGTCAGGTAGTGGAAACCGGCGATGCGAAGGATATCTTCCGCGCGCCGCGCCACCCGTACACCCAGGCGCTGCTGCGCGCGCTGCCGGAGTTTGCTCAGGATAAAGCGCGGCTGGCTTCGCTGCCGGGCGTGGTACCGGGGAAATACGACCGCCCGAACGGCTGTCTGCTTAACCCACGCTGCCCCTATGCAACAGACAAATGCCGCAGCGAAGAACCTGAACTGAACCTGCTGAGCGGCGGTCGCCAGTCAAAATGTCATTACCCACTTGATGATGCCGGGAGGCCTGGGCTATGAGTACGCATGAGGCCACCACGCAACAGCCTCTGTTGCTGGCCACCGATCTGAAAAAATACTATCCGGTGAAGAAAGGGCTATTTGCCCCGGAACGCCTGGTAAAAGCACTGGACGGCGTTTCGTTTACCCTTGAGCGCGGCAAAACGCTGGCAGTTGTCGGTGAATCCGGCTGCGGCAAGTCGACGCTCGGTCGTCTGCTAACGATGATTGAAATTCCCACCGGTGGCGAGCTTTACTACCAGGGGCAGGATCTGCTTAAGCACGATCCGCAGGCGCAGAAGCTGCGTCGGCAGAAAATCCAGATTGTGTTCCAGAACCCGTACGGTTCGCTGAACCCGCGTAAAAAAGTGGGGCAGATTCTGGAAGAGCCGCTGCAGATCAACACCAGCTTAAGCAAAGAGCAGCGGCGTGAGAAAGCGTTGGCGATGATGGCGAAAGTGGGCCTGAAAACGGAGCACTATGATCGCTATCCGCATATGTTCTCCGGCGGTCAGCGTCAGCGTATTGCTATCGCTCGCGGCCTGATGCTTGATCCGGACGTGGTGATCGCCGACGAACCGGTTTCTGCGCTGGACGTTTCGGTGCGTGCGCAGGTGCTGAACCTGATGATGGATTTACAGCAGGAGCTGGGGCTTTCTTACGTCTTTATCTCCCACGACCTGTCGGTGGTGGAGCACATTGCTGACGAAGTGATGGTGATGTATTTAGGCCGCTGCGTGGAGAAAGGGTCGAAGGACCAAATCTTCAACAACCCGCAGCATCCGTATACTCAGGCGCTGTTGTCAGCGACGCCGCGCCTGAACCCGGACGATCGTCGTGAGCGTATCAAGCTGACCGGCGAGCTGCCAAGCCCGCTGAATCCGCCTCCGGGCTGCGCGTTTAACGCCCGCTGCCGTCGCCGCTTCGGCCCATGCACCCAGCTTCAGCCGCAGCTGAAGGATTATGGCGGCCAACTGGTGGCCTGCTTTGCCGTCGATCAGGATCAAAACGGCGAGAAGCCGCTGAGCTGACTTTTGTATCCTGAATCAGGTATAGCCCCCGGCGGCGGGGGGCTACAAGTTCACAGCCGTCAGCGGTTTAGTAGATACTGTGAACGTCTGCAATCATTTTTAGTTGCCGGTGCTTTCTCCGGCTC
>NZ_JAPUEW010000014.1:0-3166 GCF_027492335.1 Klebsiella sp. | reverse complement strand
GAGCCGGAGAAAGCACCGGCAACTAAAAATGATTGCAGACGTTCACAGTATCTACAAGTTTTCAGCCGTCTGCGGTCCCGTAGCCCGGGCAGGCGCTTTGCGCCGCCCCCGGGAGGAAGAGTGCAAGGTGTTGCAGAATCTTCCCGGAGGCGATGGGGTTACGAGGCGTGTGCGGTTTTTGTAGGCCATGCAAGGAACCGCTGCTCGCTTGCTGTTTATTTTGCGAATTTATCCAGTACGCGAATCAACTGGGTGACAAAGCCATATTCGTTATCGTACCAGGCCACCGTTTTAACCAACTGAACATCACCGGCTTCGGCTATCTCAAGCTGCGTGGCATCGTAAATTGAACCGAAATGACTACCAATCACATCTGACGAGACAATTTCCTCTTCGGTATAGCCGAAGGATTCATTGTTCGCCGCCGCATTTTTCATCGCCTGATTGACCTCTTCGGCGGTGACTTTTTTCGCCAGTACGGAGACCAGTTCCGTTACCGAGCCTGTTTTGGTCGGTACGCGCTGGGCATGGCCTTTTAATTTACCGCTGAGTTCCGGGATAACCAGACCGATCGCTTTCGCGGCTCCAGTAGTATGCGGAATGATGTTTTCCGCCGCCGCGCGCGAAGCTCGCAGATCTTTACCGCGTGGACCATCAACCAACGACTGGGTGCCAGTATAGGCGTGGATAGTGGTCATGGTGCCTAGCTTAATACCGAACGCATCGTTAAGGACTTTTGCCATCGGCGCCAGACAGTTGGTGGTGCAAGAGGCGACGGAAATAATGGTATCGTCTGCGGCCAGGGTGTCATCGTTAACGTTGTAAACGATGGTTTTCATATCGCCTGCCGGTGCGGAAATCAGCACCTTTTTCGCACCTGCGCTCAGGTGGGCCTGCGCTTTCTCAGTGGAGGTATAAAAACCGGTACACTCGACGATCAGCTCGGCACCCACCGCTTTCCACGGAATATGCTGAGCCTCTTTTTCAGCGTACACGGTGATTTTTTTGCCATCGACGATAAGCGCATCTTCAGTAAAATCAACACTCCATGGGAAAGGGCCGTAGTTAGAGTCATGCTTTAACAGGTAGGCCAGCACTTTTGGCGAGGTGAGGTCGTTAATGGCCACCACTTCTAAAGAACTTTCCACTTCCAACAACCGGCGTAGCACCAAACGTCCAATACGGCCAAATCCATTAATCCCAAGTTTGCTCATGGAAATCTCCTGGTAAGTTGAATTGATACGTTAAAACTTCTCCAGGCTTAGTCCAGCCGTCGGGATTGGGCAACCGGACATTTGTGCAAAATGGCCAGTTGTTCGAAAAAAACATATGAAAAATTTAATGAATTCTGGAGGTTGGCGCTAACATGCTGACGGTTAATAATTTTTTGTTTCAGTTTTATTCGTTAAGGGCATATTAGCTGGGGTAGGCAGATTGTGAACAGGATTGGTCTGACGCCAAATCAGCGACAGAGGATCATGAAGATAGCTCATGTTGTAATGAAATTAAGTCGCTTTCACTCATCCAGTGGCTCTGGCATAAAATACACCATATTAACTTATTGGCAACATGAAGACCGCTGACTGAGCCAACGCCCATGGAACTTGAAGTATGACGGGTATAAATTCAGTTTTCATGTCAGGATTCAGGATGCAAAATTGCGATGAATAAAAATTTTACATTTACGATTAAGAGCAGTATTTTCGATGAAAACTATAACCCTTCTGAAAATACGCGTATTACAACTAATTTTGCTAATTTAGCCAGAGGGCAAAACCGCCAGCAGAATTTGCGTAACACTTTATTGATGATTGACAATCGTTTCAACACGCTGGCGTACTGGGATAATCCGAAAGGCGAACGTTATTCGCTAGAGCTTGAAATCATTTCTGTCGAGATGAGTGTCGAAGCTAATGGCGACACTTTTCCGGTAATAGAAATATTGAAAACGAATATCATTGATAAAAAAACCAATGAACGTATTGAAGGCATTGTAGGGAATAACTTCTCTTCTTATGTGAGAGATTATGATTTTAGCGTATTGCTGTTAGAACACAATAAACAGCAATCAGCGTTTAGTCTTCCCGATAATTTTGGTGATTTACACGGCAATATCTTTAAATGTTTTGTAAACTCAAATGAGTACAAGAATAACTTTAGCAAACCGCCGGTGATATGCCTCAGCGTATCCAATAAAAATACCTACCATCGAATGGGTAATGAGCACCCTGTGCTGGGTATTGAATACCAACAGAATGGAACATCATTGACTGAGGGCTATTTCAAAAAAATGGGCCTGCAGGTTCGTTATTTTATGCCTGCAAACAGTGTGGCACCTTTGGCTTTTTATTTCTCAGGTGATTTACTGAGCGATTATACTAATCTTGAGCTGATTAGTACCATTAGCACGATGGAAACTTTCCAGAAAATTTATCGGCCAGAGATTTACAATGCTAACTCTGCGGCAGGGCAGTGCTATCAGCCTGACCTGAATCACCAGGATCACTCACTGACAAAAATTGTTTATGACCGGGAAGAGCGTAGCCAGTTGGCTATTGAGCAGGGAAAATTTACTGAAGAGAACTTCATTAAACCGTACAAGAACATTCTCGAAAGGTGGTCTGTTCAGTACGCTATTTAATTAAAAATATAAGGCCAACTATTATGAAAAAATTATTACCTACTTCGACTGCGGGCAGTTTACCCAAACCTTCATGGCTCGCCGAGCCTGAGAAACTATGGTCTCCCTGGAAATTACAAAATGAAGAGTTAATTGAGGGGAAAAAGGACGCGCTGAGTTTGGCTCTGTATGATCAATTACGTGCAGGTATTGATATTGTCAGCGATGGCGAGCAAACGCGTCAGCACTTTGTGACAACGTTTATTGAGCACCTCAGCGGTGTTGATTTTGCAAAACGTGAAGTGGTGAAAATTCGTAATCGCTATGAAGCAAGCGTCCCAACCGTCACGGGTGCTGTTGAACGCCAAAAACCTGTTTTTGTTGAGGACGCGCGGTTTTTACGCCAGCTCACCAAACAACCGATTAAATGGGCGTTACCTGGGCCTATGACCATGATTGATACACTTTATGACGACCACTATAAAAGCCGCGAAAAACTGGCCTGGGAATTTGCGAAAATATTGAATCAGGAAGCCAAAGAGCTAG
>NZ_JAPUEW010000013.1:0-25616 GCF_027492335.1 Klebsiella sp. | reverse complement strand
GCCTGACGCATGGTTTCAACCGTATCCTGCGGGATGCTGTCATCTTTCGCGCCGTAAAGTCCTAAAACCGGGGCGTTCAGATCAACGGCAATGTCCACCGGATGTTTCGGTGAGTTTAATGTTTTCTCACCGACCAGCTTGCCGTACCAGGCAACAGCGGCTTTTAGCTGCGGGTTATGTGCGGCGTACAGCCAGGTGATGCGACCGCCCCAGCAGAAACCGGTAATAAGCAGACGATGGGCATCGCCACCGTGGCGGGAAGCCCAGCTGGCGACGTGATCGAGGTCAGCCAGTACCTGAGAATCCGGCACCTTTTTGACCAACCCCTGAAATAAAGAAGGAATATCGTTGTAATCATTGGGATCGCCCTGGCGGAAGTACAGCTCTGGTGCGATAGCCAGATACCCTTCCTGCGCCAGACGGCGGCAAATATCGCGGATATGTTCATGCACGCCGAATATTTCCTGTACAACGATGACGACCGGTAGCGGACCGTCAACGTTGCCCGGACGGGCATGGAAGGCTGGCATGTTATCCCCCTGAGAAGGGATTGATGTCTCCCCGGAGATGATATTTTCATCTGACGTGTGAACGGCAGTAGAGGCGTGCGGCGTGGCTGCAGGTGCAAAACCGGTTTGCTTAATTGTCGTCATGGTATTCTCCGTACCCTTAATTTATTAGCGCATTAATAACTATAGTTGCTCTGGACAGGACGTTAACAAAACACAGTGCCTGAAACAGGCTATCTTTTGTTCAGTACTCTCCAGATTAACTTATTAATGTGATTTGTATCACTATTGGATGGCAATCTATTGCAATGAATTTCATTCGTGGTGATTGGTGTCACAAAATAGTCTCAGCAGCTTCTGTAAAGTACCGTTTTGCTTCTGCTGATAATTCGACCCACAGAGGAGTTTTTTATGTCTAAGTCTGATGTTTTTCATCTCGGCCTCACCAAGAACGATTTACAAGGGGCTACGCTGGCTATCGTCCCTGGCGATCCGGAGCGTGTGGAAAAGATCGCCGCGCTGATGGATAAGCCGGTCAAACTGGCATCTCATCGCGAATTCACCACTTGGCGTGCTGAACTGGATGGTAAAGCAGTGATTGTCTGCTCTACCGGTATCGGCGGCCCATCTACCTCTATTGCTGTGGAAGAACTGGCCCAATTGGGTATCCGTACCTTCCTGCGTATTGGCACTACCGGCGCTATTCAGCCGCACATTAATGTGGGCGACGTTCTGGTGACCACAGCTTCCGTTCGCCTTGACGGTGCAAGTCTGCACTTCGCGCCAATGGAATTCCCGGCGGTAGCCGATTTCGAATGTACTACCGCGCTGGTTGAAGCAGCGAAATCCATCGGTGCGACCACTCATGTCGGCGTCACTGCCTCTTCCGACACCTTCTATCCGGGCCAGGAGCGTTACGACACCTTCTCTGGCCGCGTGGTGAGTCGCTTTAAAGGTTCGATGGAAGAGTGGCAGTCGATGGGTGTGATGAACTATGAAATGGAATCCGCCACATTGCTGACCATGTGCGCCAGCCAGGGCCTGCGTGCCGGGATGGTTGCCGGTGTTATCGTCAACCGTACCCAGCAGGAAATTCCAAACGCGGAAACCATGAAGCAAACCGAAAGCCATGCGGTGAAAATCGTCGTGGAAGCGGCGCGCCGCCTGCTGTAATAAAAAAGCCCCGGCAATCTTTGCCGGGGCTTCAGTTTTACCCCGGGTTAGTATCCGGGGATTCCATCATACCTGCGTCTGTAAATTCTTACGAAATGCCCAAAGCCCCCGAACGACCGGAGTCAGTAACGTTATCGTTGCGAGAGTAAGTAATGCCAGCGTTATTGGACGAGTGTAGAGAAAATCCCAGCTTCCGGCAGAAAGGGACAACGCGCGACGAAGATTGCTTTCCGCCATGGGGCCCATAATCAGCGCCAGAACGACCGGAGACGCTGGATATCCCCCTCTTTGCATAAAGTAGCCCACTACGCCAGCGATCAGCATAATCCCGACATCGAACAGGCTGTTATTCAGCGCATAGGTACCGACTACGCAAAGCGCGAGGATTAGCGGCGTCAGAATATGGGTTGGTATTTTGACCACATTGCTGACCACCTTCAGGGACAGAAGACCCAAAATCAGTAGCATGAAGTAGCAAAAGATCATGCCGATAAACAGCGTGTACACCATATCGCCGTGCTCAGTGAACATCAGCGGCCCCGGCTGCATACCTTGTAACGTTAGCGCACCAAGCATAATGGCGGTAACCGCATCCCCCGGAATCCCAAGCGTCAGCATCGGCAGCAGCGCGCCGCCGGTACAGCCGTTAGCACCTGCTTCACAGGAGGAGACGGCTGTAATTTCACCTTTGCCGAAGTTTTCCGGCGTTTTGCTAAAGCGCTTGGTTTCGTTGTAGGCAACGAAAGCGGCAATATCGGCTCCGGCTCCAGGGATCATGCCAATGAAAATGCCCAATCCGGCAGAGTGGAGAATCGTCACCAGCAGTCGCCGTATAACCTTCCAGGGAAGCAGAAGGCTGCCAATAACCACTTTTGCGCCATGGCGAACCGCATTGTCTTTTTCCAGCGTCTTAAACGCTTCGGAGGCGGCAAACAGGCCAATCATCACAGGGATAAAGGGCACATTCATCAGTTCGACAAAACCGCCGGTAAAGCGAGGAAAACCGCCCATAGGATCGAGGCCGATGGTCGCAATAAGCAAACCGCCGATGCCGGAGATTAGCCCCTTAATTAGCGACTTACCGGATATGCTGGCGATAATGCTCAGGCCAAATATGGCCAGGGCGAAGGACTCGGAGGCGCTGAATTTTAATGCCCATCCGGCGAGAATCGGGGCCAGAAACATCAGTACGACAATACTCAATATGCCGCCAGCGAAGGAAGAGAACGTCGCTGCGCTTAGCGCCATCCCGGCTTTCCCTTGTCGGGTGAGTTCGTAGCCGTCGATTGCCGTTGCCGCCGCCGCCGGGGTTCCGGGGATTTTTAACAATATCGCGGTTATTGACCCGCCGTAGACGCCGCCGAAAAAGACCCCGCAAATCATTAATAAACCTGATACGGGATCCATACCGTAAGTGAAGGGGAGCAATATCGCGACGCCCATGGTGGCGGTCAGGCCCGGTAATGCGCCAATCATAATGCCCAGCATCACGCCGAATGAGGCTAACACCAACGCCATCGGGTTGGAGAGTAAATGCGTTAAGCCTTGAAACAACAGTTCGCTACTAAACATATCAGGCCCCGACTATTCAAATAAAGAACCCGCTGGCAGCGGTACCTGCAGCGCCATTGAAAACAGCAGCCACAGAATCAACGTGATAGCGATGGCGAGCAGCAGCGTCAGCCATAGCCGTTTCCGCTGCATAATTACCATCAGCGCCGTTAAGAAAAGCGGCGTTGCAATGAGATAGCCCACGAAGCTTAACAGTACGATGTATCCCGCGACGATACCGACTCCTGCCGCAACGCGACCATAGTGGGAGGGCTCGTGGTGAACATCGTCGGCGTGGTTTGTTAGCCAGTCGCTTGCCACTAACAGGACGGCCAGCACTATGAGCGCGCCTGCATAAAACCGGGGAAAGGCGCCAGCGCCAATATCCGTCTCGATCGCCGTAGCCGGGAAATTGTGCGCAGTCACGATGACCGCGCACGCAATCACGCACAGTAAAACTCCCACGCTCATCACGACCGGGGAGAGACGGCGATGCGGTACGGTTAAAGAGGGCGATTCAGCTTTTATCGACATAACCGTACCTGCCCGTTATTTTTTCAGACCGAGTTTGCTCAACAGCTCGGCAAAATAAGCCTGCTGCTCGTTAATCTGCTGCTGGAAAGCAGCACCTTCAAGCCAGGCATAGTTTAGATTTAGTTTATTCAGGGCATCCTGAAAAGCAGGCTCTTCAGCCGTGGCTTTGGCCGCAACAGACAAGGTGTCCACGATATCCTGCGGGGTGTTTTTCGGTACGATCAGGCCACGCCAGGTACCGATGGAGAGATCGATACCTTGCTCTTTTAGCGTGGGAACATCAGGAATGCTCTTCATGCGTTCATCCGTCATGATCGCCAGTATTTTCAGCTTGCCGCCATTAACATGGTTGATGACCTCCCCTGGGCTAACAGCAACCGCTTCAATGTGATGGCCCAGCAGACCAGTTACTGCGGGCGCGGCGCCATCGTAAGGAACGTGGGTAAACTTCACGTCGGCTTTGTCTTCCAGAGCCGCCGCGGCCAGGTGCCAGATAGCACCGGTACCGGAGTTGCCGATACGCACTTTACCGGGGTTTTCTTTGGCCCACTTAAGGAATTCATCAATGGTATTCCACGGCGCATCGGCGCTGACGGTGATAGCCGCCGGGTCAGCGTTCAGACGAGCGATGGGTTTAAAACTGTCGGTTTTGAAACTGACCATTCCAAGGCTGGGGAGGGTAGTCAGCTCGACGGTACCAAGTCCGATTTTATAGCCGTTAGGCCGGGCTGTAGCGATTTCGGTAAAGCCGATAGCGCCGCTGCCGCCGGGCTTGTTAATGACTCCGATGCTAACGGGAAAATGTGCTTTTGCGGCGTCGGCGAAGGCACGGGCGACCAGGTCGGTACCGCCACCGGCGGAATAAGGCACAACAAGATCGATTTGTTTGGTGGGATATTTAGCCGCTTGCGCAGGTAATGCGCTTAGCAGCGTTCCGGCAACGAGAACTGCAGAGAGATATTGTAATGGCCTGGTAAGATGTCTAATCATAGTAATCCCTTATTATTGTTTATACTCGTCGTCTTTCAAGCTGCGGGTGCGTTGGTTGCGTTCGTTCACCCGAATCACTTACTGGAGATAGAAATATCGGTACATTTAACGTACGCGTTGTTGCCAGGCTGAGATAAACTCACTGGCGGCCTGACGAACCTCTTTTACGCTATCGCCTGGCTTATAAAGCGCCCCACCCAGACCAAATCCATCCGCGCCTGCGCTGAGGTAATCTTGCATTTTTTCCGGCGTGATGCCGCCAACCGGGAGAAGGGGAATGTGGGGCGGTACGACGGCTCTCCAGGCTTTAATAACCGCGGGCGTTATCTGCTCTGCCGGGAACACTTTGACCGCATCCGCACCGTGTTCTATAGCGGCAAAGGCCTCCGTCAACGTAGCGGCTCCAGGGGTGCAAAGCAGACCTGCATTTTTAGCGGCAGCAATTACCGCGCAGTCGCTATGGGGCATCACAATCAGCTGACCCCCGGCTTGTTTAACCCGCTCAACCTGCCGGAAGGTCATCACCGTTCCGGCACCAATTACGCAATCTTCCGGCAAGGTTTGGCGTAACAGTTGAATGCTGTCATAGGGCGTAGGGGAGTTGAGTGGAACTTCAATAAGACGAAAACCTTCTTCATACAGCACGAAGCCAGCCTCTTTCGCTTCTGTGGTTTTGATTCCGCGCAGAATGGCGATAAGACCATGTTCTTTAATGCAATTATTCAAATCCATCTGTGTCTCTCCGTTATGCGTCGTGGATAAGCCTGGCGCGTAAAGCGATTTGCCACAGGCCAGCCACGGTGGCCTGTGCGATAAACTGAATTGGGCGATCCGCTATCGTCTGACGGAAGGCGCGCTGATAACGTTCACACAGGGTTGGGTTGCCGGTGAGCACGATCGGTGTGTTCAGGCGTCGTTCCTCATCAGCCAGTAGAGTCTGGCGCAAGCCAGCAAGCTCATGGCCGATAACCAGTCCGGAAAGATAGTCAGACTGCTGTCGGCTTGAGATTTGTCCGGCCAGCAGTTTGGTACGCGTCGAGAAGAGTGTGGAAAGCAGCCCCGCTTCTTTTTGGCGGATAGCCGTCGCGACACCATCATCGAATACCTGCCAGTCTGTATCCTGCGAGGGCTGCATTGTGGCGCCAAGAATGGAGTGGTTTTTCAGGACATCGAAGAGTTCGCCGGTCATAAATGTGCGAAACTCCAGCACGCTGTTTTGCTGAGCCAGCGCCCATTTGGAATGCGTCCCCGGCATGCCGATGATCATTTCGCCGCTATTATCACTCTGGCTGCACAGGATGCCGAAAACTTGCGTTTCTTCACCGCGCATCACTTCCGGATCGTCGCCATATACTGCCAGGCCCGGAATGATTGACAGGCGTATTGAAGGCGATATCTCCAGTGAGCATAGCTGCCCGGCAAAATCCGCCAGGCTGGTGGGGCAGGGTAAATAAGCGGCTTCTTTCCAGCCCTGGGCGCTGCCGACCATCCCACAGGCAATAACGTCCCGGCAGCCGGTGGTCTGTAGCCAGTCGCCGCAGGCCGCTAGAAAGGCCTCCTGGAACGCTGCCAGTCTCCCTCCTTTATTGGCGGGTAACTTCATGATGCCGTAGGGAAGATCTCTGGACTCAAGCTGCTGGCCGTTATCGCCAAGGCGCCAGGCGCGCAGTGAGGTGGTTCCCCAGTCCAGTGCTAATAAACGTGTGTGGTTATCCATGGTGATTGTTCTTACCTCCTTGTTATTGACTGCGGTGTAAAAATGGCGAATCGGTTAGCCTGCCCAACCAAGCTCCGCCGAAATATGGCCCGCGTAGGAGCGTACAAGCGGAATCAGGGCATCCATTCGATCCCGTGACATATAGGTTGCGGTGCTGGCGACCGAGATTGCGGCGATAAGCTGGTTTCGGGCATCGAATATGGGGGCCGCTACGCAGCGAATAGTCGGTTCGTTTTCTTCCAGGTCGAACGCATAGCCTCCCTGGGAGTAACGCTGCATACACGTCAGAAAACGCTGCAGATAGTGTTCGGTGCTCTGGCGCAGGAAGAGAGCCCGCAGATCATCCTGAGAATCATTTATCAACAAGGCTTTGCCGATTCCGGTTAATGCCAGCGGCATCCGGTGGCCCGGACGGGAACGCATTTCCAGTCCCCGCTGGCTGTTAATTTTCTCCAGATACAGCACTTCATCACCTTCACGTACGCCCAGGTGGACCGTGTCTTTAGTGGTATCGGCGAGTTTTTGTAACCATGGACGTGCCAGCGCCGGTAGAGAGATGGTATCCAGAGCTCGTGCGCCCAGTTCAATCAGCCGCGGGCCGAGATCGTAGCCAACATTTGCGGCATAGCGCAGATAGCGCTGTTCCACGAGTGCGGTAGCCAGACGATGCGCCGTGCTTTTTGGTGTAGCGGTGAATTCGCTAATGGATTTTAAGTCTCTGTGCCCCGTTGCCACGGCATCAATCACTGCTAATCCACGAAGCAGCGTTTGCGCTCCTGCGATGTGCTGCATCTCTTTTAGCATCCATTAAGCCCTCTTATTTTGTGGTTACTCTGCCTTACCCCAATAGTAATAATGGTGATTTACCGCACAAATTCCCTATTTATAAGATGCCATCCCGATATGTGGGATTTTTTGTTGAATGTTTGCGTAGCCCCTCGCAGGAAAACCCTTTTAAACTGGACGTTTGTACAGCACAATTCTATTTTGTGACGTAAGTGGTTGCTGCTGGGGGCGTTGTGGATATCTCGATAATTATTAGTGCCGTTATGGCGCTGGCCGTGGGGCTTATTGTGGGCTGGTTGGCGACCAAAGCGCATGCCGATCAAATCCGTGCCGATCTCATTGAAGAGCGGCGCGAGCTGGATATTGAGCTGAGCGCGGCGCGTCAGCAACTGGTGCAAGAGTCCCACTGGCGAGAAGAGTGCGAGCTGCTCAATAACGAATTGCGCAGCCTGCGCGATATCAATACGTCGCTGGAGGCCGATCTCCGCGAAGTGACCACCCGCCTTGAATCCACGCAAATGCATGCGGAAGATAAAATTCGCCAGATGGTTAACAGCGAGCAGCGCCTTAGCGAGCAGTTCGAGAATCTGGCAAACCGAATATTCGAACACAGCAACCGACGGGTGGATGAGCAGAATCGCCAGAGTCTGCACGGGCTGCTGACCCCGTTACGTGAGCAACTGGATGGTTTCCGCCGCCAGGTTCAGGATAGCTTCGGTCAGGAGGCGCGGGAGCGTCATACCCTGGCTCATGAAATCCGCAACCTTCAGCAGCTTAATGCGCAAATGGCGCAGGAAGCGCTAAACCTGACGCGCGCGCTGAAGGGTGATAACAAAACTCAGGGCAACTGGGGAGAAGTGGTATTGACCCGCGTGCTGGAAGCTTCCGGGCTGCGGGAGGGCCATGAATACCAAACGCAGGTGAGTATTGAAACCGACAACCGTTCACGGATGCAGCCGGATGTGATCGTGCGTCTTCCGCAGGGCAAAGACGTGGTTATCGATGCCAAGATGACTCTGGTCGCCTATGAACGCTACTTTAATGCCGATGATGATTACACCCGCGAGACGGCGTTACAGGAGCATATTGCTTCCGTACGTAATCATATGCGTCTGCTGGGGCGTAAGGATTATCAACAGCTGCCGGGGCTACGTTCGCTCGACTACGTACTGATGTTTATCCCCGTTGAACCCGCCTTCCTGCTGGCGATTGACCGTCAGCCGGAGCTGATTAGCGAAGCGCTGAAGAACAATATTATGTTGGTTAGCCCGACTACGCTGCTGGTCGCACTGCGTACCATCGCCAACCTGTGGCGCTATGAGCATCAGAGCCGTAACGCGCAGAAAATTGCCGAAAGAGCGGGGCGTCTGTATGACAAAATGCGCCTGTTTGTCGACGATATGTCCGCTATCGGCCAGAGTCTGGATAAAGCCCAGGATAACTACCGCCAGGCGATGAAAAAGCTCGCTTCCGGGCGCGGTAACATGCTGGTTCAGGCAGAATCATTCCGTGACCTGGGCGTGGAAGTCAAACGTGGGATTAATCCTGACTTAGTCGAACAAGCAACCGCGCAGGATGATGAATACCGTCTTGAGGATGAAGGTAACCCACGGGAAGATAACGATTTTTCATCAAATTCTGCAGCTGCTGCAGTGTACGATGGTCACTCTCAGCCGCGTTGAAGCGTATGGGAAGCGCGCTAAACCTGTTACACTCGACGAACATTTTCTTGATAAGCAAGCAGGCATTGAGATGGTTGAGGATTCACAAGAAACGACGCATTTTGGCTTTCAGACTGTCGCCAAAGAACAGAAAGCTGACATGGTGGCGCATGTATTTCATTCTGTAGCCGCAAAATATGATGTGATGAACGATTTGATGTCGTTCGGTATTCATCGTTTGTGGAAGCGTTTCACCATCGATTGCAGCGGCGTCCGTCGTGGGCAGACTGTGCTGGATCTGGCCGGCGGTACCGGCGACCTGACGGCGAAATTCTCTCGCCTGGTGGGCGAAACCGGCCGCGTGATGCTGGCGGATATCAATGATTCTATGCTGAAGATGGGCCGCGAAAAGCTGCGTAATATCGGCATTATCGGTAACGTGGAATATGTCCAGGCTAACGCCGAAGCGCTACCTTTTGCAGATAACACCTTTGACTGCATCACCATCTCTTTCGGCCTGCGTAATGTCACCGATAAAGAAAAAGCGCTGCGATCTATGTATCGCGTGCTGAAGCCGGGCGGCCGCCTGCTGGTGCTGGAATTCTCGAAACCCATTATTGAGCCGCTCAGCAAGGCTTATGACGCTTACTCTTTCCATATCCTGCCTCGGGTGGGCGAATTGGTTGCTAAAGACGCCGAAAGCTACCGCTATCTTGCTGAATCTATCCGAATGCACCCCGATCAGGACACTCTGAAAGGCATGATGCAGGACGCAGGTTTCGAAAGCGTCGATTACTACAACCTGACGGCCGGTATCGTTGCGCTGCACCGTGGTTACAAGTTCTGACGGGAGGGACGCTATGCCTTTCAAATCACTGGTTTCCGCCGGTATTGAGACGGTCCTGAATACTTTCCTCTGGCGCGACCAGGCGCTTAAACCCGCCCGGCAGCGGCTGCTGGGGAAAGTGCTGCGTGTCGAGTTGCAAGAACTTTCCGCACCCGTGGTGCTGGTTTTTAGCGAGCGTCAGGTAGACGTGCTGGGCGCATGGGAAGGCGAAGCCGATTGTACCGTGATTACTCGTCTAAGCGTGCTCCCGCAATTACGTAACCGCCAGCAGCTGACGGCGCTGATTCGCAGCGGCGATCTCGAAGTGCAGGGGGATTTGCAGGTGGTGCAAAATACCGTCACCCTGTGCGATCTGGCTGAATTCGACCCGGCTGAACTATTGGCCCCGTATACTGGCGATATCGTTGCGGAAGGCTTCAGTAAAGTATTACGCGGCGGCACTCGCTTTCTTTTACAGGGCGCTCAGCGCCAGCAGCGTCATGTCGCGGAGGCGATCACCGAAGAGTGGCGCCTGGCACCGGGACCGCTGGAGCTGGCCTGGTTTGTTGAGGAAACCGCTGCTGTGGAACGAGCCCTGGCCGCGCTGGAAAAACGGCTGGAAACGCTGGAGGGCAAATGACGCCAGGAGAACTACGGCGCCTGTATTTCATCATCCGCACCTTTTTGAGCTACGGGCTTGATGAGCTCATTCCCAAAATGCGCATCACGCTGCCGTTGCGAATCTGGCGACGTATGCTGTTCTGGATGCCAAACCGCCACAAAGAAAAACCTCTCGGCGAGCGCTTGCGTCTGGCGTTGCAGGAGCTGGGACCAGTGTGGATTAAGTTTGGTCAGATGCTCTCAACTCGTCGCGACCTGTTTCCGCCGCAAATCGCCGATCAGCTTGCTATGTTGCAGGATCGCGTCGCGCCGTTTGACGGCCTGCAGGCCAAAAAGCAAATTGAGCAAGCGATGGGTGGCCTGCCGGTGGAGGCCTGGTTTGACGATTTCTCCATCGAGCCGCTGGCTTCTGCCTCTATCGCCCAGGTACACACTGCGCGCCTGAAAGAGAATGGCAAAGAGGTAGTCATCAAGGTGATCCGCCCGGATATTGTGCCGGTTATCAAAGCGGATATGAAACTCATCTATCGCCTCGCGCGCTGGGTGCCGCGTCTGCTGCCGGATGGTCGTCGTCTGCGCCCACAGGAAGTGGTTCGCGAATACGAGAAAACGCTGCTGGATGAACTCAACCTGCTGCGTGAATCGGCCAACGCCATTCAATTGCGTCGCAACTTTGAAGACAGCCCGATGCTCTATGTCCCTGAGGTTTATTCAGACTACTGCAGCGAAGGCATGATGGTGATGGAGCGGATTTACGGCATCCCGGTTTCCGATGTCGTTGCTCTGGAAGCGCAAAATACCAACATGAAGCTGCTGGCCGAGCGCGGCGTGCAGGTCTTTTTCACCCAGGTCTTCCGCGACAGCTTCTTTCATGCTGACATGCATCCGGGCAATATTTTTGTCAGCCGTAACCATCCAGAGGACCCGCAGTATATTGGCATTGACTGCGGTATTGTCGGCTCGCTGAACAAAGAAGATAAGCGTTATCTGGCGGAAAACTTCATTGCTTTTTTCAACCGCGATTACCGCAAAGTTGCGGAGCTGCACGTTGATTCTGGCTGGGTTCCCCCGGATACCAACGTTGAAGAGTTTGAATTCGCTATCCGCACCGTTTGCGAGCCTATTTTTGAAAAGCCGCTGGCGGAAATCTCGTTTGGGCATGTCTTGCTGAACCTGTTTAATACCGCGCGACGCTTCAATATGGAAGTGCAACCGCAGCTGGTTCTGCTGCAGAAGACATTACTTTACGTAGAAGGTGTAGGCCGCCAGCTCTATCCTCAGTTAGACTTGTGGAAAACGGCGAAACCGTTCCTGGAGTCGTGGATTAAGGATCAGGTTGGCATTCCGGCGCTGGTGCGCGCGTTTAAAGAAAAAGCGCCGTTCTGGATTGAGAGAATGCCGGAAATACCTGAGCTGGTGTACCAGAGCTTGCAACAAAGCAAGCAGTTGCAGAATAGCGTTGATACCATCGTACGCGACATCCAGGTGCGACACGTGCGCCAGGGTCAGTCCCGTTATCTGTTTGGTATAGGTGCGGTTTTATTACTGAGTGGTACGCTGTTATTCATCCACCGCCCTGAGTGGGGCATGATGCCCGGCTGGCTGATGGCCGCTGGCGTTGTAACCTGGCTTATCGGCTGGCGAAAGACGAACTGACGGCAGTCGCCTTTATCGCTGCGCATAACGTGTATACATAAATAATTCAAGTTTCAGAAAGGCGGCAAGTGAGCGCATCCCGATGAGCTTACTTTGGTAAGTGATTCGGGTAAACGAGCGCAGCCAACGCATATGCAACTTGAAGTATGACTGTATATAATGCGTCCTAATAATTCATCATCTGTCATAGGGGAATGTGTATGGGTGGTATCAGTATTTGGCAGTTACTCATTGTTGTCGTCATCGTGGTTCTGCTTTTCGGGACAAAAAAGCTGAGCTCGCTCGGTTCGGATTTAGGCGCATCGATCAAAGGCTTTAAAAAGGCCATGAGCGATGAGGACAAACCCGAGAAATCCGCACCGGATGCAGATTTCGCGGCAAAAACTCTTGCTGACAAGCCGGATGATGCAAAAAAAGACGAGACTAAACGCCACGACAAAGAGCAGGTGTAATTCGTGTTCGATATCGGTTTTAGTGAACTACTGCTGGTGTTCGTCATTGGCCTCATCGTTTTGGGGCCACAGCGACTACCGGTAGCGGTAAAAACGGTAGTCAGCTGGATCCGTACGCTGCGGTCGCTTGCGGCTACCGTACAAAATGAAATAACCCAGGAATTAAAGCTGCAGGAGTTCCAGGAAAGCCTGAAGAAAGTGGAAAAGGCCAGCCTGGATAATCTGACCCCTGAGCTAAAGGCATCGATGGACGAACTGCGCGAAGCGGCTGAATCCATGAAGCGCTCCTACACCGCCAACGATCCTGAAAAAGCCAGCGACGAAGCCAACACGATTCATAACCCGGTCGTGAAGGGGAGTGAAGAGCAGCGTAAAGACGTGACGCCGGCGACGGCTGAACATCAGGCCAGCGCGCCAGAGCACGTCCCTGAAAACGTGGCGGAAGAGCCCCTCACTTCGCAGACTGAAATCCCGGCAGCGAAAGAAAAAGTTGCCGCGCCAGCTTCCGATTCCTCCTCCCCTGCATCGAGTGATAAACAGTAAAAATGGGCGTAGACGATACTCAACCGCTAATCACGCATCTGATTGAGCTGCGTAAACGCTTGATCAATAGCATTCTTGCGATTCTGGTTATTTTCCTGGCGTTGGTTTATTTCGCCAACGATATCTACCAGCTGGTTTCCGCGCCGCTTATTCGGCAGATGCCGGTAGGCGCGACGATGATTGCGACGGACGTGGCCTCGCCTTTCTTCACCCCGATCAAGCTGACCTTTATGGTGTCGATTATTTTGTCGGTGCCGGTTATTTTGTACCAGGTCTGGGCCTTTGTGGCGCCAGCGCTGTATAAGCATGAACGTCGGCTGGTCATGCCGCTGCTGGTCTCCAGCACGCTGCTGTTTTACATCGGTATGGCCTTTGCTTACTTTGTTGTGTTCCCGCTGGCGTTTGGTTTCCTGACGCACGCAGCGCCGGAAGGGGTACAGGTATCAACCGATATCCGTAGCTATCTCGATTTTGTCATGGCGCTCTTTATCGCCTTCGGCGTCTCATTCGAGGTGCCGGTAGCCATTGTTCTGCTGTGCTGGATGGGGGTAACCACCCCGGATGACCTGCGTAAGAAAAGGCCCTATGTACTGGTTGGCGCATTCGTGGTTGGGATGCTGCTGACGCCGCCGGATGTGTTCTCACAAACTCTGCTGGCGATCCCGATGTACTGCCTGTTTGAAGTCGGGGTCTTCTTCGCGCGGTTCTATACCGGCAAACGCCTGACGCGTGACGAGGATGCCGCCGCCGAAGAGGCGCAGGGCAAAGAAGAATAAACACCAACCGCCCGTCAGGGCGGTTGTCATATGGGAGTGAAGATGTTTGATATCGGTGTAAACCTGACCAGCTCGCAGTTTTCCCGCGATCGTGATGAGGTTGTTTCTCGCGCACAGGCGGCAGGTGTTACTGGCATGCTGCTGACGGGAACGAACCTGCATGAAAGCGAGCAGGCGCAGCAGATGGCACGCCGCTACTCTGGCTGCTGGTCAACCGCCGGGGTTCATCCACACGACAGTAGCACCTGGACGGAATCCGTCGCGGCGGCAGTCTTTGCGTTGGCCCGCGAGCAGGAAGTCGTCGCGATTGGTGAATGCGGACTGGATTTTAACCGTAACTTTTCGACGCCGCAGGAGCAGGAAGCGGCGTTTAGCGCTCAACTGGCGCTGGCGGCGGAGCTGTCGATGCCGGTGTTTTTGCACTGCCGCGATGCGCATGAGCGCTTCCTGACCCTGCTGACGCCCTGGCTCGATAAGTTACCGGGGGCAGTGGTGCATTGCTTTACCGGTACGCGCGAAGAGATGCGTGAATGTGTGAATCGCGGTTTATCCATTGGTATCACCGGCTGGGTGTGCGATGAGCGTCGAGGGCTGGCGCTGCGGGAATTGCTGGGCGATATCCCGGTAGATCGCCTGCTGATTGAGACCGATGCGCCTTATCTACTGCCGCGCGATATGCGCCCGAAACCCTCTTCCCGCCGTAATGAACCTGCTTATCTACCGCATATTTTGGCGAGTATCGCAGGGTGGCGTGGGGAAGACGCGAAGTGGCTGGAAGAAGTCACCGATGCTAACGTCAGAAGACTCTTTGGCGTGCGCATTTGAGTGCGTCGTCAGATTTTATAAAAGTCCGTATTTTTGACGCTCTGCAATACCTGCTTGTTAAGCAGATTTAGCAGCAGCATAGAACGGGCTTCTCCGTCCGGCTCGGTAAAGATTGCCTGTAGACCTTCAAAGGCACCGTCAGTAATCAGTACGTTATCGCCTTCATGGGGCGTTTCCGGATCGGTAATGCCTTCCGGCTTGTAGATGGAGAGCTGATGAATGACGGCGGACGGCACGATAGCGGGCAGTGCGCCAAAACGCACAAAGCTGTTCACACCGCGAGTCGCGTTGATGGTGGTGGTATGAATAATTTCTGGATCAAACTCGATAAACAGATAGTTTGGGAACAGGGGTTCGCTGACCGTCGTGCGTTTACCGCGGACAATTTTTTCCAGTTCGATCGTTGGCATCAGGCAATTGACGGCCTGCCGTTCGAGATGTTCCTGGGCGCGTTCAAGCTGCCCACGTTTGCAATAAAGTAAATACCAGGCTTGCATAATGACTCTTTCCACAGCTACTGGCAGCAAGCATAACAAAAGCCCGATGCGATCGCGAAATCATTGCGGATGAAAACGAAATTTCAGCGTTCTTTCACGCTAATTTAACAAAAATACAGCATCGCTCTGATGAACACCGTATAATCAGCCGCCTGTATAGAGGTCAATAACAACTCCATGAAATACCACGATCTACGCGATTTTCTGACATTACTGGAGCAGCAGGGAGAATTGAAACGGATCTCCCTGCCGGTCGATCCTCACCTGGAAATTACCGAAATTGCCGATCGCACTTTGCGTGCTGGCGGTCCTGCCCTGCTGTTTGAAAACCCGAAAGGCTACTCCATGCCGGTGTTGTGCAACTTGTTCGGCACGCCGAAACGCGTTGCGCTGGGGATGGGGCAGGAGGATGTCAGCTCGCTACGGGAAGTGGGTAAACTTCTGGCTTTCCTGAAAGAGCCGGAACCGCCAAAAGGCTTTCGCGATCTGTTCGATAAGTTGCCGCAGTTCAAACAGGTTCTGAACATGCCGACTAAGCGCCTGCGCGGCGCGCCATGTCAGCAGAAAATCATCCAGGGCGATGATGTAGACCTGACCCGAATCCCGATCATGACCTGCTGGCCAGAAGATGCCGCACCGCTTATTACCTGGGGGCTCACGGTCACTCGTGGTCCGCATAAAGAGCGGCAAAATCTGGGGATTTATCGCCAGCAGCTGATTGGCAAGAACAAGCTGATTATGCGTTGGTTATCGCATCGCGGCGGCGCGCTGGATTTTCAGGAGTGGTGCGCGGCGCATCCAGGAGAGCGTTTCCCGGTATCCGTGGCGCTGGGCGCTGACCCGGCGACCATTCTCGGTGCGGTGACGCCCGTTCCGGATACCCTTTCTGAGTATGCGTTTGCGGGCCTGCTACGCGGAACAAAAACTGAAGTCGTGAAGTGCGTTTCTAACGACCTGGAAGTGCCGGCCAGCGCTGAGATCGTGCTGGAAGGTTATATCGAAGCCGGAGAGTTGGCACCCGAAGGTCCGTACGGCGATCATACTGGTTACTACAATGAAGTGGATAGCTTCCCGGTGTTTACGGTCACACATATCACCCAGCGGGAAGATGCGATTTATCACTCCACCTACACCGGACGCCCGCCGGATGAACCGGCAGTATTGGGCGTCGCGCTGAACGAAGTCTTCGTGCCGATTCTGCAAAAACAGTTTCCTGAAATTGTCGATTTTTACCTGCCGCCGGAAGGGTGTTCCTATCGCCTGGCGGTGGTCACCATGAAGAAACAGTACGCTGGTCACGCTAAGCGCGTGATGATGGGCGTCTGGTCGTTCTTGCGGCAGTTCATGTACACCAAGTTCGTGATTGTTTGCGATGACGATGTTAACGCGCGCGACTGGAATGACGTGATTTGGGCGATTACTACCCGTATGGACCCGGCGCGTGATACGGTATTGGTAGAAAACACGCCAATTGATTACCTGGACTTTGCCTCACCGGTTTCCGGTTTGGGTTCAAAAATGGGGCTGGATGCCACAAATAAATGGCCTGGTGAGACCCAACGCGAGTGGGGTCGTCCCATTAAGAAAGATCCCGAGGTGACGGCACGTATTGACGCCATCTGGGATGAACTGGCCATCTTCAAATAACAGTAAGCGGGGCTAACGCCGCTGTTTTGCACAATAGACCCGACAGAGGGGACGCATGACAACCTTAAGCTGTAAAGTGACCTCGGTGGAGGCGATTACCGATACCGTGTATCGCGTTCGATTAGTGCCGGAAGCGGCGTTTTCCTTCCGCGCTGGGCAGTATCTGATGGTCGTGATGGACGAACGCGATAAGCGCCCATTCTCCATGGCTTCTACGCCATCGGAACAGGAGTTTATCGAGCTGCATATTGGCGCATCTGAACTTAACCTGTATGCGATGGCGGTGATGGATCGTATCCTGAAAGAGCGTGAAATCGTGGTTGATATGCCGCATGGTGAAGCCTGGCTGCGCGATGATGAAGAACGCCCGCTGATTCTGATCGCCGGAGGTACTGGCTTCTCTTACGTGCGTTCGATTCTGCTCACCGCGCTGGCGCGCAATCCGAACCGCGATATCGCTATCTACTGGGGTGGACGCGAAGCAAAACATCTCTACGATTTGGCTGAGCTGGAAGCGTTAAGCGTGCAGCATCCTGGTTTGCGGGTGGAGCCCGTTGTTGAACAGCCTGAAGATGAGTGGCGCGGCCGTACCGGAACCGTGCTGACTGCCGTTCTGCAGGATTACGGTACGCTGGGTGAGCATGATATCTATATTGCTGGCCGCTTTGAGATGGCTAAGATTGCCCGCGATCTGTTCTGCAACGAACGGGGCGCCCGCGAAGACCGCCTGTTTGGCGATGCCTTTGCGTTTATCTGATAGCTGACCTAAAAGCATCTGGGCTCTTGGCCCGGATGCTGTTTTACTGGACGTCGCTAAAATAAACGTACAGCGGCCGATCGTTCTCCAGCAAGCAGAGCATTTTCCCGATGGTTTTTCCCTCTTTTTCCAGCGTAGCGTCCAACTGCGTCGCGATATGTTGGCTACCTATCTTCTCATCGTAGCGTTCGGTATTGATATGGGTGATGGCGAGGTTCTTTAGCTGCTCACTTTCCGGGTTTTGCGCCATTTTATTGATTCCCCACGAAAGGCATGTCTGAGCATTATCCTGTTCGCTGGCAATAGCAGCGGTAGAGAATGTAGTGAGCAAAAGAATGAGTGGGAGTTTTTTCATAAGTCGTTATTATCCTTAATAATCGTGACGTTCCTGATGATAATAACTGAATAGTAGAAATAAAAAACCCGCCCCTGACAGGCGGGAAGAACGGCAACGATTAAACCCGCTCAAAGACGGTGGCGATGCCCTGGCCTAAACCAATACACATGGTAGCCAGGCCGAACTGCGCATCTTTGCGCTCCATCTGATTAATTAACGTTGTGCTAATGCGCGCGCCGGAACAGCCGAGCGGATGGCCCAGAGCGATCGCGCCGCCGTTGAGGTTGATCTTCTCATCTATCTGCTCCATCAGCCCCAGATCTTTAATGCACGGCAGGATCTGCGCGGCAAAAGCCTCGTTCATTTCGAAAACGTCGATATCGCTGGTAGAGAGTCCGGCCTTTTTCAGCGCCAGCTTTGAAGCTGGAACCGGGCCATAACCCATGATTGATGGATCACAGCCGACGACAGCCATAGAACGCACTCGTGCGCGCGGTTTCAGGCCCAGCTCGCAAGCACGGCTTTCACTCATTAACAGCATTGCGGCAGCACCATCGGAGAGGGCGGAAGAGGTTCCCGCCGTTACCGTACCCGTGACCGGATCGAACGCGGGCCTCAGCGCAGCCAGCGCCTCTACCGTCGTTTCAGGACGAATAACTTCATCATAATTGTATGACTTCAGCACGCCGTCAGCATCGTGACCACCGGTGGCAATGATTTCCGTCTTGAACGCACCCGACTGCGTGGCGGCCCAGGCGCGAGCGTGGGAGCGGGCGGCGAACTGGTCCTGCATTTCCCGGCTGATGCCGTGCAGACGCGCCAGCATTTCTGCAGTCAGCCCCATCATACCGGCGGCTTTAGCGACGTTACGGCTCAGGCCCGGGTGGAAATCCACGCCATGGCTCATCGGCACGTGGCCCATATGTTCCACGCCGCCAATCAGGCATACGCTGGCGTCACCGGTCATGATCATGCGCGCTGCGTCATGCAGCGCCTGCATCGAAGAACCGCAAAGGCGATTGACCGTGGTGGCCGGTACCGAGTGCGGGATTTCCGCCAGCAACGCCGCGTTGCGGGCAATGTTAAAGCCCTGCTCCAGGGTTTGCTGAACGCAACCCCAGTAAATATCGTCAATTGCGCTTGCCTCAAGCGATGGATTGCGCGCAAGCAAGCTACGCATCAAGTGCGCAGAGAGGTCTTCCGCGCGCACGTGGCGAAAGGCACCGCCCTTCGAACGGCCCATCGGGGTGCGAATTGCATCGACAATGACAACCTGTTCCATTGTGACTCCTTAAGCCGTTTTCAGGTCGCCTACCGGGCGGGCAGGTTCAACCGGGGGATAGTACGCTTCGTTATGGCGTGCTTTACTGCGCAGACCTTCCGGCACGTCATACAGTGGGCCGAGATGCTGATATTGCTGCGCCATATCGAGATATTTTGCGCTGCCGAGCGTATCCAGCCAACGGAATGCGCCGCCGTGGAACGGAGGGAACCCGAGGCCGTAAACCAGCGCCATATCGGCTTCCGCCGGGCTGGCAATGATGCCCTCTTCGAGACAGCGGACCACTTCGTTAACCATCGGGATCATCATGCGGGCGATAATCTCTTCTTCGCTGAAGTCGCGTTTCGGCTGGCTGACGTCTGCCAGCAGGCTATCGACAGCGGCATCCTCTTCCTTCTTCGGCTTGCCTTTACTGTCTTCTTTATAGCGCCAGAAGCCCAGGCCATTTTTCTGACCGAAACGACTCGCGTCGAACAGGGCATCGATTGCGTCGCGGTAATCTTTCTGCATACGCTGCGGGAAGCCTGCCGCCATGACCGCTTGGGCGTGATGCGCGGTATCAATACCGACCACATCCAGCAGATACGCCGGGCCCATCGGCCAGCCGAACTGCTTCTCCATCACTTTGTCGACTTTGCGAAAGTCCGCGCCGTCGCGCAGCAGCTGGCTGAAACCGGCGAAGTAGGGGAACAGCACGCGGTTAACAAAGAAGCCGGGGCAGTCGTTGACCACAATCGGCGTCTTGCCCATCAGGCTTGCCCAGGCAACGACTTTGGCGATGGTTTCGTCCGAGCTTTTCTCGCCGCGAATGATCTCAACCAGCGGCATCCGATGAACCGGGTTAAAGAAGTGCATGCCACAGAAGTTCTCCGGGCGCTTCAGGACGCTGGCCAGTTCGCTAATCGGAATCGTCGAAGTGTTTGACGCCAGGATGGTATCCGGGCGCACTTTATCTTCAGTTTCCGCCAGCACCGCTTTTTTCACTTTCGGGTTCTCAACGACGGCTTCGACCACCACGTCCACGTGCTCAAAACCAGCGTAGTCCAGCGTTGGCTGAATGGTGGAAATAACGCCAGCCATCTTCAGACCGTCGATTTTGCCGCGCTCAAGCTGTTTATTGAGCAGCTTGGCGGCTTCGGTCATACCGAGCGTCAGCGATTTGTCGTTGATATCCTTCATGACAACCGGCACGCCTTTCCAGGCCGACTGGTAAGCGATGCCGCCGCCCATAATACCCGCGCCCAGTACGGCAGCGTGTTTTGGTGTTTCGGTATCTTTGGTGAGCTTCTTCGCTTTTGCTTTAACGTACTGATCGTTGAGGAAGATACCTACCAGCGCCCGCGCCTCGTTGGTATGCGCCAGCGGAACAAAACTCTGATTTTCCAGGTTCAGCGCTTCTTCACGACCAAAGCGGGCGGCAGCTTCAATGGTTTTCACAGCGGTAATCGGGGCTGGATAATGTTTACCAGCGGTTTGTGCGACCATGCCTTTGGCGATGGTAAAACTCATCGTGGCTTCAATTTTACTGAGGTGAAGAGGCTCCAGCTTCGGCTGACGCTTGGCCTTCCAGTCCAGATCACCATTGATGGCCTGACGCAGAATCGCTATCGCGCCATCGATCAATTTCTCATGTTTAACCACACCATCAACCAGGCCGATTTTTAATGCCTGATCGGCACCCACGTCTTTCCCGGCGGCAATGATTTCCAGCGCACTGTCCGCACCAAGCATCCGCGGCATACGCACCGAGCCGCCAAAGCCCGGCATAATGCCGAGCTTCGTTTCCGGCAGACCAATGCGCAGGTCAGGCGTCGCCAGGCGATAATCGGTTGCCAGAACGCATTCGCAGCCGCCGCCCAACGCATAACCGTTAACTGCGGCAATGGTAGGGACCGGCAAATCCTCCAGACGATTGAAGACGCTATTGGCAAAATGCAGCCACTGGCTGAGCTGCTCTTGAGGAACCAGGAACAGTGAAAGGAATTCGGTGATATCCGCGCCGACGATAAAGGCCGCTTTCTCAGATCGCAGCAGCAGTCCTTTAAGATCTTTTTGTGTTTCGAGTACGTCGAGCGCTTGACCGAGGCTGGCTACGGTTGCGGTATCAAGCTTGTTGACCGAACCGGGAGCATCAAAAACCAGTTCGGCAATGCCGTCTTCCCGCCAGTCGAGGTACAGAGTGTCGCCTTTGTAGAGCATGTCAGTCTCCTGAATCCAGCAATATGATCTGGTCGTACCAGATGAGATGGAGTGTGGGATTTATGTTAAAAAATTGCAAATAACTCTTTAAATAAATGCTGGTCCGATCACACCCGGTAGAAATCACCCCGCTTGGGGCCAATGTGCTAAGATGCGAAGAATCACGATCCAATAAAATCAAAGGATAAAAGATGGAATCACTGGCCGGTCTCTATAAAAATCATATCGTTACCCTACAAGAACGTACCCGCGATGTTCTGGCCCGTTTTAAGCTGGATGCGCTGCTGATTCACTCTGGCGAATTGGTTAATGTCTTTCTTGACGATCATCCGTATCCGTTCAAGGTCAACCCACAGTTCAAAGCCTGGGTACCGGTAACGCAAGTCCCTAACTGCTGGCTGCTGGTGGATGGCGTCAACAAACCGAAACTGTGGTTCTATCTGCCGGTTGATTACTGGCACAACGTAGAACCGCTGCCGACCTCATTCTGGACTGAAGAGGTGGAAGTGATTGCTCTGCCGAAAGCTGACAGTATTGGCAGCCAACTGCCCGCAGCCCGCGGCAATATCGGCTATATCGGTCCGGTTCCGGAACGTGCGCTGGGTCTGGAGATTGCGGCGGATAAGATCAACCCGAAAGGCGTTATCGATTATCTGCACTACTATCGCTCCTATAAAACCGATTATGAGCTGGCTTGTATGCGTGAAGCGCAGAAATCGGCGGTTAATGGCCATCGTGCAGCGCATGAAGCATTCCTTTCAGGGATGAGCGAGTTTGATATTAACCTTGCCTATCTGACGGCGACTGGCCATCGTGACACCGACGTGCCATACAGCAATATCGTGGCGTTGAACGAACATGCCTCCGTACTGCATTACACCAAACTGGATCATCGCGCGCCGGCTGAAGCGCGTAGTTTTCTGCTGGATGCTGGTGCGGAATATAATGGTTACGCGGCCGATCTGACGCGTACCTGGGCGGCGCATAGTGATAATGACTATGCTCAACTGGTTAAAGACGTCAATGACGAACAGCTGGCGCTGATTAGCACCATGAAGGCGGGCACCAGCTATGTGGATTATCATATTCAGTTCCATCAGCGTATTGCCAAACTGCTGCGTAAGCATCAGATAGTCAAAGATATGAGCGAAGAGGCGATGGTGGAGAATGACCTGACCGGGCCGTTTATGCCGCACGGCATTGGCCATCCGCTGGGCTTGCAGGTGCATGACGTCGCGGGCTTTATGCAGGATGACACTGGCACCCATTTGGCGGCGCCGTCAAAATATCCCTACCTGCGCTGTACGCGCGTGCTGCAACCAAAAATGGTACTGACCATTGAGCCGGGCATCTACTTTATCGAATCTCTGCTGGCCCCGTGGCGCGAAGGGCAGTTCAGCAAGCACTTCAACTGGCAGAAAATCGACGCGTTGAAGCCGTTTGGCGGGATTCGTATCGAAGACAACGTGGTTATCCACGAGAATAATGTCGAAAACATGACGCGTGACCTGAAACTGGCGTAATGGAAAGTTGGTTGATACCGGCTGCGCCGGTGACCTTTGTTGAAGAGATCAAAAAAAGCCGCTTTATTACGCTGTTGGCGCATACCAACGGCGTAGCGGCGGCAAAGGCATTTGTTGAATCCGTCAGAGTTGAGCACCCGGACGCCCGCCACCATTGCGTGGCGTGGGTAGCCGGGCCGCCGAACGATTCACAACAGTTGGGTTTTTCCGATGATGGCGAACCGGCTGGCACGGCGGGGAAACCGATGCTGGCCCAGCTTATGGGCAGCGGCATTGGGGAGATAACCGCTGTTGTCGTGCGTTACTACGGTGGTATTCTGCTGGGCACCGGCGGCCTGGTGAAAGCTTACGGCGGCGGTGTCCATCAGGCGCTTGTTCAGCTTACAACACAGCGCAAGACGCCGCTGACCGCATATACTTTGCAGTGTGAATATGGGCAGTTGGCCGGGATTGAAACGCTGTTAGCTCAGTTCTCAGGGAAAATTGTCGAAAGCGAATATCAAGCCTCTGTTCAGCTTCGCGTGGCGCTTCCTCAAGCTGAAGTGGCACTATTTTCAGCAAAGCTGGCTGATTTTAGTCGTGGTTCGTTGCAATTACTGAAGATTGACGAATAATCCCCACCTGATTTTTTTGCATACCAAAGGAAGCGCCAGAGATGCATTTTCGCGCGATAACCCGAATCGTTGGACTGCTGGTCATTCTATTTTCGGGAACTATGATCCTCCCGGGATTAGTAGCCTTAATATACCGCGATGGTGCGGGGCGGGCGTTTACCCAGACCTTTTTTGTCGCGCTAGCGATCGGCTCGCTTCTGTGGTGGCCTAACCGTCGTGAAAAGGGCGAACTGAAATCCCGCGAAGGATTTCTGATAGTCGTCCTCTTCTGGACCGTATTGGGCAGCGTGGGTGCGCTGCCATTTATTTTCGCTGAACAGCCGAACCTGACGGTAACGGATGCGTTTTTTGAATCCTTCTCGGGCCTGACAACGACCGGGGCGACTACGCTGGTGGGGCTCGATTCGTTACCCCATGCCATCCTTTTTTATCGTCAGATGCTGCAATGGTTTGGCGGTATGGGAATCATCGTGCTGGCGGTAGCGATACTGCCAATCCTTGGTGTCGGCGGTATGCAGCTATATCGGGCGGAGATGCCTGGACCGTTGAAGGACAACAAGATGCGCCCGCGAATTGCGGAAACGGCGAAAACGCTGTGGCTTATCTATGTCTTGCTGACTGTGGCCTGCGCGCTGGCGCTGTGGTTTGCCGGAATGCCGGCATTTGACGCTATTGGACATAGCTTCGCTACCATCGCAATTGGGGGGTTCTCTACCCATGATGCCAGCGTCGGCTATTTTGACAGCCCGACGATCAACACCATTATTGCAGTCTTTCTGCTGATCTCCGGATGTAACTATGGTCTGCACTTCTCTTTACTCAGTGGCCGCAACCTGAAGGTTTACTGGCGCGATCCGGAATTCCGCATGTTTATCGGGGTGCAGTTGACGCTGGTAGTGATCTGTACCCTGGTACTGTGGCTACATGATGTCTATGCCTCGGCGGTTACCACACTGAACCAGGCCTTCTTCCAGGTGGTGTCGATGGCGACGACTGCAGGTTTCACTACCGACAGCATTGCGCGCTGGCCGTTATTCTTGCCGGTGTTGCTGCTATGTTCGGCTTTTATCGGCGGTTGCGCCGGTTCGACGGGCGGTGGTTTGAAAGTTATTCGTATCCTGCTGCTCTTCAAACAAGGCAACCGTGAGCTTAAACGTCTGGTGCACCCTAATGCGGTATACAGTATTAAGTTGGGTAACCGAGCGCTGCCGGAACGTATTCTGGAAGCCGTCTGGGGATTTTTCTCCGCTTATGCGTTGGTATTCATCATCAGTATGCTGGCGATCATCGCTACTGGCGTGGAT
Source organism: Klebsiella sp. (assembly GCF_027492335.1). Taxonomy (NCBI): domain Bacteria; kingdom Pseudomonadati; phylum Pseudomonadota; class Gammaproteobacteria; order Enterobacterales; family Enterobacteriaceae; genus Klebsiella; species Klebsiella sp. The sequence goes on along the minus strand of NZ_JAPUEW010000013.1, from coordinate 836 downwards.
GACTTCTCTGCTTTTGCTTCAGTTGTCGCGACGTTAAACAACCTTGGTCCTGGGCTGGGCGTTGTGGCGGATAACTTTGCGACGATGAACCCGGTCGCGAAATGGATATTGATTGCTAACATGCTGTTTGGTCGTCTGGAAGTGTTCACCTTGCTGGTGCTATTTACTCCGACTTTCTGGCGCGAATAACAGGAGTGCCTGTGAAAACTTTGATTCTATTCTCTACCCGCGACGGACAAACGCGTGAAATCGCCTCCTTTCTGGCATCTGAATTAAAAGAGCAAGGAATTGATACGGATACGATTGACCTTAATCGCACCAATGAGATCGACTGGCCTCTTTACGATCGCGTAGTGATTGGTGCATCAATCCGTTATGGTCATTTTCATCCGGCGCTGGAGCGGTTCGTGAAAAAACATCTTCAGGCGCTGCAGGCGCTGCCGGGCGCTTTCTTCTCGGTCAATCTCGTGGCGCGTAAACCAGAGAAGCGAACGCCGCAAACGAACAGTTACACGCGAAAATTTCTGCTTAACTCTCCGTGGCAACCTCAACGTAGCGCTGTATTTGCTGGAGCACTCCGTTACCCACGTTATCGTTGGTATGACCGCTTTATGATTCGTCTTATTATGAAGATGACCGGCGGCGAAACGGATATCAGTAAAGAGGTTGTCTATACCAACTGGCAGCAGGTCACGCTTTTTGCCCGGGAAATCGCGCAAATGACAAGCAAATAGGGTGTTAAAACACCTTGGTGATGGAAAGTTGAGCGAACAAAAGAAAATTTGAAGTTTCCTCTTGTCACGTCGGAATAACTCCCTATAATGCGCCACCACTGA
>NZ_JAPUEW010000012.1:4166-25696 GCF_027492335.1 Klebsiella sp. | reverse complement strand
AATCAGCGAGTCAGCTTGGGAAGAAATGACCTGCTTATTCGCACCTTCCCTAGAGGCTGCTGGCGTCGATATTATTCAGTTTGATGAGCCGGCTTTTAATGTGTTTTTTGATGAAGTGAATGACTGGGGGATCGCGGCTTTAGAAAGAGCAGTGGAAGGGCTGAAATGCGAAACGGCGGTACATATCTGCTATGGATATGGCATCAAAGCGAACACCGACTGGAAAAAGACGCTAGGCACAGAGTGGCGGCAATATGAAGAAGCATTTCCTAAGCTGCAAACATCCAGTATCGATATTATCTCACTGGAATGTCATAACTCACGTGTTCCGATGAACCTGCTTGAACTGATTCGCGGTAAAAAAGTGATGGTCGGGGCCATCGACGTGGCAACGAATTTCATTGAGACGCCGGAGGAGGTTGCTGACACATTGCGCAAAGCCCTTCAGTTTGTTGATGCCGACAAACTTTATCCTTCGACTAACTGCGGCATGACGCCTTTATCTCGTCAGGTAGCCACAGGCAAACTAAATGCGTTAAGTGCAGGGGCAGAAATTATCCGCAGGGAACTCTCGGTTAAATAAATCCGCCAAATATCCTGATGACTAAACGATGCCGAAATCCTGCTTATACCCTAAATAATTCGAGTTGCAGGCAGGCGGCAAGTAAGAGAGCCCCGATGAGCTTACTCAAGTAAGTGATTCGGGTGAACGCACGTAGCCAACGCCCATGCAACTTGAAGTATGACGGGTATATGCAAGCATGATTTCGGCACAGCACTATTTCAGACCTTGAGCATTTTTACCGTGGCATCCACGTCTATTTCATCTTCAGAAAAGATTAACGTCGTTCCCTGAAAAGTGGTCACCGCCAGCTTTTTCAGCGAGCGCATTTCACCTGGTTTAGCGGCTGATTTTGGTCTGATGCTCCCCATCAGCGCACCTACAGACAGCACAGCGTTTTCTTTATCAATGCGGGTGTCTGCTGGCACTTCTTCGCTGTAAACCAGATAGGACTTGATTGATGTGAGCTTAATACGCTCACCCGCGATATAGATGTATTTGCTTTCCGGTACCACTTTTACCGCGTAAGCGGATAAGCCTTTGTTATTTGTAGTGGGTTCGAATGTGACGGCTGCATCTTTCTTTATCAGATCGGGATTGGCGACCTTAATCACATGAAAATAACGGTTATCACCGTTTTCATCTTTGATAAATCCAAAGCCTTTATCTTTAAACCACGTTGTGATCGTTCCGTTCATCGCCTTACCGCCTGGTTAATCGTTTATCTACTCAGTTTTTGCAGCGCGCAGTGTAAAGCACAATGCCGATGCACACCACGTCTTTGCTTTAAGTCTGGACGATAAATTTCTGTCAGGCAAAGGGACAAACCTGACTGAATCTTGTCCAGCATATTTTTTTACTCCATAGTATCAGCATCCTTTTTTTACCGTTGAGGCCCGAATGTTAAAAGTCATTGCCGAAGATTTTATACAACCTGAATGGGTTGAAACTGTTCTCCCCCTGTACCGGGAGCTGGTAGCCGCAACCCAAAAAGAGCCGCTCTGCATTGCCTATGATTTGTACATCGATGCGAAGGACTCGGGTCATTTCATTTTTATCGAGGAATGGCCTGACCGTGCGGCACTTGATGAGCATTGCGCAAGTGAGCACTTCAGACGGCTTGTCCCCTTAATTGATCAACACAAACGCAAAGAGGCACATTACATTCTGATGGATAGCTCAGTGAACCCGAACAACGTCATCCTTAAATAAAACGGTAAACAAACCGACATTACTAACTGATCGTTGTATCTAATACTGGGGCAGGTCAAGCATGCTTCCCATAAGCCTGAGAAATCAATTTTAACAACGTGTTGACAGTGATTATTAATCGGTGTCCTGAGAAGATTTTGTTACGGATACAGTACTGTGCAAGAAGCTGTATAGGGGTATATTCCTGCCATTGTTATTTTTTATACGAAAAAAATATGATTAATTTGGCGTATTATGTGAATGCTATTAAAAACGGAAAGGAAGTAATGTGCATTCAAGAATCAAGGGAATCTGATGATTTGGCAGAGGTTGAGACTGTCACCAAAGAGTGGCTTCATGATAGTGGTGTGGTAATCCGCTGCACTAATGAACTTGAAGCAATACAACATCCCAATACTGTTTGCCCTGAACGTTGGATTTGTTGGGAAGTGATAGATACGGCTGGAAAGGAGATCAGACCATTGAAGAAGAATTTTCATAATATTTGTCAGGAATCGTTTTGGTTGAACATGAATTAACAGCCTGATTCACATTTCTTTTTTTGCAATATTCAAAAAAACAATGCGTAAAAGTTAATGAATTTTTAAGAAAAGGTGGTTATGTTGACGGCATCACAGTTTCCTTAAGGGTTTTCCATGCGCGATAAATACTCCGGCCTGCAGATAGGCATCCACTGGCTGGTCTTTTTGTTAGTGATTGGCGCTTATGCTGCAATGGAGCTACGAGGCTTTTTCCCTCGGAGCGCGCGGCCGGTCATTAACATGATTCATGTCTCTTGCGGGATCTCGATCTTTGTACTGATGGTGGCGCGTCTGCTCGTGCGCCTGAAATTTCCCGCACCGCCAATTGTGCCCAAACCGTCACCAATGATGACTGGCTTCGCGCACCTCGGGCATTTGGTTATCTATCTGCTGTTTATCGCGCTGCCGGTGATTGGCATGGTGATGATGTATTATCGTGGCAATCCGTGGTTTGCTTTTGGTTTGACCATGCCCCATGCGGCAGAAAGCAACTTTGAGCTGGTGGATACGCTGAAGGGGTGGCACGAGCTGCTGGCGAACACCGGCTACTTTATTGTCGGCCTGCACGCGCTGGCGGCGCTGATGCATCATTACTTCTGGAAAGACAACACGCTGCTGCGGATGATGCCGCGCAAACACTAGCATATCTTCAGACCCGCTTCGGCGGGTTTCTTGTTTCTCATGGCCCTCAAGCTCGACTAAACGCAAATTTTCACCGCTATACTACGGTTAAAGCGGCGAGTTGATTTGCCTCTTTAAGCGGAAAAATATAGTATACCCCCCTATATGATTTTGAGGGCGTAACCATGCCACATTCACCTGAAGACAAAAAACGTGCCCTCAGCCGGGTACGGCGCATTCGCGGCCAGGTTGAAGCGCTCGAACGGGCGCTGGAATCCGGCGAACCCTGCATGACTATCCTGCAACAGATCGCCTCTATTCGCGGTGCCGCTAACGGCCTGATGGGAGAAATGGTTGAAATTCACCTGCAAGATGAACTAGTGAGCGGCGAAACGACTCCAGACCAACGCGCCGCCAGAATGGCGGAAGTCGGCCATCTGCTACGATCCTACTTAAAATAAAATCACGACGAGGAAGAGAGAATATGAAATCACGTGCAGCAGTCGCGTTTGGCCCTGGCCAGCCGCTAAAAATCGTTGAGATTGACGTCGCACCGCCGAAAAAAGGCGAAGTGCTGGTCAAAATTACCCATACCGGCGTATGTCATACCGATGCTTTTACTCTTTCTGGCGACGATCCGGAAGGCGTTTTCCCGGCAGTACTAGGCCACGAAGGCGGCGGTATTGTGGTCGAAGTGGGGGAAGGCGTGACCAGTCTGCAACCAGGCGATCACGTGATCCCTCTGTACACCGCCGAGTGTCGCGAGTGTAAGTTCTGTAAATCGGGCAAAACCAACCTCTGTCAGGCGGTACGCGCCACTCAGGGTAAGGGCCTGATGCCAGATGGCACCACCCGTTTCTCTTATAACGGTGAGCCGATTTATCACTATATGGGCACCAGCACCTTCAGTGAATACACCGTGGTGGCCGAAATTTCTCTGGCGAAAGTTAACCCGCAGGCACCTTTGGACAAAGTTTGTCTACTGGGTTGCGGCGTGACCACCGGTATCGGCGCGGTTCACAATACGGCGAAAGTGAAAGAGGGCGATACCGTGGCGGTTTTCGGTCTCGGCGGCATTGGCCTGGCGGTCATTCAGGGCGCGGTACAGGCGAAAGCCGGACGCATTCTGGCGGTTGATACTAATCCGGAAAAATTCACCCTCGCCAAAGAGATGGGCGCAACCGACTTTATCAACCCGAACGACTACGACAAACCGGTTCAGGATGTGATTGTTGAACTGACCGATGGCGGCGTGGACTTCAGCTTTGAGTGTATCGGTAACGTCAACGTGATGCGCGCGGCGCTGGAGTGCTGCCATAAAGGCTGGGGTGAGAGCGTGATTATTGGCGTTGCTGGAGCAGGCCAGGAGATCAAAACTCGTCCGTTCCAACTGGTGACCGGTCGCGTCTGGCGTGGCTCGGCGTTTGGCGGCGTGAAAGGGCGCACTCAGCTGCCGGGAATGGTGGAAGAGGCGATGGCGGGCAAAATTCGCCTCGACCCGTTTATCACCCACCGTATGCCGTTGGATCAGATCAACGAAGCATTCGATCTGATGCATGAAGGTAAATCCATTCGCACCGTGATTCATTTCGGCGAGAATTGATCTTTCTGTAAGAATAAACCCGGGCATGCCCGGGTTATTGCTAACGCAGAATTACTCCCATCGCAGGTTTTCAAAACCGTTTTGCCTCCGCCGCTGTTCCCTACGTTCACGTTCGCGCTGGATATCTGATTTCTCATCTTCCCACACCGAGCAGTTTGGCCCGCTGAACACTTCGCAGGGCTGTTGTTTATCGGCGAGCGGATTCACGGTTTTTTCTTCCCATATCGTCGGATTGCGCAGGTCCACCTCTGGAGCCTTCAACGCCTGAGCCGACGCAGCCATTATCGACATAATGGTGCCCGCAAGCAGGCGGCAGGTTGAACGCTTCATCCATTATCCTTGTTCAGTCGTTATTATTGATAACCATTCGCAATAATAACATAGCTGAATAAAGAAAGGGCCCAGTAAGCGGCCCGTAGGATGGCGAGAAAACAGTTTTGCTATTTTGCTGACTGTTTGTCGGGTGGCGGCTGGCGCCTTACCCGACCTACGAAAACTGTGGTTTCCTGTAGGCCCGTGCAAGAGTAGCGCCGCCGGGCGATGACAGAAGAACGCAGTTTGCTAGCAATAAGGCCCCGTTCGGGGCCCTGATACTTACTTCTGCTCCGGGAGCGCATAGGCGATAATGTAATCGCCACGGTCCGGCGACTGGCGAGCGCCGCCAGCGTTGATGATGATGTACTGCTTGCCGGTTTTCGGTGAAACGTAGGTCATCGGGCCGGACTGGCTGCCCACCGGCAGACGGGATTTCCAGATCTCTTTACCGTTGGCGGTATCAAATGCACGCAGGTAGAAATCCTGGGTGCCGGCGAAGAACAGCAGGCCGGACTGGGTAGACAGCGAAGCGCCCAGCGTCGGCATACCGATAGGGATTGGCATATGCATGCGGATCCCCAGCGGGCCGGTATCTTCAACGGTGCCAACCGGAACCTGCCACACCAGCTTGCCGGTTTTGAGATCCACCGCCGACATGGTGCCGAACGGTGGTTTCTGGCACGGAATGCCCAGCGGTGACAGGAAACGCTCGCGCATTGCACCAAACGGGGTACCTTCCATCGGCACAATACCCATTTCGATACCGCTGGCGTCTTTCGCCACTTTCTCGCGCGGCACCATGTAGTTAGCGAGGCCAAGGCGCATATCGTTGACGAACATCAGGCTGTTATTCGGGTCAACTGACACGCTGCCCCAGTTCATCCCGCCAAGCGAGCCTGGATATTGCAGAGAACGGTCTTCGCCCGGCGGCGTAAAGATGCCCTGGTGACGCATCTCTTTAAACTGGATACGGCACAGCAGCAGGTCGACAGGGGTTGCGCCCCACATATCGGACTCTTTTAGCGTCTCGTTGCCGATCATCGGCATACCAACGGAGTAAGGCTGAGTAGGGGAATAGCGCTCGCCTTTGATATCACCTACCGGAACCGGACGCTCTTCCACTTTGGCCACCGGCTCACCGGTTTCGCGATTGAGCATAAAGATCATGCCCTGCTTACTGGTTTGCACCAGCACCGGGGTGGTGCCGCCTTTGCCGTCAGGTAGGTCGTAAAGCAGCGGCTGAGAAGGCAGGTCAAAGTCCCACAGGTCGTGGTGAGTCGTCTGGTAGTGCCAGCGCACCTGACCGGTTGTTGCGTCAACGGCCACGATAGAGGAACTGTATTTATCGTCAAGCGCAGTGCGCTCGCCGCCGAAGAAGTCTGGCGTAGCGTTACCTGTTGGCAGATAGATCAGATTCAGCTTCGCGTCATAAGACATGGCCGACCAGACGTTCGGCGTACCGCGGGTGTAGGTTTGGCCTTCCGGCGGCTCGCCGGTCAGATTCGGGTTACCCGGATCCCATGCCCACGCCAGCTTACCGGTGTGAACATCGTAAGCGCGCACAACGCCCGGAGGCTCGCCGGTGGAGAAGTTATCCGCCACGCGACCGCCAACCACGACCACATTGCCAGCGACCAGCGGCGTGGAGGTTTGTTGGTAGTAACCCGCTTTGATTTCGCCCATACCAACGCTGAGGTCAACAATACCGTGGTCGCCGAAAGTCTCGCACAGTTTGCCGTTATCGGCATCGATGGCGATCAGACGCGCATCGGTGGTCGGCAGGAACAGGCGACGAGAGCAGGCAGCCGGCTGTGTATCCGCAGTGGCTGTTACCTGGGCCTGGCTATCTGCGTAATAGCCTAAGCCACGGCAGCGCTGCCAGTTCGGCGCGGTGGCCTTTGAATCGTAGCGCCATTTCTCTTTGCCGCTATCAACATCCAGTGCCAGCACTTTGCTGTAAGGCGTACAAACGTAAAGTGTGTCGCCAATCTGTAACGGGGTGTTCTGGTCTTCCGCACCGGAGCCGTTACTCTGCGGAATATCGCCAGTATGGGCGACCCACGCGACCTGCAACTGGTCGACGTTCTGTTTGTTAATCTGGTCGAGCGCAGCGAAACGGTCGCCATGGGTGGTGTTACCCCAATGTTCCCAGTTTTTCTGTTGTTCGCCAGCGGCGACCGGCTTGACCGGCACCTCTTCACTGGCGCTGACCAGCGGCTGGGATTTGAACATCCAGCCGAAACTGACCAACAGCACCACGGCAAAGATCGCCGCAAGGCTAAACGCCGGGCCTTTTTTCGCTGGTTGGCGGGAAAGGAACGGCCAGACCAGCGCAGAAAGAAAGGCCAGCACACCGAGGGCAAACAGGCGTGAGAACAGCGGCCAGTATGTCCAGCCAGCATCGCCGATCGCCCAGATGATTGAGGCGACAAAAGCAATTGCGTACAGCACGATGCCGCCGCGTCGGCTACGGAAGATGAGCAGCGAGGCGATAATCATCACCAGGCCCATAATTGCAAAATAGAAAGTGCCGCCGACGGAGGCGAGTTTTGTACCGAGAATACCGATAGCCAGACCGATGATCAGCATCAGTCCGGCGAGAAGCCACTGCAGGATCCGGGGGAACCCTCGCGGCACGTTGCCAGTTGCCATTTTTTCTCCTTAACCACCCCTGCAAAGGAGTGAACCAGATGAATCAAATTTTCAAGTGAAGTCTTTTGAATGAAGTGATTGTGGCCTTCATAAAAGCCTGTTTATTGCTGTTATTGATTTCAAATGAACCATTTGGTGAAATCATGGATATGATAGATCTGTTAAATAAATTTACGCAATTGTTAGTAAATGATTTCGCACTAATTGATTATTTTGATGAATAGAGTTACGCATTCGCGCAGGGAAAGAGGCCATTATTTCCCCGGTTAACAGCACCGTCACCGGGGAAATGATTGAAGCACCAGTCAGACCGGCACGGATTTACGAATCGCGCTGAGCAAGAGCTGCGTGCCTGCGCTAAGGGTGGCATCCACGCGAGTCAGAATACCGATGGGCTCACCTGCGCCCTGGGTCGGGATGGGGAGCGCCGCCAGCAGTCCGCGGCGAAGGTCGTCTTTTACTGCGCCAGAGGGGACAAACCAGACGTAGTCGTAATCGACGGTGAGCTGGCGCGATAACGAGGCCGACAGCGTTTCAATGCAGCCTGAAGGAATTTTGCAGCCCTGACTTTGCAGCAGGGTTTCAGCGTTCTGACGCGGCAGGGTTCCTTTTGGTGACACGACCACCGGCCACTCCATCACCCGGCTCAGCGTGACCGTCTCCTGAAGCAGCGGGTGCCCCGGGCGAACCACCAGCTTCAGGGATTCGAGAAACAGCAGTTCGTAGTTCAAACCACTCATTAACTCCGGGTCGGACATTCTCCCGATACCGATATCGATTTCACCCGATTTCAGCCCCGCCAGCAGCATGGTGTTGTTCATGGTCGCCACTTGCAACGTGATATCTTTTTGTTGTTGGTGATACTGACCAATTACCGAGGGTAAAACGCCCAGAGCGGCAGTAGGAAGGGCCCCAATACGCACGATGTCGCTGTTAAGACCTTCTTTGCGATTCAGCGACTGGCCCGCGGTATTGAGCGCATCAAGCACCTTAACGGCATGAGTCAGAAACTGTTCACCGACCAGCGTGAGCTGTGCACCCAGCCGCCCGCGCTCGAACAGCCGCGTGCCGGTTAGCTGTTCAAGCTCATTGAGCGTCTTTGATAAAGCCGGTTGGCTAAGATTTAAGGTTTCAGCCGCACGCCCAAGCGTTCCTTGTTGAGCGACGGCCACGAAGGTATGTAGATGGCGCAAGCGAATGCGCTGACTGAAAAGACCATTTTTTTGCATAATCAATGTTAAAAACAGAGGTGCGCCAGTGACAAGTAATGTTGATTAAATTTGTTAACTTCATAGCAAAATATTATTAACATTTTATCTTATTATTTTACAAGTTGATTTTGTTGAGATTGTTAAAAAGAGAGGCCCCCGGCGAGCGGGGGCATGAAAAGAAGAGAAATGCTAGATATCGAAGAAGACGGTTTCGTTCTCGCCCTGCAAATGAATATCGAAGCGGTACACGATTTCATTGCCGCGAACTTCGCGGTGCGCGATAAGAGTCTGTCGGCGCACTTCCCATTCAATCAGATTCAGTACCGGGTCGGCCTGATTCGCATCCTGTTCATCGGAGAAGTACATCCGCGTATTGAGGCCAATGTTAATCCCGCGTGCCACTACCCATAAATTCACATGCGGTGCCATTACGCGGCCATCGCGACCGATAACGGAGCCGGGTTTAATCGTTTCAAAGCGCCAGATACCGCTGGTAAAGTCCGAGCAGCTACGCCCCCAGCCGCGAAATTCCGCATCCTGCTTTTTGTTCTGCTGCCTGTCGTCAGGGTGGTTATAACGCCCGGCGGCATTGGCCTGCCAGATTTCCAGCAGCACATCGCGTACCGGCGTCCCGGAGCCATCAATCACCCGGCCTTCGATAGTAATTCGTTCGCCTTCGGTGGCCGGCGTGGTCAACGTCGGACCAAAGTTCTTTTCAAAGATGTGAAAACCGGCGGCGTCCGGCGCAAGGCCGATGTGTACGTAAGGACCGGCGGTCTGTGAAGCAGTTTCAGGTAAAAAATCTTTCATCGGGCAGCCCCCTGAGTGCGGTTTTCGAACAACGTCGCGCGATGACCGCGTAGCACAAGGTCAAAACGGTAGGCCAGAGAGTCCAGCAGCACGGCGGCGTGGGTATCCAGCTCGGCGATTAACGTCCGAATAGCGTCATCATTATTGATGGTTTTGACGATAGGGCACTGTTTAATCAACGGATCGCCTTCGAAATACATTTGAGTGATTAAGCGCTGCGCCCAGGCTTCGCCGGAAAGAGAGAAGTGGATATGTGCCGGTCGCCAGTCGCTCGCCTGGTTGCGCCACGGATAGGGGCCTGGCTTAATGGTGCGAAAACAGTAATAGCCGTTTTCGTCGGTCAGTACCCGGCCACAGCCGCCAAAGTTAGGGTCGATGGGAGCAAGATATTGATCTTTCTTATGCCGATAGCGACCGCCTGCGTTAGCTTGCCAGACTTCAACCAGCGTGTTTTTCATCGGACGGCCAAACCCATCGCGAACGTAGCCGTGCACAATGATGCGCTCGCCGATGGGCAAACCCTCTTTGGCATAATTAAGGATAAGGTCATTATCCAGTGCGCCCAGATCATCACTGCTAAACACCGGTCCGGTAATTTCTGAGAGTGAGTTTTGAAGGGAGATCAGCGCATTGCGCGGTGAACGCAGAACGCTGGTTTTGTAGCCCGGCGCGTAAGCGGGAGGATGGCTGTTGTAGTCGCGATGCAGAACCTCGCGCGGTGACCATTTATCGTTCATAGGGTACTCCGTTTTATCGGTAGAGGGGCATGTTGTTGTAATATCGCCATAAGCAGTTTGTGTAAATGTTTTGTTAATTTAAAGTGAAATTAAAGGGTGTTTTTCATAACCAGTGGTTATGAAGTGGTCAGCTAAAAGAGGTCGCTCAGCTATCCGCATCACAGTTTGTAAATTCTTCCCGCCGCCTGCGAGCAGCTTTCCTACACTCCAGGGAGTATTCACTGGAGGTAAGACATCATGGCGAACACCATCACGGCTGATGATATTCGGGAACACTTTTCGCAGGCGATGTCGGCGATGTACCAGCAGGAAGTTCCCCAGTACGGGACGTTACTGGAGCTGGTGGCCGACGTTAATCTGGCAGTACTGGAAAATAACCCGAAGCTGCATGAACAACTGGCCAATGCCGATGAGCTGGCGCGGCTGAACGTTGAACGTCACGGTGCGATCCGCGTCGGAACGGCGGAGGAACTAGCGACCTTACGTCGCATGTTTGCCATCATGGGAATGTATCCCGTTAGCTATTACGATCTGTCGCAGGCCGGGGTCCCGGTTCACTCGACCGCGTTTCGGCCCATTGACGACTCGGCGCTGGCGCGCAATCCGTTTCGGGTTTTTACTTCGCTGCTGCGCCTGGAGTTAATTGCTAACGTTGAGCTGCGCAATCGGGCGGCGCAAATTCTCGCCCGCCGCGATATTTTCACTCCTCGCTGTCGTGAACTGATGGCGCTTTATGAAGAGAAGGGTGAATTCACCTCCGTTGAAGCACGTGAGTTTGTCAACCAGGCGCTGGAAACCTTTCGCTGGCATCGCCATGCCACCGTTGATGATGAAACCTATCACGCGCTGCATGAAGAACACCGGCTGATTGCCGATGTGGTCTGTTTCCCCGGCTGCCATATTAATCATCTGACCCCACGCACGCTGGATATTGACCGGGTACAGGCGCTAATGCCGGAATGCGGTATCACGCCGAAAGCGCTGATTGAAGGGCCGCCGAGGCGTGAAGTCCCGATTTTACTGCGTCAGACCAGTTTTAAGGCTCTTGAGGAGCCGGTGATGTTTGCCGGGGAGCATAAAGGCACGCACACCGCCCGCTTTGGCGAAATTGAGCAGCGCGGCATTGCGCTGACGCCGAAGGGCCGCGCCCTCTATGACCGACTGCTCAGCGAGGCTGGGGTGGGCAAAGATAATCTTAATCACCAGCGCCATTTGCAGGAAGTCTTTAACGCGTTCCCTGACAGCGAATTTCTGCTGCGCCAGCAGGGACTGGCCTGGTTCCGCTACCGTCTGACCCCATCAGGCGAAGCGCATCGCCAGGCGTTTCGACCGGGTGATGATCCGCAGCCATTAATCGAACGTGGTTGGGTCATTGCCCAGCCGATTATTTATGAAGACTTCTTACCGGTGAGCGCCGCGGGGATTTTTCAGTCGAACCTGAGCAATGAGATCCAGTCTCATAGCCATGGCAACGCCAGCCGCGAGGCCTTTGAAACGGCGCTTGGCGGTTCGGTTTATGATGAGTTTGAACTGTATCGACAGGCGGAAGAGCGCAGCAAACGACGTTGCGGTCTGCTGTGAAATCAGTACTCTGCTGGCATGAGTCGTTAAAGGAAGCAGGTCATGCAGAATCCGTCTACCCCGCTGGTGAAAACCCAGCAGGGCATCTTATCGGGCACCTCCGAAGCGGGAATACACATCTGGCGCGGCATTCCCTATGCCGCACCGCCCGTCGGCAATCTTCGCTGGCGCGCACCGCAGCCTGCCGCCCGTTGGCAGGGCGTGCGTCAGGCTGATACATTCTCCGCTTCCAGCTGGCAGGATATTGAGTATTGCCGTGAGCTTGGCGGCGGCGATCCTGGCCGCTTCTCAGAGGATTGTCTCTACCTTAACGTCTGGTCACCCGCCGCTCGGGCGCGCGCTTTACCGGTGATGGTCTGGCTGCATGGCGGTGGTTACACCATCGGTGCCGGCAGCTTGCCACCCTACGACGGTAAAGCGCTGGCTTCCCGCGAGGTGGTGGTGGTGACGGTCAACTACCGCTTGGGACATCTGGGCTTTTTTGCTCATCCAGCGCTGGAAGGCGAAGATGGCGAAAGAATCTATAATTTTGCTCTGCTCGACCAGATTGCCGCGCTGCAATGGGTTCAGGAAAACATCCATGCCTTCGGCGGCGATGCTGCCAACGTCACGCTGTTCGGCGAATCCGCCGGAGCGCGCAGCGTGCTGTCGTTGCTGACCTCGCCGAAAGCCAAAGGGTTGTTTCATAAAGCGATCATTCAGAGCGGCTATACCTTGCCGGATTTGCCGCGCGAGAAGGCGCTGGCGAAGGGGCAATTGATCGCTGAACATTTCGCTTTGCCGCAGGCTAGCGCCGAACAGCTCCGGGCGATCCCTGCCGAGTCGTTCTGGTCGCTGACCGGGCCTTTAACTATCGGCCCGGCACCTATCGTTGGCGATGCTGTCCTGCCGCAGCCGATGCTGGAAACTTTCTTTAGCGGACGCCAGCATCCGCTGCCGGTGATGATTGGTTCAAACAGCGACGAGGCCAGCGTCATGGCGGTGTTTGGTGTCGATATCGCCGGGCAAATCCAGAAACTGCGTCGCGAACGCCGCTTTGGTCTCGGGTTAATTAAATTACTCTACCCTGGCATCAAGGGGGATGAAGCGCTGGGACGTGAAGTGTGTCGCGACATGGCGTTTACCACGCTGGGGTACGTGGTCATGCAGGCGCAGCAGCGGGTAGGGCAGCCGTGCTGGCGCTACTGGTTTGATTATGTTGCCGAGGCCGAGCATGAAACCTATCCGCACGGCGCGTGGCACGGTAACGAAGTGGCATACGTTTTTGATAATCTCGAACTGGCTGAGCCGGTGCGTAATTATGCAAATGAGCGCGATCGGGCTTTTGCGGCGCAGGTTGCGAATTACTGGGTTGAATTCGCCCGGCGAGCGGGCGGCGGCTGCCAGGAGCTTTCAGGGACGGTACGCTGGCCCGCCAGCCTGCGTGGGCGCGATCGGTTGTTGCGAATTGGGTTGCACAAGCAGGCGGGTTTTAAAGTGGAAAACCGCTTTATGCGCGCTCGCCTGGCGCTGTTTCGCCGGGTCATGAAACATCATGTGACCCTGGATTAATCAGCTCTTCACGAAAGCGCGCCAGTCCGTCGGCTTTGCTTTGTGAGGCTCGCACTACCAGCCGATAGCTAGCACCGGTTTTCACGCTAAGGGCAAAAGGGCGCGTCAGACGACCGGCGCGTAAATCCTCTGCCACCAGAGTTTCGTCGGCGATAGCTATCCCCAGCCCCTGCATGGCGGCGGTTATCGCCAGATCCATCGTATCGAAATGCTGGTTTTTACTCATCGGCAGCGGTTTCTCGGGGGAAAATTGCGCCAGCCACAGCGACCAGTCGGTTTTGTCCCGCGTCGGATGTAAAAAGGTCATCTCACTCAGTGGGTTATCGTCAGCCGCCGGGCGGTTCATCACCGGCGTCAACGCCTCTTCAAACAACAGTTCGCCCGCGCTGTGGTGGCTGCCGAAGATGATCGCTGCGTCATAAGGCTCGGTTTTGAAATTAACGCTATGTTCGGTGGTAGTGGTCAGGGCGACCTGCAGTTCCGGATGGCATTGCTCAATGGCTACCAGCCGCGGTACCAGCCAGCGGATGGCGCAGGTAGGTGCTTTCAGACGCACCACGGTTTGCTGCTGACGGGCCTGCTCAGCGACCGTGACCAGGCGGGCAAAAGCGGATTGTAGCTCCGGGTAGAGCGCGCTACCTTGCGGGGAAAGACGCAGCCCGCGAGCGTGGCGAACAAACAACGGGAAACCAAACCAGCTTTCCAGCGCCGCAATCTGTCGGCTGACCGCCCCCTGCGTCAGGCACAGCTCGCGGGCGGCATGGGTTAAGTTGAGATGCCTGGCGGTGACCAGAAAGGTTTCCACGGTATTAAATGGTAGGGCGCTTCGCGACATGTCGCCTCCAGCTATGCGTTTTGATCATAACCAGTATGTCATGGCTATATCGCGCAAGTCACCCTGTCGGTGGGCTGTTCAGAGGGGGCCAGCGGTTCGCTACCCGCCTCGCCAACCCACTCGTAGCGTTGAGGGAGATTAACTGGCCGATAGTCGCTTGATGCCATGCGCTGCTTAACGGATTGGTGAATCAGCGCGCTCTCAGGAATCAACCTTGGTTCCCCTCGCGGAACATACCAACCCAGCCAGTCCCGACGCTCATGCCATTCCCTGGCTTTCACATTTTTAGGTAACCATTCGAGAGGGATCCAGGACAGCGTCAATGAGCGGTGTATCTCAGCCATCTCATCCGGTGCGGCGTAGCGATATTTACTGCCTTGCCGCGGCTTGCCGAAAACCATTTGATTAATATTGGCCTGATTCACCAGCAGGCCGTACGACCGGGCTTCTTCTATCATCCAGGCCAGCGGAAATTTTGACAGGCCGCTCTCCGTTTCCGGATATCCGCCACCGATATCCGCATGAACGCCCGCAAACCAGACCTGTTTGACGTCCTGCGTAATATCGCTTTCAGGCTTAAAAGGTTTGGCTCTAAAAGATTGAGGTTCAAGCCAGTGATGTAGTCGAAACATCCGACGCCGCTCATCGATGGCAATGGCCTGGCGAAAGCACTTCACAATGGGGTTTTTCTGGGTATAGAGCAGCTTTTCCACATCCAGCAGCAGGCCGAATTTTTTCGGGATCAATATTGAGGAGACGGTGTCCCACACGCCGATAAACTCAATCTGAATCATCCGCGTTCCGGCGACCCGTGAGAAGTGCCATGCATCGGCCAGCGCTGAAGAGGGCTGCTTGCTCTGACGAGGCGGTTCATTGCTTAAACTTGCGCGCTTGTAGGCGGCGAGGGCGTATTCGGCGAGATTCAATTGGTCTTTATTGAGCAGGCCAATCATGTTTACCATGGCCGCCAGTACGCGAACAGTGTACGCCCCACGGCTAAAGCCGAAAAGCCACACTTTATCTCCCTGAGCATAATTTTCACAAAGAAAGCGGTAGGCGCAAAGGATGTCTTTATCCAGGCCGAAACCAGTGGCGAGTTCAAACCATCCGCGGACTTTTTGTCGTAACTGTTGCCAGGCGTTGTGCTGACCAATAGTGCCAATTCCAGGTTGATAATAGACGCATTGCGCTGCGTTTTTGCTCATTACCCGGTAAAGCTTCAGCACGTTTGACAGCTCTGCCTTCACTTCATTACCGGTTCCATCACAACAGATAACGACATTTTTGCTCATTATTTTCTTCCTGAAATTAAAGACAAAAAAGTGCCGGGAATATCCCCGCAGTGGGTATTGGTTTTTAGCAGTATGCCACGGCTTGTTCCGCAAATGGGACAATGCGTCTCACATTCAGCGGCTAATCCTCAGCCAGTGATTACACTATTATCAGCCCTGTTAACCATACCCGTCATACTTCAAGTTGCAGGTGTGTTGGCCGCAGATTACTCGGCCCATCCATGGGCCTCGCCCTTACGGGCCGTCGCAAGCGACGTTCAAATCTGCTCCAGGCAGATTTGTCGTTCACCCCAGTCACTTACCAGAGTAAGCTCCCGGGGATTCGCTCACTTGCCGCCTTCTCTGCAACTCGAATTATTTAGGGTATAAATACCCGCCGAAGCTGCAATCTGGCGGAAAATCTGATGTCGAAATGAGGAAGAGATCATGGCCAAACCGTATGTTCGTCTGGATAAAAATGATGCCGCTGTGCTGCTGGTGGATCACCAAACGGGACTGTTATCACTTGTGCGCGATATCGATCCTGATAAGTTCAAGAACAACGTCCTTGCCCTTGGCGACCTGGCGAAGTACTTCGGCCTGCCGACCATCTTAACCACCAGCTTCGAAAATGGTCCCAACGGCCCGTTGGTGCCGGAGCTGAAAGAGCAGTTCCCGGACGCGCCTTACATTGCCCGTCCTGGCAACATTAATGCCTGGGATAACGAAGATTTTGTTAAGGCCGTCAAAGCCACGGGTAAAAAGCAACTGATTATCGCCGGCGTCGTGACCGAAGTTTGCGTGGCATTTCCGGCACTGTCAGCGATTGAAGAGGGCTTTGATGTCTTTGTGATAACCGACGCGTCCGGCACGTTTAATCCGATTACCCGCGATGCCGCATGGGATCGTATGTCGCAGGCGGGTGTGCAGCTGATGTCGTGGTTTGGCGCAGCCTGTGAGCTACATCGCGATTGGCGCAATGATGTTGAAGGTCTGGGGACCTTGTTCTCCAACCATATCCCGGACTATCGCAATCTGATGACCAGCTTTAACCTCTTAAATCAGAAATAATTACTCTCACGGTCGGCAGTTCTGCTGGCCGTTTTTCACCTTAAGCCATGATCGCTGTGCATAGCTACTATGACAACAATTCGTTTGTCGTCTCCCGAACCTTTGGATTGAATGCTTATGCAAATAAAGTGAAAAAGGATTAACCATGGCCCTCAGTTCTTCGGTGAGCACCCGCTCTAAACTGCCGGATGTCGGCACCACTATTTTTACCGTGATTGGTCAGCTATCCGCGCAGCATAATGCCGTAAACCTGTCTCAGGGCGCACCGAATTTCTCCTGCGACGAACACCTTGTCGAAGGCGTGACCCGGGCAATGGCGCAGGGACATAACCAGTACGCGCCGATGACCGGTTTGCGCGTGCTGAAAGAGCGCATCGCCGAAAAAATCGCCGCGTTGTACGGCACGCATTACGATGTGGACGACGAGGTGTTGATTACCGCCAGCGCCAGTCAGGGGATCTACTCCGCCATTAGCGGGCTGGTGCATCCTGGCGATGAGGTCATCTATTTCGAGCCCTCTTTTGATAGCTATGCGCCAATCGTGCGCCTGCAAGGGGGGACGCCGGTAGCGATTAAGCTGACGGTACCGGATTTTGCCGTGAACTGGGATGAGGTTCGCGCGGCGATTACCCCACGTACGCGGATGATCATTATTAATACTCCGCACAACCCAAGCGGGCAGGTGTTTTCTGCGGATGATTTAGCCCAGCTAGCGGCGCTCACTCGCCATACCGACATTGTGATCCTGTCAGATGAAGTTTATGAACACGTGGTTTTTGATGGTGCACAGCATCACGGAATGGCGACTCACCCGCACCTGGCGGAGCGCAGCGTGATTATCTCCTCATTTGGCAAAACCTATCATGTCACCGGCTGGCGGGTGGGTTACTGTGTCGCCCCGGCTGCGTTGATGGACGAAATTTGCAAGGTGCATCAGTTTCTGATGTTTTCCGCCGATACCCCGATGCAGTATGCCTTCGCTGAACATATGCGCGACCCGCAATCCTGGCTCTCGCTGGCCTCGTTTTATCAGCAAAAGCGCGATCTGCTCGTGCAGTTGTTGGTGGACTCGCCGTTTCGGCTGCTGCCGAGTGCGGGCTCTTTCTTCCTGCTGGCGGACTACGGTCATTTCAGCGAGGAAAGCGATAGCGAGATGGTTAAACGGTTGATTACCGATTATGGCGTTGCCACGATCCCGCTGTCGGCGTTTTATACCGATGGCACTGATAACAAACTAATTCGCCTCTCTTTTGCCAAAGATGAAGCGACACTGCGGGCCGGTGCACGGGCACTGTGTCACGTTAAGCCACGCTAAGGAGCCACCTGATGAAGATAAAAGCCTTTACCCTCGCGCTGGGGATGATTTGCACTTTTTCCTCGCTGGCGGCCAGCGAGCTGCGCTACGGCGTCGAAGCAGAATATCCACCGTTCGAAAGCCGCAACGCGGCAGGGGAACTGGTGGGATTTGATATCGAACTAGGTAATGCAATTTGCCAGGCGGCGCAGCTGAAATGCAGCTGGGTTGAAACGTCGTTTGATGCCCTGATCCCGGGGCTGGTGGCGAAGAAGTTCGATGCGATTAACTCGGCAATGAACATTACCGAGCAGCGGCGCAAGAGTATTGATTTTACGCAACCTATTTACCGTATCCCTTCGCAACTGGTAGGCAAGGCGGATAGCGGGATGCAGGCGACACCGGAAGGGCTGAAGGGGAAAACCATTGGCGTTCTGCAAGGATCGATTCAGGAAACCTTCGCCAAAGAGCACTGGGAAAAGCACGGCGTTACCGTCATCGCTTATAAAGACCAGAATATGGCGTGGGCCGATCTGCTTAACGGGCGCATTGATGCCTCTCTGGTGATGTCCGCTGCCGGGCAGGCAGGATTCCTTAGCAAACCGCAGGGCAAAGGATTTGGTTTTATCGGCAAACCGGTGGCTGACGATACTATTCTCGGCAGCGGGATTGGCTACGGCCTGCGCAAAGGGGATGAGGCGACGCAAAAACAGCTGAACGCGGCTATCGATAAAGTTCGCGCTGACGGCACCATCACGCGTCTGGCGGGTAAATACTTCCCCGGTATTGACGTCAGCGTCAAATAATCGCCATTCCCCCGAGGTCTGACCTGCGGGGGAATTCGGTCTGGTCCGGTGGACATATTTTTTTCACGCTTTTTCTGCCGCCAACAATTGGATTATCAATCGTTTTTGTCTAGAGTGAGCGACATTCACGACGCATGAGTTTGTTACGTCGCGTCTCAATTCACCTATGAATAAGGATGCTTTCTCAGGCATGAACCGCAGACGTTTTCTCAAATCTTCCATGGCTGTTGCCGCCGTATGCGGAACGTCAGGAGTCGCCTCTCTGTTCAGTAAAGCCGCGTTTGCCGAGGATTCGGGAATTGCCGATGGGCTGACGCGCCGTTTTGACTACTCCGTGCTGCAATCGATGGCGCATGACCTTGCCCGTCAACCCTGGGGCGGAGCGCCTCGCGATCTGCCGCCGACGCTGGCGAACCTGACCCCGCAGGCCTACAACAGCATTCAGTATGATGCGGCACACTCCCTGTGGAGCAATATCGAAGAGCGCAAGCTGGATATTCAGTTTTTCCACGTCGGCATGGGCTTCCGCCGCCGCGTGCGCATGTTCTCGCTGGATTCGCAAAGCCAGCAGGCGCGGGAAATTCATTTCCGCCCGGAGCTGTTTAAATACAATGACGCTGGCGTCGACACCAAACAGCTGGAAGGCCAGAGCGATCTTGGTTTTGCCGGGTTCCGCGTCTTTAAAGCCCCGGAGCTGGCGCGTCGCGATATCGTCGCTTTCCTCGGTGCAAGCTACTTCCGCGCGGTGGACAGTACTTATCAGTATGGTCTTTCTGCCCGTGGACTGGCTATCGACACCTTTACCGATACGCCGGAAGAGTTCCCGGACTTCACCTCTTTCTGGTTTGAAACCGCCAAACCGGGAGCGACGGTATTTACTGTATACGCACTGCTCGACAGCCCGAGCGTCACCGGGGCCTATAAGTTTGTCGTCAACTGCCAGGAAACGCAGGTGATTATGGATGTGGAAAACCACATCTATGCGCGTAAAGACATCAAACAGCTGGGCATTGCGCCGATGACTAGTATGTTCAGCTGCGGCAACAACGAACGCCGGATGTGCGACACCATCCATCCGCAAATCCATGACTCCGATCGTTTGTCAATGTGGCTGGGCAACGGCGAGTGGATTTGTCGCCCGCTGAACAACCCGCAAAAGCTGCAATTTAACGCCTACCAGGATAAGAACCCGCGCGGTTTTGGCCTGTTACAGCTGGATCGCGATTTCTCCCACTATCAGGACATCATGGGCTGGTACAACAAGCGCCCAAGCCTGTGGGTTGAACCGCGTAACCAGTGGGGCAAGGGCGCCGTTAGCCTGATGGAGATCCCGACGACCGGCGAAACGCTGGACAACATCGTCTGCTTCTGGCAGCCAGCGAAACCGGTAAAAGCCGGGGACGAACTGGACTTCCGCTATCGTCTCTACTGGAGTGCGCAGCCGCCGGTTCGCTCTCCGCTGGCTCGCGTCATGGCAACGCGTACCGGTATGGGCGGCTTCCCGGAAGGCTGGGCACCGGGTGAACACTATCCGGATAAATGGACCCGTCGCTTTGCCATCGATTTTGTCGGCGGCGATCTGAAAGCTGCTGCGCCGAAGGGCATTGAGCCGGTGATTACTCTCTCGAGCGGCGAAGCGAAGCAGATAGAGATCCTCTACGTTGAACCGTTTGATGGCTATCGCATCCAGTTTGACTGGTATCCGACCTCGGATTCTACCGACCCGGTGGAGATGCGTATGTTCCTGCGCTGCCAGGGGGAGGCGATAAGCGAAACCTGGCTGTATCAGTATTTCCCGCCAGCGCCGGATAAGCGCAACTACGTTGATGATCGGGTGATGAAGTAATCGCTCGTTGTCCCGCCCGCAGAGGAGATTCTGCGGGCGTTTGTCCCTCTGTAAGAGTGCGCTATGTCTGCTGAAAATACCGCCATGCCAGAACAAATCCCTGTGACCGACACCCTTTCCCTGCGTGCTGTCGATGAACGTCACGTCACTGAGTTGCACCAACTGGTGATTAAAAACCAGCACTGGCTTCAACAATCACTGAGCTGGCCTGCTGAGGTCAGCCACGAAGATGAAACCCGTCGTCACGTGCAGGGCAACGTAATGCTGCATCAACGCGGCTACGCCAAAATGTTTTTGCTCTTTTTGCATGAAGAAATTATCGGCGTGCTGTCGTTTAACCAGATTGAACCGATTAACAAGACCGCATATATCGGCTACTGGATTGACGAAAGTCATAATGGACAGGGGCTGCTTTCTCAGGCGCTACAGGCTTTTATGGATTATTACGCTCGCAGCGGTACGGTTCGCCGGTTTGTGATCAAATGCCGGGTGGCGAACCATAAGAGCAATCAGGTAGCGTTACGCAATGGTTTTACGCTTGAAGGGTGTCTGAAGCAGGCCGAGTTCCTTAACGGTTCGTATGATGACCAGAATATCTACGGGCGAATTATTGATTGTGATGGGCAATAAACCCGGAGTTCTTCCCGGAGGCGATGCTGCGCATCTGTCCGGGCTACAATACCCACAGACCGCTCGGATCCGTAGCCCGGGCAAGGCGCGTTGAGCGCCGCCCCCGGGAGTAAAGCTTACAAAAAAATGACTATGGGCGTGCGGGTAATATGCTGGTTCTTCCCGGAGGCGATGCTGCGCATCTGTCCGGGCTACAATACCCACAGACCGCTCGGATCCGTAGCCCGGGCAAGGCGCGTTGAGCGCCGCCCCCGGGAGTAAAGCTTACAAAAAAATGACTATGGGCGTGCGGGTAATATGCTGGTTCTTCCCGGAGGCGATGCTGCGCATCTGTCCGGGCTATAACACCCACAGACCGCTCGGATCCGTAGCCCGGGCAAGGCGCGTTGAGCGCCGCCCCC
>NZ_JAPUEW010000012.1:0-4066 GCF_027492335.1 Klebsiella sp. | reverse complement strand
ACCCACAGACCGCTCGGATCCGTAGCCCGGGCAAGGCGCGTTGAGCGCCGCCCCCGGGGAGTAAGGCTTACAGAAAACCGACGATTGGCGTACGGGTAATATGCTCGTCGCCGCTAATAACCTTTGCGCCACGAATATGAATGGCATCGCCAGCACTTGCCTCAACTCGTGCGCCGTCGCGAATTGCCACCTGATGTTCGATTATCACATCACCACAGATAGCTGCGTTTCCCTCTATTAATACCTCATCATCAAGCAGGATTGGCCCACCGCGCAGGTGCGCATGGCCGCCGACCATCACCCGATGCTTAAGCAGGCAGTTTCCTTCTACGATTGCATTTTCTGCGACCTGCGAGCTGTAACGCAGGGTTGGAATGGCGTCCTCTTCGCGCCCGGCGATAATCCGCGCGTTGCCATAGACTCTGGCGTTATCACAAACCCAAACATCGTTCTCGTTGTTGCCTTCCAGCCGGGCATTGTCAAAAATCTCCGCTCGATGTTCGACGAACGCATATTCGACAAAGGCATCACCGTAAATTTGCGCCTGATGGACAATCCGCGATGTACTGACTGTCGCCCGCTGATAAATACGCAAGATCTTATCATTGTCGGCGGTGAGCCCCTGAGCGGCGATAATCAAGCTGTGGGGGAGGATCCGCGCGTCGTCCGCCAGATGACAACAACCACGAATTCGGGATGACTCTATTGTGACGTTGTCACTTACTCGTGCGTAGTGGCTGATGTGTACGCTATCCAGACGGGCGTTATCGCTAATGATGACTCCGTGACCGATCACGCACTCGCCGGTCAACCGCGCGTTGCCCTCAATCCTCGAACCATCAAAAACGGCGCTATTGGCATCATAAATCCAGCACCCGCCGCTGTGGCTCAGCGCCTCTTCATCGTCCAGCCAGCCGCCTTCGTCCCCGACTTTCACGTCAGAGAAATCACGCAAGGCGACAATTTGCCGCAGATTTACGCTATGTTTGTTCCCGTCCTCTTCATAGTGAAACTGGCGAACCTTCTCACTGAGGCAATATTTGCGCATCGGACTTTCTCATTACGTATGGTTAACATAAAGATAGCAAAAAACTCCGTAGCGCGTTTTTGAAGGTTCTTTTAAAATGCAACTTAAGATAAATTGAAATATTAAACAAAATGAATAAAAACCAGAATAAGAGTCAGGTAATAAATTTACCGGCGGGTTACTTTGGCATGGTGCTGGGCATTATCGGTATGGGCTTCGCCTGGCGCTATGCCAGTACCATCTGGCCGGTGAGCCGGGCTATTGGTGACGGGCTGGTGATTCTGGCGATGGTCATTTGGGCGCTGCTGGCGGTCGCGTTTATTTCGCGGGCGCTACGTTTTCCGCATAGCGTACTGCAAGAGATGCGTCACCCGGTCGCCAGCAGCTTTGTCAGCCTTTTTCCGGCGACCACCATGCTGGTCTCCATCGGCTTTGTGCCATGGCTGCGCTCGCTATCGCTGGTCCTGTTTAGTCTTGGCGTGGTGCTACAGCTCTCCTATTCAGCCTGGCAAAGCGCCGGACTATGGCGGGGACAACACCCCGGAGAGGCGACGACGCCGGGTCTCTACTTGCCGACGGTGGCGAACAACTTTATTAGCGCCATGGCCTGCGGCGCGCTGGGTTTTAACGATGCCGGGCTGGTGTTTCTTGGCGCGGGGATCTTCTCGTGGCTCAGCCTGGAGCCGGTGATTTTGCAGCGTCTGCGCAGCGATGGCGAACTGCCGACCGCCATGCGAACCTCGCTGGGCATTCAACTGGCCCCGGCACTGGTGGCGTGCAGCGCCTGGTTGAGCGTCAACGGTGGGGAAGCGGATACCTTTGCTAAGCTGCTGTTTGGCTACGGCTTGCTCCAGTTGCTGTTTATGTTGCGCCTGATGCCGTGGTATTTGCGCCAGCCGTTTAACGCGTCGTTCTGGAGTTTCTCGTTCGGTATTTCCGCTCTGGCGACGACCGGGCTGCATCTTGGCCACACTCATCCTGACGGCTTTTTCCACACACTGGCGATCCCATTATTTATTTTTACCAATCTGATCATCGGGATACTGCTGATACGAACCTTTCTGCTGCTGATGCGCGGCAAACTGCTGATTCGCGTCGAACGCGACACGTTATTAAAAAATAAGGATTAACCATGACTCTTCGTGATGAAAACTACTTTACCGATAAATACGGTATGACCCGCACCCACTCGGAAGTGGTGCATGCCGCGACGCTGATTGCGCCGGGCAAGACGCTGGATCTGGGCTGCGGTAACGGGCGCAATAGCCTTTATTTGGCGGCTAATGGCTTTGACGTTACCGCATGGGATAAAAACCCGGGCAGCATCAGCAATCTCGAAAGTATTCGTCAGGCGGAAGGGCTGGAGAACCTGCAGGCGGCGATTAAGGACCTTAACTCGCTGAGCTTTGACGGCGAGTATGATTTTATTCTCTCCACCGTGGTGATGATGTTCCTTGAGGCAAAGACGATCCCGGGGCTTATTGATAACATGCAGCGCTGCACTAAAGTTGGTGGATACAACCTGATCGTCGCGGCGATGGATACTGAAGACTATCCGTGCACCGTTGGTTTCCCGTTTGCCTTTAAACCGCAAGAGCTGCGTAATTATTACGCGGGTTGGGAGTTCCTCAAGTACAACGAAGACGTCGGCGAACTGCATCGCACCGACGCCAACGGTAATCGCATTAAGCTGCGTTTTGCCACTATGCTGGCACGCAAACCGATTTAACGCGCGGCTAGCAGACAGAGCTGTAACGCGGTCTGATAAGAGGCCTCAAAGGCGCGCAGTGGCAGAAACTCAAATTTCGAGTGGAAGTTGTGCGCGCCGGTAAAGAAGTTTGGTGTTAATACTCCCTTTGCCGATAGCGCCGCGCCGTCGGTGCCTCCGCGCATCGGCGTCGGTTTCGGTGTGATCCCTAAGCTTTCCATCGCCTCAAACATCAGGTCGATGGCCCGGCGATCTTCGCCAATCGCATTGCTGATGTTGCTATAAGTGTCGCTGACGTGAAATTCGACGCTGCCTGTTGGATACTGCACGGCGATTTTTTGCGCTACTTCGCCAATCTGCTGCTTGCGACGGTTAAAACTTTCAAGGTCAAAATCGCGAATGCTGGCCTGTAGCAGTGTGCTGTTTTGATCGCCCTGGATACCGTTAAACCAGACGTAGCCTTCGCGTCCGGCGGTATGCTCCGGGGTTTGCTGGCGGTCAAAATGGCTCATGTAATCGGTAGCCATTAGCAAGGGATTGACCAGCACACCTTTTGACGACATCGGGTGAGCGGTGACGCCGGTAAAGCGGATCTCTGCTGCTGCGGCGTTAAAGTTCTCATAGACGATTTCGCCCAGCTCGCAGCAGTCGATAGTCCAGGCGAAGTCGACGACAAAGCGGGAAAGATCCAGCGCTTTGGCCCCGCGCAGGCCAACTTCTTCATCCGGGACAAACGCGACAACGATATCACCGTGGCGATGCTCCGCCGTCAGGTTTTCCAGCACCGTCATCACCACCGTCACGGCGGATTTATTATCGGCTCCGAGTACGCTGGTGCCGTCGCTGAAAATGATATCTTCACCCGGATAAGCGGCGATTTCCGGATGTTCCGTCACTCGTAGCCAAATATCTTTATCAGCATTCAAACAGAGATCTTCACCTGTAAAGCGCAGAATCTGTGGATGAATATCCGGCGACAGGCCGACGTCGACGGTATCGATATGGGTAATAAAGCCAATCCGCGGCGCGCCGGGAACATTGCCTTTTTTAACCGCCGTGACGGTAGCGTGTTCGTCAATCACGATTTCATCCAGGCCCAGCTGTCGTAACTCATCGGCAAGCGCCTGCGCCATCGCGTGTTGTCCCGGCGTAGTGGGCAGGGTGGTCGCGTGCGGGTCGCTCTGGCTGGTGATCGCCAGATAGCGGAAGAAGCGTTGGGTTAATTGACTGGCTAGCGGAGATGACATAGTGATTCCTTCTTTATTTGTTTTTTCAGGTGTTTGCAATGAGGCTTTAGTGTTATGTATGAATGGCAAAACAACAAGCTATAC